>WHTX01000002.1 GCA_009377505.1 Acidimicrobiia bacterium
CCCGACCTGACGGTGGAGGAGAACCTGCTGGTGGCCGGCCCCCGCCCGGCCATCGAGGCCAGCTTCGAGCTGTTCCCCGTCCTCGCCAACCGGCGCACGGCACGCGCCGCCCTGCTGCCGGGCGGCGAGCAGCAGATGCTGGTCATCGCCCGGGCTCTCGTCAGCCAGCCCAAGGTGCTGCTGCTCGACGAGATGTCCCTCGGCCTCGCCCCCACCATCATCAAGCGGCTCGTCCCCGTGGTGCGCCGCCTGGCCGACGAGGGCGTGGGCGTGGTGCTGGTCGAGCAGTTCGCCGCCCTGGCGCTCTCCGTCGGGGACCGCGCCTACGTGATCGTGCGCGGCGAGATCGCCTACGAGGGCGACTGCGAGGTGCTGGGCCGGGACCCCGACCTCCTCCGCCGCCTCTACCTGGGCGCTGGCTCCATCGACGTCGCAGGCTCGAGCGCCGGGCCGGCCTTCCAGGACACCAGGAGGCCCCATGACCACGGGTGACGTCAGCGCACGAGCGTCCGGTGGTGCCCTCATGGTGGGCAGCGTGCCGCTCCGCAGCGCGACGGAGGTCTTCCGGACGCTGGCAGGCGCGCTCGGCGACCAGGTGCGACGCCTCCCCGACGGCGAGACCGGGCCGCGTTCGGACTGGATCGTGTGGCAGTACCCCGTGTTGAGCGCCCACCCCGAGTTCGAGGTGTGCCCGCCGGGCGACCATCCCTACCGGTCCCTGCCCCGGCTCCGGCTCCGCGAGGGCGAGTCGGCGACCTCGTTGCGCTTCGAGGACCTGGGCTACGCACAGGCGGCCATCTCCTCCTACCAGGTCTTCTCCCGGCTCAAGCGCGACGGGCTGGTGCCGGCGCACTGCCGGTTCCAGGTGTGCCTGCCCACGCCGCTCGCCCCCATCAGCGCCTTCGTGGCCCCCGAGCAGCAGGCCCTCATCGAGCCTGTCTACGAGGCGCGGATGCTCGACGAGGTGCGGGCCATCGTCGACTCGGTCCCCCGCGACCAGCTCGCCGTCCAGTGGGACACGAACTTCGAGTTCGCCATGCTCGACGGGTTGTTGCCGAGCTGGTTCGAAGACGTCCGGGCCGGCATCGTCGAGCGCCTCCTGCGCCTTGCCCGCACCGTCCCGAGCGATGTGGAGCTCGGCTACCACTTCTGCCTCGGCCACGGCCACGAGCGCCTCACCCACGACCGCCCGCCCGACGCCCGCCGCATGGTGGAGGTGGCCAACGCCCTCTCCTCGGGGCTGGGGCGCTCGCTCGACTGGGTGCACCTGCCGGTCCCCGGCGACCGGCTCGACGTCGCCTACTACGAGCAGCTCGCCGCGCTCTCACTGCGGCCCGACACGGAGCTCTACCTGGGGCTCATCCACATCGAGGACGGCGTCGTCGGGGCGTCGGCCCGGGTGACGGCGGCGCAGCGCTACGTGCGCCTCTTCGGGGTGGCCACGGAGTGCGGGTGGGGCCGCAACCGCCCCCAGGACGTCGAAGAGCTGATCCGGCTGCACCAGCAGCTCACGGTGGCGCCGCGCCCCCCGGCGCGGGAGCGCCGCGCCTTCTCGTGGCCCGCGGGGTTCGAGCGGGTGCCCGCGCAGGACTGGACCGAGCACCCCGTCGACGAGTTCGGCCTCGCCTATGACAACGTCGAGCGGCACGGCTGGTACCGCAACCTCGACCCCACCGTCGAGGAGCTGGCGCACCTCCTCCAGGACGGCGACGTCCTCATCGACTACTCGGGCGGCACGGGCATCCTGCTCGACCGGCTCAAGCTGCGGGTGTTCGAGGCCCGTGTGGGCACCCTCGTCGTCGACAGCTCGCCCAAGTTCCTGCGGGTCGCCCTGGAGAAGTTCCGCGACGACCCCGCCGTGGCCTTCCGCCTGCTGCGCTACCTGCGGGACGACGAGCGGCTGCAGCGCGTCGACGAGGTGGTAGGGCCGGAGCTGCTGAGCGGCGGGGTCGACGTCATCGTGACCACGAACGCCATCCACCTCTACCCCGACCTGGCCGACGCCGTGGACTCCTGGGTGCGGGTGCTGCGGCGGGGCGGCCACCTGCTCGTCAACTCCGGCAACATCCGCAACCCGCGGGCGCGCAGCAGCGAGTGGATCCTGGACGAGACGGTGTGGGTGGTGGCCGAGCTGGCCGAGGGCATCGTGCGCACCGACCCGACCTACGCCGCCTACCGGGGCGCCCTCGACGACACCGAGCGGATGAAGGCGCACGCTGCGCACCGGGACCGGGTGTTCCTCGCCCCCCGGCCCCTCGACCTGTACCTCGACACGCTCGTGCGCTGCGGCCTCACCGTGGAGTCGGTGCGCGAGGTCAGCATCCAGGCCGGCGTGGACGACTGGTTCGAGTTCCTCAGCGCCTACCACGACGCCGTGCTCGGCTGGGTGGGCGGGACGCAGAGGGTCGACGGCGCGGCGCCCGGCGACCGCGCCGTGGCCGACCGGCTGCGCCTCATGCGCCAGGCGATGGACGTCCTCTTCGGCGGGCGCCCGAGCTTCCACGCCTGCTGGACCTACATCACCGCCTCCCGCCCCGAGGTCGCCCCGCGCTGAGCCACTGCGGCGCTCGCGCCCGTGCGTCGCCTGCACGCGATCGAGGGCCGTGCGGGTAGGGCCCCGTGCCCGAGCCGGTAGCCTCCCCGGCGTTCGTGCCAGCGAAGGGTCGGGAGTGACCGTGAGGACCGTGGTGATCATCGTCCTGTTGGTCGTGGCCGTCGTGGCGGTGGTCGCCCTCGTCCGCGCCCGGCGGGCGCGCCCGGACCAGGGCGAGGGGCAGGCGCCGCCCCGCCGGGACCCCTTCGCCGACGCTCACGGCAACGAGCAGGCCCTGTACCGCCTCAAGGTCGGGGACGTGGTCACCTTCGAGGCCACGGACCACTTCGTGCGCGGCTCCATCCGCTACGACGCGAGCGGCTACACCTGGGCCGAGCACCTGATCGACGACGACCGTGCCCAGCACTGGGTGTCGGTCGAGGACGACGAGGGCATCGCCGTGGCCGTGTGGCAGGAGGTGGCCCCGGGCGACGTCGACGGCGAGCCCGGCGCCGACCGGGTTGCCCACGGGCAGCACACCTACCGTCTCCAGGAACAGGGCAGCGCCAGCTACACCGCCGAGGGCACCACCGGGACCGCGCCCACCGGCACCGCCCGCTACGTCGACTACGATGGCCCCGACGGCGCCCTCCTGAGCTTCGAGCAGTTCGGCCAGAGCTGGGAGGTGTCCGTCGGGCGCCCGGTCCGGCCCCGGGCGCTGATCGTGTACCCCACCTCGTCATGACCGGAGTCTTCCGTGCCCTCCCGGTCGCCTCTCGCGGCGCTCGCGTCATCGACCTTCGCCCGACCGGGGCCCGGGCGAGGTTGGGGTGAGCGGGGGCCGAGTCGAGCGGTGCTGAGGCTCGTGGCGTTGGCGCTGGCCCTGCTGCTCGTCGGGTGCGGGTCGTCGTCGCCCTCGCGCCAGGAGGTCGAGGCGTTCCTCGACACCACCTTCGAGGCCGACCCGGGGCGCGCGAACACCTGGCGGTCGGCACAGCCCGTGCAGCCGACGGCCGACGGGATCGCCGAGCGCGTCGACCCCCGCGACCGCTTCACGGAGGAGCAGGCCGAGTTCATGCGCGACGGCGAGTACATCGTCGCCGTGTTCCCGGAGCCGAGCGGCTCGCGCGTCGAGCTCGACGACTACCGGCGCGTCCGCAACCGGTACCTGCCGCTCATCGGCGGCTACTGGGGGGCCTCCCCCAACTCGTACGGCCCCCGGGGCGAGCGCGCATCGAACACCGGCGGCGGCTTCCGGGGCGGCGGGCCCGGCGTCGGCAAGTGACGACAGCAACGGACCCAGGAGGCCGACAGAAATGGACATCGGAGACCTGCTCGTGGAGCTCGCCCAGATCCTGGCCTGGGGAGTGGTCGGGATCGTGCTGCTCGCCGTCGGCTATCTGGTGGTCGACCTGCTCACGCCAGGGAACCTCGGCCAGCTGATCTACGAGCAGCACAACGTCAACACCGCGGTGGTGCTCGGCTCGGGGCTGCTGGCCCTCGGTGCCATCGTGGCCACGTCGATCGTCACCTCCTTCGACGGGTTCGCTGACGGGATCGTGAGCGCCGTCGGCTTCGGGCTGGTCGGCATCCTGCTGCTGGCAGTCTCGTTCCTCGTCGTCGACCGGATCACCCCGGGCGACCTCGGCGAGATCGTCACGCACCACGAGCCCAACCCGGCCGCGTGGGTGGTGGCGGCCAACCACATAGCCCTGGGCGCCATCCTGTCGGCCGCCATCTCGTGAGCTCGTCAGGCGGCACCCCCACGAGCGACGAGGCGGCCGGCCGGTGAGCGACGCACCGCAGCCACGGGGCCCCGCCGTCCTGACCGGTACGGCGGCCCGGCGGGTGGTGCTCGCCGCGGTGTTCGTCTGCGCCGCCTGCGGGCTCGTGTACGAGCTCGCCCTGGTGGCCCTGGGCTCGTACCTCACCGGGAGCTCGGTCGAGCAGACCTCGCTCGTGATCGCCTTCGTGATGGCGTCGATGGGCCTCGGCGCCCTTGCGGTCAAGCCGCTGCTGCGATGGCCGATCGCCTCCTTCGCTGCGGTCGAGGTGGCGCTCGGGCTGGTCGGGGCGTTCTCGGTCCCGTTCCTCTACGCCGCCTTCGCCTGGCTCGACCTGTACACGCCGGTCATGCTCGTCGCCGCGGTCGCCATCGGCGGGCTGATCGGCGCCGAGGTCCCCCTGCTCATGAGCCTCGTGCAGCGGCTCCGGGCCCAGGAGGCGGCGGGGGCGGTCGCCGACCTGTCGGCCGTCGACTACGGCGGCGCCCTCATCGGCGGCCTGGCCTTCCCCTTCGTGCTGCTGCCGACCTTCGGGCTGCTCCAGGGCGCCCTGCTCGTCGGCGCCGTCAACATCGCCGCCGCCGGCCTCGTCGCCGGCTGGCTGTTCGGCCCGGCGCTGCCCCGGGGCCGTCTGGCCGTCGGCGGAGCCTGCGCAGGCTCCCTGGTGCTCCTCGGCGGCGCCGCCGCCTACGCCGACCAGTTCGAGGTGACCGCGCGCCAGAAGATGTACCGCTACCCGATCGTCCACGCCGAGCGCAGCGCCTACCAGGAGATCGTGCTCACATCGGACCGGGTCGGCGGCGGCCACCCACCTGACGTGCGCCTGTACCTCGACGGCGACCTGCAGTTCTCGAGCCTGGACGAGCACCGCTACCACGAGGCGCTCACCCACCCGGCGATGGCGGGCCGGCGCTCCCGGGTGCTGGTGCTCGGCGGCGGCGACGGCTTGGCCCTGCGGGAGGTGCTCGACTACCGCGACGTGGACGACGTCACCCTGGTCGACCTCGACCCCGCCGTCGTGCGGCTGGCCCGCACCCACTCGTGGCTGTCGGCCCGCAACCGCGGCGCGTTCGAGGACCCTCGGGTGGAGGTCGTGGCGGCCGATGCCCTCACGTGGAGCCGCGGCTACGACGGCCCGCCCTTCGACGTGGTGCTGGTGGACCTGCCCGACCCCGACTCGACCGACACGGCGAAGCTCTACACGGTGGAGTTCTACGGCGTGGTGGCCGGCCTGCTGGCCGACGACGGGCGGATGACCGTGCAGGCGGGCTCCCCGTTCTTCGCTCCCTCCTCGTACTGGTCGGTGGCCGCGGCGGTGCAGGAGGCGGGGCTGAGCGAGGTGCCCTACCACGTGAGCGTCCCGTCCTTCGGCGAATGGGGCTTCGTGCTGGCCGCCCGGGGCCCCGCCCCGCCGGCCCTGCGCCTGGCCCCCGACGCACCCGAGCTGAGCTTCCTCACCCCCGACGTCCTCGATGCCGCCCGGGTGTTCCCCCCCGACCGTCTCCCGGCGGCGGTGGAGGCCTCCACGCTGCTCGACCCCGTGATCCTCGAGTACCAGCGGCGGGAGTGGGCCGGCTACTGACGGCCATGCGCCAGAGCTCGGTCACGACGTGGGCAGCTCCTGGCCGCCGACCAGCACCTGTGCCACCTCGAGCTCGTCGTCGAGCACCACCACGTCGGCCCGGGCGCCGGGCTCCAGCCGCCCGATGTCGGCGCGGCCGAGGAGCCGGGCGGGCGCCTCGGTCACCGCGGCGACGGCGCGCTCGAGGGGCAGGCCCACCGACACGAGGTTGCGGACCGCGGCATCGAGCGTGCCGGTGCCACCGGCCAAGGTGCCGTCGAGGAGCCGGGCGGCACCGCCGCCCACGACCAGGGACGCTCCCGGGCGGCGGTGCTCGCCCTCGCCCAGGCCCGCGGCCCAGACCGCGTCGGTCACGACGACCAGGCGGTCACCGGCGGCGGCGGCCGACACCCGCAACGTGTCCGCGCCGACGTGGGCCAGGTCGGCGATGACGCCGACGAAGACGTCCCCCCTGGCCAGGGCTGCGCCCCCCACCGCGGCGTCGCGGCCGGTCATCGGCCGCTGCGCGT
Source organism: Acidimicrobiia bacterium (assembly GCA_009377505.1). Taxonomy (GTDB): domain Bacteria; phylum Actinomycetota; class Acidimicrobiia; order Acidimicrobiales; family CAIXPF01; genus WHTX01. The sequence continues at coordinate 6,409 of WHTX01000002.1, forward strand.
TCCACAGGTGGGTGACGGCCCTGGCGCCGGCATCGAAGGCGGCGTGGGCGGTGAGCCCGTCGCAGTCCGTGTGGCCGAGGGAGACCGCCACGCCCCGGCCGACGAGGTAGCGGACCAGCTCCAGGGCGCCGTCGAGCTCGGGCGCCAGGGTCACGAGCGCCACCGGCCCGGCGGCGAGGAAGGCCGCGGCGGCGTCGATGTCGGGTGCCCGCAGGTGCGCGACCGGGTGGGCGCCGGCGCGACGCTCGGACAGGAACGGCCCTTCGAGGTGCACCCCGAGGATGCGGGCGCCGGGCGGCGGCGTGCGCACCACGGCGCCGGCGAGGGCCAGCGCGGGCGGGTAGCGGTCGGGCGGGCTGGTGGGCAGGGTGGGGAGCCACCCGGTCACCCCCGTACTGGCCAGTACCGACGCGGCGTGGCCGTAGCCGTCCTCGTCGGTGTCGCCGAAGTCGACCCCTGCGAGCCCGTTCACCTGGACGTCGAGGAAGCCGGCACAGGCGGTGCCGCCCCGGCGGCCCGGCGGCCAGGCCGCGACCTCGACCACCCGCCCGTCGTCGACGACGACGTCACCGGGCACGACCGAGCCCTCGACGACGCACGCCGACGCCCCCAGCCTCCTCCGCGCCATCACCTGCCTCGCCCCTCGACCGCCAGGAGTCTGCCAGTCCCAAGTGCCATGACCACCAACGTTCGCCGCGTTCACGCCGGCCGAGCCCTGGGTGCGCTCGTTGCCGGCAGGCGGGCTCGCACGCACCCGCAGCCCCGAGCAAAGGCGCCGGCCGGCCGTCCCTCCCCCCACTGACCGCTACGGCCTCCCGGGCCCTTGGAACCACTGGTCCAGCGGCCGCGTCGCTAGCGCGCCGGCGCCGCGCCCACGGCGGCGAGGGCGGGCTGGAGGTGCTCCTGCCAGAAGTGGAAGAAGCCCTCCTGGTCGGGGCCGACCTGGTGGAAGTAGAGGTGGTCGTAGCCGGCGCCCACGTAGGCGCGGACCGACTCGATCACCGGTCCGGGGTCGGGCCCGCACGGCGTGGGCCCGACGGCCTCCTGCTCCGAGACCATCTGCGCCGCCTCCTCGAAGTGCGTCCACGTCGGCAGGTCCTGGGCGAGCTGGCCGGTGATCCCACCGTTGGGCCACTCCCGGTGCACGGTCTGGCGGGCGGTCGCCTCGTCCGGCGCCCAGCACACGTTGAGCTGGGCGTACCGGGGACCGGCGCCGCCCGCGGCGGCGTAGGCCTGGATGAGGCGGTCCTCGGGCGCGTGGCCCCAGTAGCCGTCGCCGATGCGCCCGGCCAGCTGCGCCGCCTTGGGGCCGAAGCCCGACACGACGATGGGGACGGGCCGGGCCGGGGGGTCGAAGAGCTTGGCGTTCTCGACCTCGTAGAAGGCGCCGCTGTGGTCGACCGTGTCCCCCGTCCACAGCTGACGGACCACGTCGACGGCCTCCTCGAGCATGGCCAGGCGGACCTCGGGCCTCGGCCAGCGCTGGCCGAGGATGTGCTCGTTGAGGGCCTCCCCGGTGCCCACGCCGAGGAAGAACCGGCCGCGGAGCAGCAGGGAGGTGGTCGCCGCGGCCTGGGCGATGATCGCCGGGTGGACGCGCATGATGGGGCAGGTGACCCCGATGCCGACGCCGATGCTCTCGGTCGCCTCCGAGATGGCGCCGAGCACCGACCAGACGAAGGGGCTGTGGCCCTGCTCGCTGACCCATGGGTGGTAGTGGTCCGAGATCGACACGAAGTCGAAGCCCACCTCTTCGGCCCGGGCGGCGTTGCGGACCAGGTCGGCGGGCGCGTGCTCTTCGCTGGACAGCGTGTAGCCGAACGACGTCATGGCTTCCTCAGTACCCGACAGGCCCAGGCCCAGTCGTCGGGCTCAGCCAGTTCCGGCGCGGTTCGACAGTCCTCGGGGGCGGGGCTACCGTCGCTGGTGAACCCACGGGAGCCCGGCGCACCGGGCTGAGAGGGGGGCTGTCACCGGCCCCCGACCGTACGAACCTGATGCGGGTCATACCGACGCAGGGAGACGGACGTCATCGATGTTCCCAGGCTCCACCTGATCACCCCACCGATGGTGGGCGCCGAGGTGGTCGAGACCACGGAGCGGGCGCTCGCCGCGGGCGCTCCCCTGGTGCAGGTGCGCGCCAAGGACGTGACCGACCGGGCCCGCTACGTCTGCGCCGATCAGCTCTCGCGGGCCTGCGTGGCGTCGGGGGCGCTGTGCCTGGTGAACGACCGGGTCGACGTGGCCCTGGCCGTGGCGGCCGCCGGTGTCCACGTCGGGGCCGACGACCTGCCGGTGGCCCTGGCCCGGCGGCTGCTCGGTGACGGCGCCCTGGTGGGGGCGACGTGCCGGGACGCCGAGGCCGCCCGTCGGGCCGTCGACGAGGGGGCGTCGTACCTGGGCGTCGGCCCGGCCTTCTCCACCACCACGAAGGCCGGCCTGCCGCCGCCCCTCGGCCTCGGGGGCATCGAGGCCGTGGCCTCGGCGGTGGAGGTGCCCGTCGTGGCCATCGCTGGCGTGACCGCGGAGCGGGTGCCGCGGTTGCTGGACGCCGGTGCCTGGGGCGTCGCCGTGGTCGCGGCCGTCTTCGAGGCCGACGACCCATCGGCGGCCACGGCCGAGCTGCTCGAGCTCCTCGGGGAGGGCGCCGGGGCGCGCCGGCCCCCAGGGCGGGCGCCGTGAGGGTGGCGGTCCTCGGAGCCGGGGTGATCGGCCTGTCCGTGGCGTGGCGCTGCGCCCGCCGGGGCATGGAGGTCACCGTGCACGACCCGGCCCCGGCGCGGGCGGCGGCGAACGTGGCCGCGGGGATGCTGGCCCCCGTCACCGAGCTGCACGCCGGCGAGGAGGCACTGCTCGCGCTCAACCTGGAGTCGGCCCGGCGCTGGCCGAGCTTCGCAGCTGAGCTGGCCGGGGACGCCGGGTGCGATCCCGGCTACGTCACGTGCGGGACCGTGGCCGTGGCTCGCGACCTCGACGACCTCCGCGTCCTCGACGACCTCCACGCCCAGCAGGTGGGGCTCGGGCTGCAGGTCGAGCGGTTGAGCGGCAGGGAGGTCCGCCGGCGGGAGCCGGCGCTCGCCCCGAGCGCCCGTGGCGGGCTCTTCGTCGGCGGCGACCACCAGGTCGACAACCGGCGCCTGCTGTCGGCCCTGCGCCGAGCGGCAGGGGCGCGGGCGGTGGGCATGGTCACCACCTCGCCCGAAGATCCCCCTGCCATGAGGGCGCTCGACGCCGACGCCGTGGTCGTGGCCGCCGGCTGGCGCTCGCCGGCGCTCGTGCCCGGCCTCGCCGTGCGGCCGGTGAAGGGCCAGGTCCTCCGCCTCCGCTCGGACGGGCGCTCGGTCCTGCCCGCCCACGTCGTCCGGGGCCTCGACGTCTACGTGGTCCCCCGCGGGGACGAGGTGGTAGTGGGGGCCACCGTCGAGGACGTCGGGGAGGACCTGACCGTTCGAGCCGGGGCGGTGCACGACCTCCTCCACGACGCCGCCGACCTGGTGCCCGGGGTCGCCGAGGCCGAGCTCGTCGAGTGCGGGGTGGGCCTGCGCCCGGCGACGCCCGACAACGCGCCCCTCATCGGCGCGCTCGACGAGCGGACGGTGGTGGCCACCGGCCACTATCGCAACGGCATCCTGTTGGCGCCCGTCACCGCCGACGCCGTGGCCGAACTGCTGGTCAGCGGGGAGGCGCCCGACGTCGTCGCCCCGTTCCGCCCCGAGCGCCCCGCGGTGAGGAGGTGACGCCGTGCGCGTCGAGGTGAACGGCGCCCGCCGCGACCTGGCCGAGGGGACGACGGTGGCCGAGCTCCTCGGCGAGCGCCTCGACGGTGTGGCGGTGGCCGTGAACGACGACGTGGTGCCGCGCAGCCGTTGGGGGATCGCTCGCGTGCAGGAGGGCGACCGTGTCGAGATCCTCGAGCCGCGCCAGGGAGGCTGAGATGCAACACGGGACCACAGCCGCGTCGAACGGGGACCTCGTGCTCGCCGGAGAGCACTTCACGTCGCGCCTCGTCACCGGGACGGGCGGGGCGCCCAGCCTCGAGGTGCTGGAGCGGGCGCTGCGCGCGTCGGGGACCGAGATCACCACCGTCGCCATGCGGCGCCTGGGCCCGCACGGTGGTGGCTCGCTGCTCGAGGTCCTCCGCCGGCTCGGCGTCCGGCTCCTGCCCAACACCGCGGGCTGCTACACCGCACGCGAAGCGCTCCTCACGGCCCGCCTGGGCCGGGAGGCCCTCGGGACGGACTGGGTCAAGCTCGAGGTGATCGGCGACGACCGGACGTTGCTGCCCGACGCCGCCGAGCTCCTCGACGCCGCCGAGCAGCTCGTCGACGACGGCTTCGTCGTGTTCCCCTACACCTCCGACGACCCCGTCCTCGCCCGCCGGCTGGCCGACGTCGGCTGCGCCGCAGTCATGCCGCTCGGTTCGCCCATCGGGAGCGGCGCCGGCATCCGCAACCCCTACAACCTGCGGATCCTGCGGGAGATGGTCGAGGTGCCCGTCATCCTCGACGCCGGGGTCGGCACGGCGTCCGACGCCGCGCTGGCCATGGAACTGGGCTGCGACGCCGTGCTGCTCGCCTCGGCCGTCACCCGGGCCCGGGAGCCCGAACGGATGGCGCTGGCCATGCGCCTCGCCGTCGAGGCAGGCCACCAGGCGCGACACGCCGGTCGCATCCCCGTCCGGCTCTACGCCGAGGCCTCCTCCCCGACCGAGGGCCGGGCCGGCTTCGCCCCCGACGAGGTGGCCGGGTGACCGCGCCCCCTCCGCTGGTGGTGCTCACCGACGGCGAGGCGACGGCGCGTGCCGGCCACGACCTCCGGGAGGTGCTGGCCAGCGCGGTCGACGGCGGCCTGCGGGCCGTGGTGGTGCGCGAACGGCACCTCGCGCCGGCGCTTCGCCTGGCGCTCGTCCGCTTCGTCGAGGACCTCCTCGGCCCGCTGGGGGGCCTGGTGATGGTGGCCACGCCGCCCCTCGAGGACCACCACAACGTCCACCTCACCGCCTCCTCGCCCGTGCCGAGGGCCAAGCCGCTCGTCATGGGCCGGAGCTGTCACGACGGAGGCGAGCTGGCGCGGGCCGCCGCCGAGGGCTGCGACTACGCCACGTTGTCGCCGATCTTCCCCACGACGTCCAAGGCGGGCTACGGGCCGGCGCTCGGCACCGGGCCGCTCGCCCGTCCGCCGCTCCCCGTGTACGCCCTCGGGGGCGTCACCCCGGCGAACGCCCCGGCGTGCCTGGCTGCTGGCGCCTCGGGCGTGGCCGTGATGGGCGCGGTCATGCGGGCCGGGGACCCGGCCACGGTCGTCTCGTCGGTCCTGTCCGCCGTGGGGGCGTCGTGAGGGCGTCGTGAGGGGCCCTCCGGTCGCCCTCACCGTCGCCGGGTCCGACTCCGGCGGGGGCGCCGGCGTCCAGGCCGACCTGAAGACCTTCGCCGCGTTCGGCGTGTTCGGCACGAGCGTGCTGACCGCCCTCACGGCGCAGAACACCACCGGGGTCAGCGGGGTCCACGTGGTCCCGCCGAGCTTCGTGGTGCAGCAGGCCGAGGCCGTCCTCGAGGACCTCCCCGTGGGCGCGGTCAAGACCGGGATGCTGGCCACGGCGGACATCGTCGCCGCCGTCGCCGGGCTCGCCGAAGGGGGCCGGCTCCCCAACCTGGTCGTCGACCCGGTCATGGTGAGCTCGACCGGCGACCGGCTCCTCGACGCCGGCGCTGTCGGGCGCTACCTGACCGGTCTCTTCCCGCACAGCCGGGTGATCACCCCGAACCTGCGCGAGGCCCAGGTGCTGTTGGGCCGCGAGCTGTGGACCCTCGACGACGTCCGGGCCGCCGCCGAGGACCTCTTCGACACCGGCCCGGAGGTCGTCGTCGTCAAGGGCGGCCATCCCACCGCCGACTGCCCGGACGAGGCGGTCGACGTGTGGTTCGACGGCTCCGAGCTGCACGAGTTGCGGGCGCCCCGGCTGCTGACCACGAACGACCACGGCACGGGGTGCACGTTCGCCTCGGCGGTCGCGGCGCGCCTGGCGCACGGCGACGACGTCCCCGGGGCGCTGGCCGCCGCCAAGGCCTACGTGGCCCGGGCGATGGCGGCCAGCAGCGGCTGGCGGCTCGGCCGGGGGCACGGTCCTCTCGACCACTCGTGCTGAGGCTCGGCGGCCGGGGCCCTCAGCGGGCCGCGTGGGCGGCGGCGAAGAAGCCCTGCTCGAGCTGCATGGCCGTGCGGTAGTGCTCGGCGATGCGGCTCGGGTCCCCGCCGAGGCGGTCGAGGAGGGCCTCGAGCGTGCCCGCCAGCTCCTGGAACCCCTCAGCAGCGTAGGTGTCGACCCACTCCCGGTAGGGGCCGTCGGCGGCCGTGACGGGCTGCAGTTCCCGACCGAGCCACGCGTAGAGCCGCATGCAGGGCGCCATCGCCGCGCAGGCGTGGCCGACGGGCTCGAGCGCGGCGACTCGCAGCAGGAAGTCGGTGTAGGCGGCGGTCGCCGCCGCGGGTGGCGGGGCCAGGTCGGCGCCCCAGCGCGCCGCGTAGGAGCGGTGCAGGCCCAGCTCGGCGAAACCGCCGTCGAGCAGCTCCTTGAAGGCGGCCATCGAGTCGGCGTCGGGCGCCTTGGCCACGCACAAGGCGTAGGCCCGCACGAACGCGTCCAGGAACCTGGCGTCCTGGCCGACGTAGAACAGGAAGGCCGGCCGCTCGAGGCGGCCCGAGGCGATGCCCTGCACGAAGGGGTGGTCTCGGCAGGCTCGGGCCAGGTCCCGGTTGGCACCGAACAGCTCGCCGGCCGTCACGGCTGGCTGCGCCGCTCGCCGCTGCTCGCCCGCCGCTCAGCCCGTGGCGGTGACGGCGGCGGGGATGTCGAGGGGCGCGGTGTCCCAGCTCTTCAGCTCGGGCAGGCACCGCTCGGCGAAGAGGCGCATGCTCTGCTCGGCGTCGGCGTAGGGCATGCCCCCGTAGCAGAAGCTCGGGGTGACGGCGTTCATGCCGATCATCGTGCGCATGTGCTCGAACTTGGCCAGCACCTGGTCGGGGGTGCCCCACGGCATCAGCCCCACGAAGTCGTCGATGGCGCCCTGGGTGCCGTGCCGGTCGATGTAGCGGGTGATGCCCGTGTAGAACTCGTAGCCCTTCACGCCCTTGTGCGGCGCCGAGGCGAACTCGTAGTGGCGCATCACCGTCTCGTAGTTGGCCCCGATCCAGCGGCGGGCCAGCTCCTCGGCCCGGTCGGCGCTCTCGTCCACGAAGACCGACCCGCCCGAGATGGGGGGCGGCGGCGACGCCCCGGCGTTCGCGGCGCGGTACGCCCCGTCGTAGGCGGCGAGGTCCTCCTGGACGGTGGGCCACGGCTTCTGGGGGATGATGAGTACGCCCACGCCCAGCTTGGCCATGAGCGGCATCGACTCGGGCGAGACCGCCGCCGCGTAGGCGCGGCCCCGGAACGAGTGCGCCGGCCGGGGGCGGATCTGGCGGCGGGGCTGGGCGCCGAACTCGTTGTCGTACTCCATCGAGCCCGACTCGAGCGCCTCGAGCACGAGGCGGACGTACTCGACGAAGCGCTCCCTGGAGGTGTTCATGTCCACCCGGAAGCCCTCGTACTCGATGCGGGCCAGGCCGCGGCCGAGGCCGAGGATCATGCGCCCGTCGCACAGGTTGTCGAGCAGGGCGACCTGCTCGGCGACCCGGATGGGGTCGTGCCAGGGCAGGACGATCACCCCCGAGCCGAGCAGCACGTGGGGGTGCTTGCCGGCCATGTAGGACAACCACTGGGTGGGGTCCGGGCACATCGTGTAGTCGTCGAAGTGATGCTCGACGGTCCACAGCGACTCGAGGCCGAGCTCCACCGCGAGGTCGCAGAGCCGCAGCTCCTGGCGGTAGACCTCCTGGTCGCTCAGCGCGTCGAACGGGTTCTGGAACGTAGCCGTGTACCCGACGTGCATGTCGAAACCCCCCTTGTGGCCCGCATCGCGGCCCGGGCGCCGATGCTGCCCGCTGCGCACCCTACCCGCCGGGCGGGGCGGGCGGAGCTGCTAAGAAAGCCGGGGTCCAGGAGGAGACAGGCGTGGCCGGTTCGGGCGACGAGATCCGGGAACGGGTGGAGGCCTTCGCCCGCGGCCAGCTCGGCGCGGGCGCCCGGCCCCGTATCGAGGGCCTCGACCGGGTGCTCGTCGGGCGGTCCCGGGAGAACTGGCTGTTCGACCTGGTGTGGCAGGACGCCGACCGGGAGGTGCACGAGTCCCTGATCGTGCGGCGCGACCCCCTGGGCGGGCTGCTGGAGACCGACCGCGCCGTCGAGTTCGCCGTGCTCCGGGCCCTGGAGCCGAGCGAGGTGCCCGCCCCCCGGGCCCGCTGGCTCGACCCGACGGGGGACTCGCTGGGCCGGCCCTCGCTGGTCATGCGCCGCGAGCCCGGCGTCTGCGACTACTTCGTGCTCAACGGGGACCGGCCCCTGGGCGAGCGGGCCCGCCTGGCCGAGCGGTTCTGCGACCTGCTCGCCCGGATCCACCTGGTCGACTGGCGGGCGCTCGGCATGGGGGCGTTCCTCGGGGACCCGGGGCCGTGGGCGTCCCACGCCGAGCTCGACCGCTGGGAGGCGGTCCTGCGCCGCGACCAGCTCGAGCCCTACCCGGGCCTCGACGCCGCCCTGGCCTGGTTGCGGGCCGCGGCGCCCCCCTCCCAGGGCACCGTGCTCGTCCACGGCGACGTCAAGGCGGGCAACATCCTCCTCGAGGGCGAACGGGTCGTCGCCCTGCTGGACTGGGAGCTCGCCCACCTGGGGGACCCCATGGAGGACCTGGGCTGGGTGACCCAGCCCCTGCGCACCAAGGAGCACCTGATCGCCGGCGCCTGGGAGCGCCACCAGCTCCTGGCGCGCTACCAGGCGACGGCGGGCATCGACGTGGACGAGGCCAGCGTGGCCTGGTGGAACGTGCTCGCCACCTACAAGACGGCGGTCATGCAGGTGAGCGGGCTGCGCTCCTTCGTCGAAGGGCGCTGCGAGGAGCCGTACCGCCTGACGCGCACGGTGGCGCGCACCCTGGCCGAAGCGACCGGAACCTGAGGACCATGAGCACCGACGAACCAGCCCCCGACCTGACCATCAGCGACGAGCACTTCGCCGAGCAGTTCCCGCTCTCCCCGCTCGACGACTTCATGGTCCACCAGACCCCCGACCCCATCCGGGTGACGTGGACGAGCGACCCCCGGGCGTACGAGCGCTACTGGATGGTCTGCCACGACCCGGCCGGCGAGGTGCTCGTGGCCGCCGGCGGCAGCTTCTACCCCAACCTCGACCGGGCCGAGGCCTACGCCATCGTCAACCACCAGGGACGCCACACCAGCGTCCGGGGCTTCCGCCGCCTCGGCGCCGACCGGGCCGACCTGCGCATCGGCCCCCTCGCCCCCCGCATCATCGAGGGCATGCGCTGGTGGCGTTACGTGCTCGAGCCCAACGAGTGGGGCATCAGCTACGAGCTCGACTTCCGCGACACAACCCGCCAGGTGTTCCGCGAGCCGCTGTCCAACTCGGCGGGAGGGTCCCCCCCGGGGCGGCGCAACGACGTCACCACCGGCTTCGAGAGCTTCGGCGAGGTCGAGGGCTGGGTCGAGGTCGCCGGTACCCGCATCGAGGTCCCCGCCGGCTCCCCCGGCACCCGGGACCGCCACTGGGGCATCGGCCGGGGCGTCGGCGGGCCCGCCCTCGCCCTCGGTGGCCGCCTCCACGTGGGCGTGTCCGGCAACGCCTTCGTCGCCTTCCCGAGCTGGACGCTGTGGGGGGACCGGGTCTTCTACCGCTTCGGCGACCCCCGCCCGGGCATGGCCCGGGTGGCCAGGCCGAACCGCCGGCTCCGCTTCGAGCCCGACACGAAGGTCTTCGTCGAGGGCGTCGTCGACTACCCCCTCGAGGACGGCACCGTGAAGCAGGTGCACTACGAGCGCATCGGCCACCAGACCGCCTACCTGCGCTGCGGGATGTACGGCGGCACCCCCGACCGGGGCATCCACCAGGGCGGCTACGACGGGCCCGACCTCATCGAGGGCGAGACCTACGACGTCAGCAGGCCCGAGGTGCGGGCAGCCATCGCCGGGCTCGACGAGCACCTCTGCCGGGCGCGCTGTGACGGCGAGGTGGCGACGGGGATCTACCAGCCCATCGACCCCGCGGCCTACGAGGCATGCGCAGCTGGGCGGCCCGGCTGGGCTTTCCTCGACTGATCGCCGATGGGCCAGAGCTCTCTCGACGCACTGCGCAGCGGGCTGGAGGCGTTCCTCGACGACCAGCTCGGCGAGCCGGCCACCGTCACCGACCTCGAGCCCGTGGCCTCGGTGGGCAACGCCCGGGAGCCGTGGTCCTTCACCGCCCGCTGGCGGGGCGGCGAGGCCCGGTGCGTGATGCTGGTCAAGGCCGAGGCCGGCCAGCTCGAGACGGCGCTCGGGCCTGAGTTCCACACGTTGGCGCGCCTCGACGGCACCGGCGTGCCCGCGCCCGGGGCCCTGTGGCTCGACGAGTCGGGGGCGTGGATCGGCCGGCCCTTCTTCGTGACCGAGCTCGTAGCGGGCAGCGCCGAGACCAGGCTGCTACGGCGTCCGGAGGAGGCGGAGCCGGCGCGGGCGGTCGCCCTCGACCTGGCGGCGGCCGCCGCCCGCCTCCACGCCGTCGAAGTGGGCCGCTTCGAGGACCACCTGGAAGCCACCTCCGCCGACGCCGCGGCCGCCACGCAGCTCGAGACGTGGCGGGAGCTGTTCCTCCGCCAGCGCCTGGAGCCTCACCCCGCGCTCGTCTACGGCTTCACCTGGCTGGGGCGGCACCTCCCCGTCGCCTCACGCGTCTCGCTCGTGCACGGCGACCTGCGCTTCGGCAACCTCCTGCACCACCACGGCCGGCTGACCGCCCTGCTCGACTGGGAGATGGCCCACCTCGGCGACCCCGTCGAGGACCTGGGCTGGGTCTACCGCGCCTTGTGGAGCCCGGCCCGGGCCCTGCCCTTCGAGGCGTTCCTCGACGCCTACGTGGCAGCCGGCGGCGTGCCCGTGGGCCCCGAGCACCTGCGCTGGTGGCAGGTGTTCGCCGAGGTGAAGCACAGCACCATCTCCCTCACCGCCGGACGCTCCTTCGCCGACGGCGCCACCAGGAGCCTGCGGCACGCCGACCGCGCCGCCACGCTCCCCGCCTTCATCGGCCGCTTGCTCGAGCTGGTGGGCGAGCGGTGCTGAACCCCTCCGCCGCCGACCAGTTGGCCGGGATGGCCGACGCCCTCGCCGACACCGTGGTGGAGGAGCTGGCACCGGGGCCGGCGCGGGACCAGGTGCAGGCCGCCATAGGCCTGGCCCGGCGCCTGGCCCGGGCGCTTCCCCACCTCACCCCCTACCTGCAGGAGGACACCCGAGACCTGGCCACCACGCTGGGGCGCCTGTTGCCTGCCGCGGGCCCGGGCTCGGCGCCGATCGACGAGGGCCTCGAGGCCGCCCTCGCTGCCGCCGCCGCCCTGCCCGACGCGCCCCTGCCCACCGTCCATGCCCTGACCGCGACGAACCTGCGCCTGCGGGCCGCCGTCGCCCAGCTCGCCGAGGCTCCCGCCCCGAGCGAGGAGGCAGACCAGGCCCTGCGCGGCCTGCTGGCCCGGCTGGCCAGCCGCGAGGCCGCGCTCCGCCTCTCCCCCTGGGAGCGCTGAGCCCGAGGCCCCGGGGGGCTCGCCCGCCGGCGAATCGACGTCGAATCGACGGGCGCGCGGCCCGCCGGCGCCGGCGACTGGCAGCGCAAAGCGCGGTGCTGCGCAACCCCAGCTGCCAGTCGGCCCGGCCCTCGCCACCGCGCCACAGCGGCGCGGGCGGCCCCAGACGCCCACGAGCGATCCGCACTATGGTCCCCCGGCGTGAAGGCACTCGTCATCGGGGGGACGGGGCCGACGGGCCCGTCCCTCGTCAACGGCTTGTCGGCCCAGGGCTGGGACGTCACCATCCTGCACACCGGCCGCCACGAGGTGGACAGCATCCCGGCGTCCGTCGAGCACCTCCACTGCAGCCCGTTCCGCGTCGCCGAGGTCGACGAGACATTGGCCGGGCGCACCTTCGACCTCGTCTTCGCCATGTACGGGCGCCTGCGCGACCTGGCGCCCTACTTCCGGGGCCGCTGCGGGCGCTTCATGGCGGTGGGCGGCGTCCCCGCCTACCGGGGGTTCGCGGCCACGGGCCCCAGCTGGCCCGGGGGCATGCTGGCCCCCGTCCGGGAGAGCGACGAGCGGGCCACCGACGACGAGAACGTCAAGGTGTCGCGCATCGTGCACACCGAGGACCTGCTCTTCGAGGCCCACCCCGACGCCACCCTGTTCCGCTACCCCCTCATCTACGGGCCCGGCCAGCCGAACCCGCGCGAGTGGCTGGTCGTGCGCCGCATCCTCGACGGGCGACGCCGGGTGATCGTCGCCGACGGGGGCCTCACGCTGCGGACCGCCGGCTACGGCCCGAACGTCGGCCACGCCCTCGTGCTGGCGGCGCAGCACCCTGACGTCGCCGCCGGCAAGGCCTACAACGTGGGCGACGAGCACACCCTCACCGCCCGCCAGGCCATCGAGGTGATCGGCGCCGCGCTCGGGGCCGAGCTCGAGATCGTCAACCTGCCCGCCGCGCTCGCCACCCCGGCCCGGCCGTTCCTGTCGGCGGAGATGACCCTGCACAAGTTCACCGGCGTCGACGCCATCCGCCACGACCTCGGCTACCGGGACGTCGTGCCCGCCGTCGAGGCGCTGGCCCGCACGGCCCGACACCTCGCCACCAACCCGGTCGAGAGGGGCAGCACGATGGAGATGCGCCTCCAGGACCCCTTCGACTACGAGGCCGAGGACCGCCTCGTCGCCCACTACCGGGCGGCGATGGCCGCGGTGGCCCCCGTGGCCGACGAGTACGACCCGGACTTCCGCGACCGCTACTCGCCGGGGTCGGACGACTGGCGCCTGGTCGAGGCGAAGAGCTGAAGGCGGTCGCGCCGCCGGTGGCATCGGTCACAAGAGAAAAGATGCCCTGGTCCGTTGCCCTCATCCGGGCGGATGATGGAGATCATCTGTGCCACGGATAGGGGGGACCCATGCTCCTGCACTCCTTCGCCATCGCCCCACCGACGGAGCACGTCTTCGTGTGCACGGACGGTTCGCCGGCCATGCGCCCCGCCATCGGCACGGCCACCCTGGTGGCCGAGCGCACCGGTGCCGCGCTGCACCTCCTCCACGTGCAGGAGCGCGACGAGGCCGCGCACCGGGCGCGGCGCGACACGGTCGAGCGCACGGCGGCCGAGCTCGGCGCGACCGCCGACATCCTGACGGCCGGGCGGGGCCGCGCTGCCGCCCACCCTGCGCTGCCCATCGGCGAGTACCTCGGCGGCTTCGAGGCCGCCCTGCCCTGCACCTCGACCCATGGGCGCAACGGCGTCGGCCAGACCATCTTCGGGTCCGTGACTGCGGAACTGGTCCGGGGCGGCGGCCTGCCCGTGCTCGTCCTCGGCCCGTCGGCCGTCGCCCCCGAGCGGCTGTCCCGCGTGGTCGCCTGCACCGACGGCAGTGCCTTCGCCGCCGAGATCCTCCCCGCCGCCGCTGGCCTCGCCCGCGACCTCGACGTGCCCCTGTGGATCGTGGAGGTGCTCGACGCCGACCGAGCGCCCAGGGACGGAGACGTGGCCGAGAGCGCGACCGTGCGCCGGCTCGCCCACGACCTGGCCTCGACCGGGCTCGACGTGGAGTGGGACGTGCTGCACGGGCGGGACACGGTCGCCGCCATCGGCCGCTTCGCTGACCTCCAGCCCGGCACGGTCACCGCCCTGGCCACCCACGGGCGCGGCGGTGTCGTCGGCACGCTCGTCGGCAGCGTCGCCCGAGCCGTGACGAGGCACACCGCCGGGCCGACGCTGATCTACCGGCCCAAGTCCCTGGACGCGCCCACCGGGACGGCCTGACGCCCCGGTCGGAAGATGACCGGCCGAGGATCGGGACGACCTCGCCTCGCCTGACGAGGTCGCCCGCCCCCGCTCACTCCAGCAGCTCTGCCGCGGCCAGGTCGGCGATGCGGTCGACGTCGTAGCCCAACAGCTCGGTGAGCACCTCGAAGGTCTGCTCACCGAAGGTGGGCCCACCGTGGCTGAACGTTGCCGGGGTCCGGGACAGGCGGAAGCGGCTGGCCTCCACCACCGTCGTGCCCTGCTTGGCGTGGGAGACCTCGACGAAGTGCCCACGGTGGCGGACCTGGGGGTCCTCGCAGAACTCCGGCGAGTTCTGCACCACGTGGGCGGCGATGCCCCGTCCCTGCAGGAGCCGCACGAGTTCGTCGCCGTCCTGGCCTGCCGTCCAGCCGGCGATGAGCCCGTCGAGCTCGTCGTGGCGGGCCCGGCGCTCGGCGACGGGGAGCCCGCCCAGGTCGTCGCGCCCCAGCAGGCCGGCGAGGGACGCCCAGGCGGCGTCGTCCGTACAGGAGATGGCCAGCCAGGCGTCGTCACCCGCGCTGGGGTAGGCCCCCTGGGGGGCGTAGACGAGGTCGCGGTTGCCGGCCCGCTCCCAGATGCGCCCGTTCACCGTCCGGTCGAGGACCGCCGGCGCCAGCAGGTGGAGCGCCGACTCGGCCTGGGAGAGGTCGATGTACTGCCCCTCGCCGGTCGCCCGTCGGTGCTCGAGCGCGCCCATGATGGCGGCGACCAACCACCGGGGCGAGGTGTAGTCGGTGTAGGCGCCGAGCGGCCCGCACGGCGCCCGGTCGACCCAGCCCACGGGGTAGAAGAAGCCGGAGATGGCGGCGGCCATGGTCCCGAACCCGGCCAGCATGGCGAGCGGGCCCGTCTGGCCCATCAGGCAGCTCGACGCCATGACGAGGCCGGGCTTGCGGGCGCGCAGGTGCTCGTAGTCGAGGCCCCACGCCGACATCGCCCGAGGCGAGAACGACTCGAGGACGACATCCGCCCACTCGACCAGGTCCCAGATGACGTCCTTGGCGCCCGGGCGGGACATGTCGAGGGCGAGGCCGGACTTGCCGGCGTTCATGTTGTTCCACAGGCCCGAGTTCTCGGGGTCGGTGACGTCGTCGCGGAAGGGCTGCAGGGTGCGGGCGACGTCCATCTTGTTGACGGACTCGACGCGCACGATCTCGGCCCCGTAGTCGGCGAGGACACGCGCCGCGGCAGGCCCGGCCATGGCCCACATGAGGTCGAGGACCTTGACGCCTTCGAGGGGCCGGGCCGTGGAGGGGTTGGGTTCGTCCACGACGACGTGGGGGTGGCGGTCGGCTTCGGCGAGCACGGTCTCGGTGTGCGCCCCGAGCCTCGGGGCAGCGGGCAGTGCCGGGAGCGGCGTGGCGCTGAACTTGGCGAACGCCCCCGGGTAGCGGAACGAGCCGAGGTCGCCGTGGTCGACGTCCTCCCAGTACTCCCTGGAGGCGAGCTGCTCACTCGCCACCACCTCGGCCGTCGTCCACACCGGGGTGATGAGCACCCGCCGGGTCATCGCCGCGTCGAGCAGCTCCGCTTTGGTCTTGGTGGCGAAGAAGTCGGTCAGGCACTGCTTGAGGCGGTTGTACTCCGGCACCGGCTCGCGGCCGTCGAGGAGCATCATCGGGTACTCGAGCCAGTCCTTGTCCCGAGTGGCCTCGTCGCAGAACCCCTCCTCGTGCACCCAGTCCATGAGCCGCTGGGTGAAGCGGGCGAAGCCGACCCCGAAGAGCAGGGTCACGGAGGCGTGGCCGTCCTTGCAAGGCCACATCAGCTGGATGTCGATGCCCTGCAGGTTGGCGCCACCGGCGATGCGGGTGGTCACGGCGGCGCCGAGCGGCTTGGCCAGCATCATCGACTGGGACGCCTGGTTGATGCTCTGCTGAGCCGACATGTCCACGTGCTGGCCGAGCCCCGACCGGGCCTGGCGCTCGAACAGGGCGATCAGCGCCGCCCCCGCCGCCTCCGACGCCGCGTTGTGCATGGCCTGGGGCAACGTCCCCCCGGCCCGCAGCGGCGCCCGGTCCTTGTCGCCGGTGAGCACCATGTTGCCCGCCGCCGCCTGGACCACCAGGTCCGGCGCGACCCAGCCGGCCTTGGGCCCGTCACTGCCGAAGGGAGTGATCGAGACGTACACGAGGGCCGGGTTCAGCCGGGACAACTCGTCGTAGCCGAGCCCTCGAGCGGCCATCTCACCGGGTCGCGCCGACTCGAAGAGGATGTCGGCGCCGCTGGCGAGCCGGCGCAGCTGCTCACGGCCGTCATCGCTGTCGAGGTCGAGCACCACGCTCTTCTTGCCCCGGTTGTAGGCCCAGTGGTGCAGGGACCGCTCGGGGCCCTCGACGTCGCCGGCGAAGGGGCCGAGGGCGCGCGCCGAGGAACCACCCGGCGGTTCGATGGCGATCACCTCCGCGCCCAGCTGGCGCAGGATCAGCCCCGCCAGGTGCCCCCGTTCGTCCGTCAGGTCCAGGACGCGGTAGTCGGACAGCATGCGTTCCCCCCTCGCTCTCCTGGCGCGAACGCTACCTCGCGCGTGTGACGATGGGCACCAGCCCCGGGCGGTCGGCAGCCGACCAGCAGGCTGTCGGCCTGATGGGCAAGACTTCCCGGCCATGGCTGTGGAGCTGGTGTGGGAAGCGCCGGGCGAGGGCGACTGGTGGCTGGTGAGGGAGCACTTCCCCAACACCGTGAGCCGGATGTTCTCCTCCCTGTTCCCGGCCGTGACCCTGGGCTGGGAGAAGGGCGGCGCCCGATACGGGCTACCGACGGGCCAGGCCCAGTGGGCTTCGGTCAACGGCTGGATCTACTACGGCACCGAGATCCCGCTGACCGCCGACGACCTCGCCGGGCGAGAACGGGCGGCCGCGGCGACCTTGGCCGCCGCGCCGTGGCGGGACGAGGTGCGCCGCTGGCACGACGAAGGGCGGCCGCGGGCCGTCGACGCCAACCGGCGATTGCAGTCCGACGGCCCCGAGAACCTCGACGACACCAGGTTGGGCGAGCACTTCGAGGAGACGCTGGCGAACTTCCTCCGTTGGGCTCCACTGCACTTCGAGCACGTCGGCTTCGACATCGTCGCCGGGCTGTTCCTCGGCGCCGCGGCCGACTGGGGCGTCGAGCCGGCCGCCCTCACGGGGCTGCTGGCCGGGGCCTCACCAGCCAGTTCGGCTGCCGACGCGCACGTGCGGGCCATCGCCGACGCGCTCGACCGTGCCGCCAGCCCGGTACCGGTCGCGTCCATCGCCGACCTCCGGGCCGTGAGCGGGGCGGCCGCGCCGCTCGACGCCTACCTCGAGGACTACGGATGGCGGCTGATGGTCGGCCAGGACCTGGTCGAGCCCACCCTTCGCGAGCAGCCCGCGCTCCTCGTGGCCACGGTGAACGCACGCCGGGGGGGCCGGGACGAGGCCCCGCGAGACCTCTCGCCGGGGATCCGTGCGGCGCTGGCGCCCACAAAACAGGCGCGCTTCGACGCCTTGCTCGGCGACGCCCGGGCCAGCTACGCGCTCCGTGACGACGACAACGGCGTGTGCTGGAACTGGCCCCTGGGGCTCGTGCGGCGGGCCGGGCTGGAGATCGGCCGCCGCCTCGCGGCCCGCGGCGTGGTCGCCGATCCCCGCCACGTCTTCGAAGCGGGCGCTGACGAGGCGCCGACGCTGCTGTCCGGCCCGAGGCCCTCGGCGGCCGAGCTCGCCCGGCGCTGGCGCGAGCGCGCCCGCGCCAGCGCAGAGGAGCCGCCCCAGCACCTCGACGGCGGCGGCGAACGGCTCGCCCGCCCGAGCCTGCCCCCCGCCGTCGCCCGGTTGTCCGCCGTCCGCGACGCCGTGTGGAGCGTGGCGCCGCCTCGTGCCGGCGCGCCGCCGCTCAGCGGCATCGGCATCGGGCACGACAAGGTGGTGGGCGCGGCGCGGGTCGTGCGCCGGCCCGAGGACCTGGCCCGCCTCGTCGAGGGCGACGTCCTCGTGGCGGTGGCCACGACCGCGGCCTTCAACACCGTCCTCCCGCTGGTGTCGGCCGTGGTCACCGAGCAGGGCGGCGTGTTCAGCCACGCCGCCGTCCTGTGCCGGGAGCTCGGGCTGCCGGCCGTCGTGGGCGTGGCCGAACTGCTCGACCGCATCGGGGACGGCGACCTCGTGGAGGTCGATCCCCTGGCCGGTACGGTCCGTCTCCTCGCGTACGGCGGCTGAGGACCGGGCCGGCCTCGGCCGGCCGCTGCCCGGCGGGCTGGCCGCCCGCCGGGTCAGGAGGCCCGGGAGGCGACGAAGACCGGGATCTGGCGCTCGGTCTTGGCCTGGTACTGCTCGTAGTTGGGGAAGGCGGCCACCGCCCGCTCCCACCAGGCCGCCTTTTCCGCGCCGCTCACCTCGCGGACCTCGACGAGAAAGGGCTCGGGCCCGTCCTGGATGGTGACGGCCTTGGGGTCGGCAACGAGGTTGTAGTACCAGACCGGGTGCTTGGGCGCGCCGCCCAAGGAGGCTACGAGGGCGTACTCGCCGCCGTGCTCGACGCGCATGAGGGCGAACTTGCGGATCTTGCCGCTCTTGTTGCCCCGCGTCGTCACGATGATCACGGGCAGGCCGGTGTCGAGCAGCGTGCCGGCCTCCTTCCCTCCGGTGCGCTCGTAGGTCTCGACCTGGTCGCGCACCCATTTGGTCGGGGTCGGCACGTACTCGCCTTCGAGGGTCATGGGGCGGACCTTACGCCCGGCCGGGGAGGCGCGATGCCTCAGGGGCGCACCTTCGGGCCGCGCAGCAGCCGGCCGGGCAGTGCCCCGGTGGCCTCGCCGTCTCGCCATGTGACCTCGCCGGCGCAGACCGTCGCCGTGTACCCCTCGGCTCGTTGCAGCAGGCGGGGGCCCTCGGCGGGCAGGTCGTGCACCATGTGCGGCGCTTCGATGCTCAGCCGGTCGAAGTCGATGACGTTCAGGTCGGCCCGGTAGCCGGGGGCGATGACGCCCCGGTCGAAGAGCCGGTACACAGCGGCCGTGTCCGACGTCTGCCGCTTGATCACGTGCTCGATCGGCAGCTTCGGGCCCCGGCTGCGGTCCCTGGCCCAGTACGACAGCATGAACGTGGGCGTCGACGCGTCGCAGATGACCCGGCAGTGCGCGCCCCCGTCGGACAGGGAGTTCACCGTGCCCTCGTGCTGGAGCCGCTCCCACGTGGCGTCGAGCGTGCCGTAGGCGAAGTCGGCCAGGGGGAAGAAGATCAGCGCCTTGCCGTCCCGCTCGAGCAGCAGGTCGTAGGTGAACTCGTAGGGGTCACGCCCGGCCCGCTTGGCCCGCTCGGCGATGCTGTCCTCGCGCGCCGGCTCGTAGTCGGGCTCGGCACCGAGGGGGAACATCTTGTGGAAGCCGTGGGCGACGTCGTGGTTGAAGCTGCTACGCCAGCGGGTCGCCTCGCCCAGGATGGCCGCCTTCACCTCCGGCTTGCGCAGCTCGGCCACCCGCTCGGCCAGCGAGAGGCGGTCGAGGGGCCCGTAGGTGGGGTGCGCCTTGAAGGGGTTGAGGCTCGTCTGGAGGCCCATGAGGATGCCGGCGGGGCGCCCTGCGACCTGGGCGAAGATGCGGCCGCCGGCCTCTCGCGCCGCCATGGACTTGGCCAGCACCTCACGCCACGACTCGGGCTCCCGGTCGTTCTGCACCAGGGCGTAGGTGATGGTGACGCCCGTGTCCACGGCAAGGCCGCGCATCCACTGGACGTCGTCGCCGAACTTGCCGCCGAGGCCCATGTCCGAGGCGATCTCGAACACGCCCGAGCCGTTGGCCGCCATCGCCTGGCCGAGGGCCATCATCTCCTCGGCGCCCGCGAACGTGCCCGGTATGGGGTCGCCGTCCTTGGTGCGGTGCAGCATCGTGCGCGACGTCGAGAAGCCGAGAGCGCCGGCGGCGATGCCGTCGCCGACCAGGTTGGCCATGTGCCCGAGGTCCTCGGCGGTGGGCTCGCCGTTGAGCGCCCGCTCCCCCATCACGTAGGCCCGCAGAGGCGAGTGCGGCACGTGGGTGCCGACGTCCATTGTCCAGCGGCGCTTGGCCAGGGCGTCGAGGTACTCGGGGAAGCTCTCCCACTCCCACTCGATGCCCTCGGCCAGAGCCGAGCCGGGGATGTCCTCGACGGACTCCATCAACTCGATCAGCCACTTGCGCTCGGCGGGGCGGGCCGGGGCGAAGCCCACCCCGCAGTTCCCCATGACCGTGGTGGTGACGCCGTGCCAGGCCGAGGGCGTCAGCTCGCTGTCCCAGGTGACCTGCCCGTCGTAGTGCGTGTGGATGTCGACGAAACCCGGTGTGACCAACTTGCCCTCGGCGTCGATCTCCTGGTGGCCCTTCGTGGTGAGGCGCGGCCCCACCTCGGTGATGCGGCCGCCCTCGACGGCCACGTCCACGCCCACACGGGCCGCCGCGCCCGTGCCGTCCACCACCGTGCCGCGCCTGATGACGAGATCGGCCATGAGACCCCCTTGAGTTGACCCTGCGGTCAACCGTAGCCCACTGGCTGTGGGGCCAACATCCCCGTGGGCCCGAGCGACGGCGCTGCAGACCAGCGCTGTGGGATCAGAGGCGTCGGGCTCGGCGACCGATGGTGCCGGCGCCGACCACGAGCGCGCTGCCTGCCAGGATCAGCAGCACCCCGGCGGCACCGGACGTGGCGGACGAGGCCGCTCCGGTGCGCGGGATGGTGGCGGTCACGCCGGCCACCGCCACGCAGCCCGCCGGGCCCATCGTCTGGCCGGCCGGGCAGGTGGTCGATGAGCCGATGGACGCCGAGGTGGGCGAGATCGACGCGGAGGTCGGCGAGATCGACGCAGAGGTCGGCGAGATCGACGGCGGTGGCGTGGTCGAGGGGGTCGTCGGGGGGGCCAGCGTCGTCACCGTGACGGGCACGCCGCACGGCTCGCGTCCGCCGTTCCAGGCCGAGATCAGCATGTTGAACTGCCCGTTCAGGATGCCGTAGAAGGAGCCCGACGGCCCCACGATGGCGAGCGGCGGCCCGAGGCTGGCGTCCACCTGGTAACAGGGTGGCATCGGGTCGCCCGGCTGGTCACCGAGGAACAGCGTGAGCTCGAAGGGCGCCGTGCACGGGATCATCCCCGCCTCGGGCCCGCAGTAGGCCGTGCGGTCACCGACCTGGTCGATGTTGGGGTCGAAGATGGTGCTGCCGGCGATCTTGCCCGACAGCCCCACGCCGATGCCCTCGCAGCCCGGAGCGAAGCCGTCCCAGCGCATCGTGACCGATTCGGCAGGAGGCAGTAGGTTGAGCCGCCGCAGGTCGGTCACCTCGGGCCCTCCGTCTACGGAGAACCGCTCGTTGACCACCACCTCGGGCCCCTCGGCCGTGCAGCTCGGCGGGATGATGCCGAGGCCGAGGGGGTAGTTGGCGAAGTCCGTGATCGGTGTCGGGGACGGGTCGTTGCTCGTCTGGGCCGACGCGACGCCGGCGCCGCCGACCGCCACGGCGACGGCCAACACGCCCGCCGACACCATCCTCGAGACTCGGGTGCTCATCACGACGCCCTCCTCTTGTCGAGCCACCGCTTGTCGAGCCACCGCCTGCGGGGTGCGCCCCCGCGGACGTGGCCGCAGCGCAGGCCGGCTCGCCGCCCACCGAGCAGGCTGCACGCCTGGCACTGGGGCGCTTCCTAGCACGCGCTCGCCGGTCCATGCTGGCTCCTGCGCCTCGACGGCTGCGCACCTCGTCGAACGCCGATCGACCGCCGGCCACGTCCTGACGTCATGGCACCACGAGCCGTGTCGGCCGCCGCTCGGGCGCCTCGCTCCACACGGTGCATCCCGCTCCCCGCCGCTCGGGCGCCTCGCTCCGCACGGTGCATCCCGCTCCCCGCCGCTCGGGCGCCTCGCTCCGCACGGTGCATCCCGCTCCCCGCCGCTCGGGCGCCTCGCTCCGCTCAGTGCAAGGCGTGCAGAACGGCGTCGGCCCTCTCGGCGGCCGCGGGGATGGCCGCCGCCAACCAGCTCGGGAGCTCGGCAGCGTCGACGAACGCGTCGGCGGTGACCTCCCAGCGAGCCCGGCCGTCGGTGAGCACTCCCGTCACGCCCTCCCCCCGCCGGACGCGCTCGACGAGCTCGAGCCCGTCGTAGACTGTGATGTTCATGTCCGCCACGCAGTGGTGCTTGAGGACCTCCTCGAACGTCGCCGGGGCGATCGCCGGCGGCTCGGCGGCCGCCAGGTAGGGCCGGAGCACGTCGAGCACACCGTGCGGGGTGAGCACGGCGACTGCCTCGGGGTCGAGCACCACGGGGACCTCACCGCCGAGGACCTCGTGGCCGGCGAGCAGGCTCGACATGCTCGAGCCGCTCACGAACCGGGCGACGAGCAGCGCCGCGGGGCCTCGGCCGACGACCAGCAGGGGCGTGTCGATCAGCATCGTCGCGGCCCTCAGAAGATGGCGAGGGGGTTCACCGGGCTGCCGGTGACGCCCTGGAACCGGATGGGCGCCAGCATGAACTGGAACTCCCACCGGCCCAGGCGCGCGCACGTGGCCGCCAAATCCTCGAGCTGGCAGTTGTCGATCAGCCAGAGCCCCATGGCCACGATCCCGACCATGTGGATGGGCATGGTGACCGTCTTGTAGCCCGCGGGCGTGACGTCCTGGGCCACGTCCGACCCGATCATCGAGACGCCGCGTTCAGC
Organism: Acidimicrobiia bacterium; assembly: GCA_009377505.1. Classification (GTDB taxonomy): domain Bacteria; phylum Actinomycetota; class Acidimicrobiia; order Acidimicrobiales; family CAIXPF01; genus WHTX01. The sequence continues at coordinate 29,008 of WHTX01000002.1, forward strand.
GAGCCACGGGAGACAGGCCGCCTGGTAGCCCGACCGCGGCTTGTTGGCGTTGTAGTTGCGCCCCTCGGCGATGCGCGCCCCCGCCTCGCCCGTGCGCAGGAGCAGCACGTCCCCGGGCTCGACCCTCACGTCTGCCGCCGCTTCGGCGGCCTCGAGGTCCTCGGGGAAGACCTGGTCGTCAGCGGCCAGCACGTCGACGCCACGGAGCCGGGGGACGTCGAGCAGCACGCCGCGGGCGGTCACGCCGCTCGACAGGGCGAGGACGTCGTGCTTGAGGGCCCCCTGGCGGTCCGACACCAGCGAGGCCGGCGCGCCGCCGTACATCTTCCCGTCCCAGAACAGGTGGGCGAGCGAGTCGAGGTGGGTCACGTCGAGCCCGTGGAACACCATGCCGATGTACTCCTGGGCGCCGCCCGCTCGGCCGCCGCCGATCAGCCCCCGCCGGCCCTCCTCCTCGAGGCCAAGGCCGGTCGACAACATGTAGCGCTGCGACTCCACGGTGGCGCCGGGCTGCCGCCCGGTCTTGATGTCCCAGCTGCAGGACACCGAGATGCCCTCGCGCACGAGGCCAGCGGCGGCCACCCGCTTCTCGGGCGTCAGGTGGTTCAAGGTGCCGAGGCGGTCGTCCTCGCCCCAACGGCCCCAGTTCGACAGCTTGTCAAACCAGGACAACACGACCTCTTCGGACGGCGCGCTCGGCATGCGATCCCCTCCCAGCTGCACAGATCAGCCGCTGAGCGTACGTGGTCGCGCCTGGTGGGGCGAACGCGAGGTCTCGCGGAACGTGGCCAGCAGGTGGCCGGTTCTGGGTCGCAGGATGGCACCACGACAGCGATCACGGCCGCCCGTTCCGGTGGCACGAGAGAGGACACGCCACGTGGACTGGAAACTCGAACTGGTAGCCATCCCCGTCACCGACGTGGACCGTGCCAAGGCCTTCTACACCGAGAAGGCCGGGTTCGACGCCGACCACGACCACAGGGTCAGCGACACGATCCGCTTCGTGCAGCTGACGCCTCCAGGCTCGGCCTGCTCGATCGCCCTCGGCGAAGGCGTCGTGGACGCGCCGGCGGGATCGGTGAAGGGCATGCAGATGGTCGTCTCGGACATCGCGGCAGCCCATGCGGAGCTGGCCGGGCGGGGGGTGGAGGTCAGCGACGTACAGGAGTTCCCCTGGGGCTCCTTCGTGTTCTTCAGCGACCCGGACGGCAACAGCTGGGCCGTGCAGCAGCTGCCGGCTCGGGGCTGAGATGCTCACCGATGGAGCCGACGGCGGTGGTCGACGGCGGCGGCGAGGACCACGGCAGCCGCCGTCCTCTCGGCCTCGGGGGCGGGGACCTCCCCGTGGTCTCGGGGAGGTCCCCCGCCACGAGCACAGACATGGCTGGCCGGGGACCGGCGACGGCTCAGCCCGGCCGGCCCAGGCGCCCCTTCAGCACGGTGGGCCGGTCACCGAACAGCTCGGCCCGGGCCTCGGCGAGCTCGGCGACGGTCCAGCGGTCCTTGCCCTTGCGGATCCTGGCGACCCGGTGCCAGCCCTCCATGAGCTGGACCTGGTCCCCGCCCACGACGAAGGTCTGGCCGGTGATGTCGGCGGCGGCGTCCGTGCAGAGGTAGGCGACCCACGGCGAGACGTTGTCCGGGTCGTCGGCGTCCCACTGGCCCTCGCCCCGCTCGAAGCGCTCGGCCCCGAAGGTGTTGACCGTCATCCGGGTCCGCGCCCGCGGGTTGATCGTGTTGCACGTCACGCCGTAGCGGGCGACCTCCTGGGCCACCTCGATGCCGAGGGCGGCGATGCCCGCCTTCGCCGCCGAGTAGTTGGGCTGGCCCGGGTTGCCGAAGAGGCCAGCCTCCGAGGCGGTGTACACGATGCGGCCGCCCACGGGCTCGCCCGTCTCCTTGAAGCGCTCTCGCCAGTAGGCGGTGGCCCACCGGGTGGGCACGAAGTGGCCCTTCAGGTGGACCCTGATGACCGAGTCCCACTCGTCCTCGGCCATGTTGAACACCGTGCGGTCGCGCACGAAGCCGGCGTTGCAGACGAGCCCGTCGAGGCGGCCGAACTGCTCCACCGCCTGGTTGACGAGCCGCTGCGCCCCCTCCCAGTCGGCGACGTCGTCGTGGTTGGCCACTGCCCGGTGGCCCGCGGCCTCGAGCTCGGCCGCCACCTCGGTGGCCGGCCGGGCGTCGGTGCCCCGCCCGTCCCACTCCCCGCCCAGGTCGTTGACCACCACCGCGGCGCCTTCGGACGCGAGCAACTGGGCATGGCTACGCCCCAGCCCGCGCCCCCCACCAGTGACGATCACGACCTTTCCGTCGAGCATGCCCATGCGGTCCCCTCCATCCCCGGACGTGCGCCCGTCCCCCCTTGGCTAGCCGAAGGCCCCGCCCCGGTCGAGCTCGACGCCCGCGCCCGACGAGCCGCCCGCCCCCAGCGGGGACCCGGCCGGCCCGTCCCCCCTCTCCGACCGCTACGGCCTCCCGAGCCCTTGGGAGCTCCCGTCTGGGTGCGCTCGTTGCCCTGCCGGGCTCGCACGCACCCGGCAGGGCCCCTGGAACTACTCGTCTAGGGTTCGGGCCATGAGCGATGTCGCCCTCGCGCCCGAGATCGAGGCGCTGCGTGCCGCGGCCGAGCGCCTCGCCGGCCGTGAGCTCGGGCCCAACGTGCGCCGGGCCGAAGGCGAGGGGCGGTGGCCCGCGCCGGTGCTCGCCGTGCTCGAGGGCTTCCCGCTCGGCGGCCTCGACCTCCCTAGTCGCCTCGGCGGCGTGGACGCCGGGTGCCTGGCCAAGGTGGTCGTGCTCGAGACGCTGGCCGCGGCGGACGCCGGGGGCCTGCCCGCGGCGGACCAGCCGGGCCGGGCGAGCGGCGCCGTCCTCGCCTGCCCCGACCGCGGCACCGCCGAGCAGGTCGCCACCAGTTGCCTCGCCGGTACGGCGCAGGGCGCCCTCGTCGTCGTCGACCCCGACAACGGCGCCGAGACCAGCCCGGTTCGGGTGGAATGGGCGCCGGCGTGGCCGCCGCTGCGCTGGGCCTGGGTCAGCAAGGGCGACCGGCTCCGCCTGGTCGAGGTCCCGAACGAGCCCGAACTGGCGCCGGCGCTGGCCTTCCAAGCGTCGGGAGGGGTGTCCGTCGCCGGGGGGACCGGCGCGGACGCCCTGCCCGTCGTGGGCGACTGGCAGCTCGCGCCCGGGGGCGGGCTGGCCGTGCGGGGCCGCGCCCGGCTGTGGGCGGCCGCGGTCGCCGTGGGCATCGCCCAGGCGGCCTTCGACGCCACCGTCGCCTACACCGTCGAACGGGTCGTCTTCGGCAAGCCCGTCGCCCACCACCAGGGCAACGCCTTCGCCCTGGCGGCCGCGGCCGCCGGCGTGCACGGGGCGCGCCTGGTGGTGCGCGACGCGGCCACGGCGTTCGACGAGGGCGACGAGCACGCCGGGTTCTGGGCCACCCAGGCCTGGCTCGAGACCATGGACGCCGCCTTCGTCGCCACCGACCTCGGCATCCAGCTCCTCGGCGGCCACGGCTTCCTCGTCGACCACCTCGCCGAGAAGCGCTTCCGCGAGGCGCGCATGCTGGCGCTGCTCGCCGGGGGCCGCGACGCCGCCGACGCGGACGTCGCCGACTGCGTCCTCGACGTGCCCGACCCCCTGTTCAGCGCCCAGGAGTGACCGTGACCCGCTTCGACCAACGAACCCGGGAGATGATCGAGGAGGTCCGGGAGCTCGGCCGCACCTACATGCGCCCCATGGGCCTGGAGAGCGACCGTACTGCCGACCCGCCGCCCGTGGACCACCCCTTCTACCTGCTCTGCGCCCGCCAGGGCGGCCTGGTCAGCCGGGTGATCGGCGAGGGCGAGCGCAACGAGGGCGGCGAGGCGCTCGCCTGGCGGCCGGTGCGCAACTTCCTCCTCGGCGAGGAGAGCGCGTACTGGGACCGGGGGGTGGCCCTCTCCCTCCCCGGCCCAGGCATCGGCGGGGCGGCACTGCGCAGCACGGCCACGCCCGAGCAGCGCCAGCGCTTCCTCGAGGTCTTCACCGACCACTCCCGCGCCCACTGGGGCGCCATGGCCATGACCGAGCCCGGCGCGGGCAGCGACGTGGCCCGCATCCAGACCAGGGCGCGCAAGGACGGCGACGAGTGGGTGCTCAACGGCCAGAAGATGTTCTGCTCGAACGCGGCGCGCGCCGACTGGGTGGTCGTGTGGGCCACGGTCGACGCCTCCCTGGGCCGTGAGGGCCACCGCGCCTTCGTCGTCGAACGGTCCACGCCCGGCTTCGAGATCCTCAAGATCGAGCACAAGATGGGGTCACGAGGCTACGAGACCACGAGCTTCGTGCTGGAGGACGCCCGGGTGCCCGCCGAGAACCTCCTCGGCGGCGAGGCCTTCTACGAGTCCCGCCGCGGCTTCAAGGGCGCCATGGCCACGTTCAACACCACCCGGCCCCTCCACGTGGCCCACGGGGTGGGCATGGGCCGCGCCGCCCACGACTTCGCCCTCGACGTCGTGCGCTCGGACTACCCGTCCCAGGGCCGGCGGCGCCGGCGCGCCCTCGAGCGCCTCGGCGAGATCCGGCGGGGCCTGCAGACGGCCCGCCTCATGTACCTGCACGCCGTGTACCTGGCCAAGGCGGGCCAGTCGAACGCCCTCGAAGCCTCCTACGCCAAGCTGTACGCGCCGCCGGTGGTCCTCCGCGCCGTCGCCACCGCCCTCGACATCGTCGGCGAAGCCGGCGTGCGCAACGACCGGATGCTCGAGAAGCTCTACCGGGACGTCAAGATCCTCGACATCGGCGAGGGCACCCAGCAGGTGCAGCGCGTCGTCGTCGCCCGCCAACTCCTCGACTTCCCCCGCGACGTGTAGCGGCGCTGCTCAGTGGCCGGCCTCGATGAGCCCCCACCGGCGGCGGATGGCGCGGTCGAGGGTGCCGAACACGAGGGCGTCGACGGCGATGCCGATGGCCAGGATGACGATCATGGTCGCGATCAGCCCCGAGGAGTCGGCGAGCTCACGGTTGATCTGGAGCAGGAACCCGATCGACGGCTCGTTGGGGATGACGACGATGAGCTCGCCCGCCATGAGGCTCCGCCAGGCGAACGCCCACCCCTGCTTGAGCCCGCCCACGAAGGAGGGCAGCGAGGCGGGCAGGATGATGTGGCGGTAGGCCTGGAGGCCCCGGGCGCCGAGCACCCGTCCGGCCCGCAGGAGGATGGGGGGGATGTGGTCGGCGCCGGCGATGAGCCCGTTGGCGATGGCCGGCGCGGCGCCGAGCACGACGACGAAGAGGATCGCCTGCTCGGAGAGCTTGAAGAGCAGGATTGCCAGGGGGAACCAGGCGATGGAGGGCATGGTCTGCACCCCGGTGATCAGGGAGCCCACGGCCGTGCGCACCGGCTTGACCCGGGCCACGACGCTGCCCACGACCACGCCGATGACCGTCGCCAGGGTGAAGCCGATGGCGGCCCGGCGCAGCGTGATGGCCATCGCCTCGGCGATCGTGCCGTCCAACAGCAGGTCCCACAGGTCGCGCAGCGTCTCGCCCGGCGACGCGAGCGCATAGGTGGGCTTCCACCCCGACCACACCACGGCCTGCCACAGGAAGAGCCCGATGGCGACCGCCGCCACCTTGGGCCACGTCGAGCGCCACAGCCGCCGCCGACGGGTCTCGCCGGCCGCCTCGGCGAGCTCGAGCGCGTCGAGCCCGGCGAAGGTGTCGTCGAGGTTCTGCGCCCCGTCCTCGGTGGGCACGGCGCCGGCGCGGATGGAGTCAGTGGGCATGGCGGAGCACCTCTCGGCGGAGCAGGTTCGTCACCGACCCGGCGAGCTCGCTGACCTCGGGGGACTCGATCCGCCGGGGCCGCTCGATGCTCACGTCGATGGTGGTCGCCACCCGCCCCGGGCGGCTCGACAGCACGACGATGCGGTCGGCCAGGCGGGCCGCCTCGCGCACGTTGTGGGTGACGAAGAGGATGGTCAGGTTACGGTCCGCCCACAGCGATTCGAGCTCGTCGTGGAGCAGGTCACGGGTCATGGCGTCGAGGGCCCCGAAGGGCTCGTCCATCAGCAGGATGTCGGCGTCCTGGGCGAACGCCCGGGCCAGCGCCACCCGTTGGCGCATGCCTCCCGAGAGCTCGTGGGGGCGACGGGCGGCGAAGCCGCTCAGGTGGACGGTGCGCAGCAGCGTCTCGACGCGGGCACGGCGGGCGTCCCTGGCCACGCCCCGGAGCTTGAGGGCGAGGTCCACGTTGCCAGCCACGGTGAGCCAGGGGAACAGCGCCGCGTCCTGGAACATGAGCCCCGTGCGGCCCTCGACGTGGAGCCGGCCCGCGCTCGGGGCGTCGAGCCCGGCGACGAGGTTCAACAGGGTGCTCTTGCCGCACCCCGAGGCGCCCACGACGCAGGTCAGCTCGCCCGGTTGGACCTCGAGGTCGATGCGGTCGAGGGCGGCGACGGGTTGGCGGCCCCCGCCGTACACCTTGCTCACCTGGTGCAGGGCGACCACAGGGAGGGGGCCCGGCGGGCGGCCGGGCACGACGACAGCGCCTGTCGGGCCGTTCGCTTCGCTCGGTGCCCCCCACTCTCGGCCGCTCAGGCCGTTCGCTGCGCTCGGTGCCCCCCGCTCCCGGCCGCTCGGGCCGTTCGCTGCGCTCACAGGCCGCCCACTCCGGTGTTGCCCCGCTCGGCGAGCAGCTCGTTCAGGATCGTCAGGTCGTAGATGTCGGCGAGGTCGACCTCGTCGAGCAGCCCGGCGGCCACGGCGTCGTCCTTGGACTTCGCCAGCGACGAGGCGATGGGGTCGGCGGTGAAGGTCAACCGCTCCCAGGCACCGGCGATGGTCGACTCGGGGAGCGCCTTGGTCGTGATGCGCTCGATGCCGGCGTTGGTCGCCGCCCGGGCCCTGGCCGGGTCCTCGTTGGCGACGTCGATGGCCTCGAGGAGGCCGGTGATGAGCGCCCTCACGACCTGCGGGTTCGCCCCGAGGTAGTCGGTGTCGACGATCAGGTGGGTCGTGACGAACTGGCCATCGGGCCAGACGTCCCGCTCGTCGACCAGCACCTTGCCCCCGCCCTCCAGCTCGAGCCGTGTCGCCCAGGGCTCGGGCACCCAAGCGCCGTCGATCGCGCCCTCGCGGAAGGTGGTCAGCGTGTCGGCGTTGGCCTGGGGCCGGATGGACACGTCGCCCCCGCCGGTGACGTCGGCGGCGTAGCCGTGCTCGGTCAGCCAGGCGCGCAGGGCGACGTCCTGTGTGTTGCCGAGGGATGGCGTGGCCAGGGTCGTGCCCGCCAGGTCCTCGGGCGAGTCGATGCCCTCCCGCACGACGAGGGAGGCGCCGCCCGACGTGGTGCCGGCCACGATGCGCAGCGCCTCGCCACCGGACTGGGCGAAGCCGTTGATGGCCGGGTTCGGGCCGATGAAGCTCGCGTCGATGGCCCCCGAGAACAGCGCCTCGATCGCCTCGGTGCCGGAGTTGAAGTACACGTACTCCACCTGCACGCCCTCGCCGAGGCTGGCTGCGAACATGCCCTCCTCCTCGCCGATCACGGCAGGAGCGTGGGTGACGTTGGCGAAGTAGCCGAGGCGCAGAGCGCCGGACTCGGACGCCCCGGGCCCCTCGGTCGCCCCGCTCGACGTGCTCGCCGCGTCGTCGTCCGAGGAGCTGTCCCCGCAGGCGGCGGCGGCGAGCCCGACGGCCACGAGGACGGCGAGAAGAGGCAGGCGCCGACGTATGCCTACAAAGTCGATCAACATAGTCAGGATTTCTACAGCCGCCGGACGGGCCTCGGCAAGCGAGTCCCGCCGGCGCCGTCGGTCGGCCGGGCGCCCCGCCGCCCCGGGCCCCGAACGGCTACGGGCGACGTCGGCGCCGCCGAACCAGGCACCGGCGCCGCTCCTCGGGCCGGTGGCCCGGCGGGACCAGGACATCACAAACGCCATGACCATCCAGGGGCTGTCGGCGTGGGGCGGTCGGGCAGTGGCCCCGTCATCGGCCCCATGCTCGACCTCCCGGGTACTGGGCATCTGCATCCTCTGTGACCGCCCTCGTGGGGCGGATGGCGGTCAACACGCCATGCCTGGCCTCCGAGAAACGCCGTGTCAACCGTTCGTCGCGTTGATCCTGGACGGCACGGAGGTCGCTTGCTAGAGTTCGGCGTCACTTGGGGGGCGTAGCTCAGTTGGGAGAGCACGGCTTGCCGAGACAGGGGTTCAAATCCCCTCCCCTCCACCAAGTCCCACGACTTCTAGCTAGCCGTGACCCCGGAAGTCCGTGGCATGATCAGGCCGGCCGAGTCGGTCGACGACTCGATGTCGTCAAAGCCCGACCCCGGAGGATGCCCGATATGCCGTGGACGATCGAGCAGATCGAACGACGTTTCCTCGGTTTCATGGAGGCCAACGGCCACGTGGTGATCGAGGGCCACTCCGTGCGCTCTCCGACGGACGACGTCCTGTTCACGACGGCTGGGATGCACCCGCTCACGCCCTACCTCGGCGGCGAGCCGCACCCCGCCGGCCAGCGCCTGACCGATGTCCAGCGCTGCGTGCGCACCACGGACATCGACGAGGTCGGCGACGACACGCACCTGACGGTGTTCGAGATGCTCGGGAACTGGAGCCTCGGGTCGTACTTCAAGGAGACGGCCATCCCGCTGTCCTTCAAGCTCCTCACCGAGGAGTTCGGCATCGACCCGCACAGCCTGTATGTCACCGTTTTCGCCGGTGACCGCGAGGTTCCCGTCGACGACGAGGCCCCGGCGATCTGGTCACAGGTCTTCACCGGAGCCGGGGTCGACCCGACCGGGCGGATCAACCCGCTGGGCGAGGAGGACAACTGGTGGTCGAACGGGCCCGTGGGCTTGTGCGGTCCCGACACGGAGATCTTCGTCTACGTCGGCGAAGAAGGCGTGCCCGTCTTCGGCGACAAACCGGAGTTCGTGGAGATCTGGAACAACGTCTTCATGACCTACGACCGCTCGAAAGACGGCGAACTGACCTCGCTGTCGCAACGAAACGTCGATACCGGCATGGGCCTCGAGCGCATCGCCATGTTCCTCAACCAGCACACGTCGGTGTGGCAGACCGACGAGCTGGCCGAGCTCGCCGAGGCCGTCGCCGCCACCCTCGGGACAAGCACCGCCGACCTCGACACCGACGGCACCCGCTCCCTGCGCATCGTCACCGACCACCTGCGAGCCGGCCTGGCCATCGCCGCCGCCGGCATCCAGCCTTCGGCCAGCCGCCAGGGCTACGTGCTGCGCAAGCTCGTCCGCCGCTCCCTGCGCCACGCCGAGCTGCTCAAGGGCACTGACGAGGGCCTCCTCGCCGCTTACGCGGCCGCGGCCGAGGCCGTGTCGCAGGTCGTCGGGCGGCGCTGGCCCGATGTCGGGGGCTCCCCCGACGGCGATGCCGCCCGGGCCGTGCTGAACAAGGAGGCCGGCCGCTTCGCCAAGACGCTGAAGTCCGGCGTCGAGCACCTCCACGACCTGGCCGAGCACGGTACGACCTTCGACGGCGACCTGGCCTTCAACTTCGCCGACACGCTCGGCTACCCGGCCGAACTGGCCGCCGAGGAGGCGTCCAGGGTGGGCATGGCCGTCGACCCGGGCTGGGAGGCCCGCTTCGAGGAGCTCCGCGAGGAGCAACGGGCCCGCTCCCGCGGCTGAGCCCGGGACCGCCGGCGCGACGACTGGTCATCCCGCCCCCGGGCCCCAGCCGAAGGGGCCGCCGCTGCCACCGCCCCCCCAACCGAGCACCACGCCGGCGAGGGCGCCGACGGCAGCGACGACGACGAGGCCGATGGTCTCCGAGGGGCGCCTCGGCGTCCGGTCTGCCGGGTGGGGCGCGCCCGAGGCGAGCACGGCGCCCAGCCCGATGCCGATGGCCCACCCGGCCGGGTGGGTGAGGTCGTACACGAGGCCCGAGAACAGCAGCGGCCCGGGGAAGTAGCAGCTCAGCCCCACTCGCAGCCGGCGCCGCCACGCAACCGGCAGGTGGGCCGTCCATGCCCCGAGCGTGGCGAACCCGCCCACCGACATGCCGAAGTCGATCGTGCCGGCCAGGTCTCGCGCCCAGGCCCAGTCGCCGTGGCGCAGGGGGTAGAGCAGGCCGCAGACGACGAGCACGCCGGCCAGCTGGCCCCCGACCAGCACCACGGCGGCGCGCCAGTGCCGGGCCACGTGCTCGTACAGCGCGATCCCGAGCAACGTGAACAGGGGCAAGGGCAGCGTCAGCGCCTCTACCAGGAACATGCCGCTGAGCAGGGCCCAGGGGCGCCCGTCGAGCAGCGGGGGCAGCCCGAAGCCGAGCCGGTCGACCTCGGTCGTCGTCACGTCGGGCCCGAGGGCGCGCGTCGCCCACGCCGTGGCCACCGCCGACGTGGCCACGGTCAAGAGCACGACGCGGTAGTCGAGCGGTGCCCGCAGGAGCGACCGCGCCAACCGCCGCCCGTCGTAGCGCGGCCGCGGCCGTGTCAGGGTCATCGATGCGGCTCGAGTGCCGGCTCAGCCGCGACCGGGCTTCGCCATGTCCCACGTCATCATCGCCCAGTCCTTGAGCCCGGCATCGGGCATGTAGGCACGAGCGATGGCGACGCCGATCTCGAGGAGCGTCGACTCGTCGGGGAAGACGAGGTACATGGGGCGGAACACGGGCTGGAACTTGGTCTTGAAGGCGTGCAGGGACCGGAAGCCGTAGTAGGGCTCGAGCGAGTCGCCGAGGAAGTCGAGCAGCTTCTGGAGCACCCGCTGGTCGCTGCTGCCGGCGAGGTGGTCGGGGGCCCTGGCGAGCGGGGCGGCGGAAAGGCTGATGAAGCGGAAGCCCTCGTCCTTGAACTCGAGCGCCGAGGCGCCGATCAGGTACTCCATCACCGGCCTGAAGCCCTCGTCCCGGCGCCGCATGAGGTCGAGCGTCCAGCCGATCACCTCGCCGTCCTCGCCGACAGGCATCCAGGACGTGAAGCCCTCGACCGTGGAGTCCTCGTCCATCGCCACGTGGAGCCGCACCTCGGGGTCGTCGGCCTCGCGGAGGGTGCCCAAGGTGAAGCCCATCTCCGGCAGCGACTTGTCCGAGACCCAGCCGTTGCTGATGACGTGGAGCTGGTCGGTGAGCACGGGCTTGGCCTCGGCCCACCGTGTCTTCTCGAGGCGGATGTTCAGCTTGCCGGCCTTGTTCATGGCCGTGCGGACGTCCTGCCACGCCTTGCCCTTGAACTCGAGGCCCTCGAGGCCGACGACGCCGTCCTCGGCCACCTCCACGGCCTTCCAGCGCAGCTCGGGGGCGAGCGCCGCCGTCTCCTCGCTGGCGGCGAACATGCAGGGGAGCCAGCCTCGCTCGAAGCAGAAGGCGTCGAACTCCTGCATGGCCGCCAGCCTCTTGCCCGCCGGCCCCACGGGGTCGGCCAGGCACAGGGCCACCGAGCCCACCACCCTGAAGCCGATGGCGGTCTCGCCGTCGGCGGAGAACCACACCGTGTTGCCCCGCCACGTCAGCATCCACTCGATGGACGAGGAGTGGTTGGCCAGCAGCAGCGCCCGCAGGCGGGCGTCCTGCTCGGGCTCGGGCCGGGGACGGCGCGAGGCGTAGACCAACCCGATCACCGTGACGATGATGGCGCCGATCCACACGAGGGCGATCGAGCGGACGAACAGCTCGGCCGCGTCCGTCGCCGGCTCGATGTTGCCGCTCGTTGAGAAGAAGAGGCGGCTGACGAACTCAGCCACCATGTCCGCCGGCCGGGCCCGGGGGACGAAGTCGTCCTGGAGCACGGCGAAGCCGATTGCGGTGTAGGCGAAGAGCCCGAGGGCGACCTTGAGGAGCCGCCCACCGGCGCGGCGGAACGAGTGCTGCGGGGACCGCGCCGTGAAGGCCCGGTAGGTGACGAGCAGGAGCAGCAGCAGCCCGCCCGTGATGACCAGGTCCGCCGTGCGCTCCGAGCTGGCGTCCACGGCGAGGAGGCTCAGGAAGCTGAGGGCCATGAGCCCCGTCGTCAGGCCCCAGGCGAAGCGGCGCCCGCGCCGCAACCCGTCGGCCAGGGCCAGCCAGACGATCGAGGACACCACCAGGGCCAGCGTGACCCCTGACGGGTGGTAGGCGTCATCGCCGGCGTGGAAGGGGCCCCCGTTGCCCTGCCAGATGGCCGCCAGCAATGCCGACAACGCCGAGACGGCGACGACGAGCGCCACCACCGAGCGCTGCAGGCGGCGGCCGAACCGCACCGCCGGCTGCACGGGCCGCCTCCCGGCCAGGAGGGGGCCGGCAGCCATGCCCAGCGTCCAGGAGACGAGGTGCTCCACGTCCCACAGGAGGCCAGCGTTGAGGAGCATGGCGATCAGGTAGGCCGTGACCGCGGCGCGTACCCGCACCCGCCACGTGGGCTGCATGACCGCCGTCAGGGCGCCGAAGACGGCGAAGCCCCCAGCCGAGATCCCGAGGTCGAGCTCCCTGCCGAGCTCGACGGCCCAGGTCCAGCCGGTGTCGCGGAACAGGTAGAGGAACCCAGCGGTGAGCATCGAGCCGAACGCCTGGCCGCCGACGACGACCCCCAGGGCCCGCCAGTGCCCGACGCGGCGCTCGTAGGTGCTCGCCGCCGCCACCAGCAGGACGAGGATGGGGATGTAGAGGACGATCTGGGGCACGAAGAAGGCCCCGGTGAAGAACGTCCACCAGCGGCCTTCCCGGAGGGCGGGCAGGCCGTAGGCCACGGCGTCATAGAGGCTGTCGCCCTCGCTGATCCCCCGCCAGGCCGCGCCGGTGACGAGCCCGGCGCCGACACAGAGGACGACGAGGGCGGCGGTGGCCGGGTACCGGCGGACGACGCCTGACACCCAGGCGGCGGCACGCCCCGCCCGTCCAGTTGCCGCTCCCGGCGCCGGGGCCTCGGGCCCGTCGGCTGGAGGGCCACCGTGTTCGTCGAGGGTACTCGTCGGGCTCGCCACGTCGCAGATCATCGCATGGCCGTCGGTCGCCCTGCTCGGACCAGTGGCGCGATGACCGCATTGAGCGGTCGACGCCCCAGACCACGGGCAGCAGCGCCCTCGCCACCAGGGTGCGCAGGTGCTGTGGTCAGGACAGGGCGAGCGTGGTGACGCCTCGGCGCACGTCGAAGGCCCGGAAGATGTTGGCCACCCCTTCGAACAGCGCCCCGAAGCCCACCCAGATGACGAGCAGGGTGATCGACCGCCCTTCATAGCCAGCAGCCCAGAAGCCCACGCCGATCTCGGCGAGCCCGGCGACGAGGCCGAGCCACCAGAGCTCGGTGAGCCCCCGGCTCATGATGGCGACCATGACGGTGAAGACGCCCTTGAAGAGCAGGTACCAGCCGATGATGGCTGCGAGCACGAGGAAGGTGGCCTCGGGCCATGCCACGGCGACGATGCCGGTGAGGATGAAGAGCACGCCGACCGCGGCGCGCAACCACTTCCAACCCTCGATGACCGAGAGGGTGGCGAGGTAGACGAGGCCGTTGGCGATCATCGAGAAGCCGGCGAACAAGGCGATCGACCAGACCGTCCTCCACTCGAAGGAGAGCACGACCCAGCCGAACACCAGCCACAGGCCGCCGATGACGAGCAACACCCACCATTGTCCCTGGTCGCGCTCATCGGCAGCGACAGACGTCTGGCGTTCGGTGACGGCCATGGCAACCCCCCTGGTCAGACCGATATCTCAGTCGATGACCACGCGAGACTGTAGCCATCACCGCCGCGGCGCGGCGTGTGGCAACATGGCAACATGGTGCTGGCCCGCGGCCCGACTGGCGACCATGGCTGACCATCGCCGACCAGGCTGGCTCGGTCAGTCGACGGCGTCGGCCGCCCGCTCGAGTCGCCCGTCGGCTCCGACGGGCAGGCTGAGCAGGAGCAGGAAGCCGGTGGCGGCCAGGGCGAAGGCCACCAAGATGGCCCAGCGGTACGAGTCGGTGCGGTCGATCAGCCAACCGGCCGACGGCGGGCCGAGCAAGCCGCCGAGACCGGAGGCGGTGTAGAAGAGCCCGAGGACCGAGCCGAGCCCGGCCACGCCGAGGCGGTCGCTGAGCACGATGGGGCTCAGGGACACGAACCCGCCGTAGCCGACGCCGAGCACCATCACGAACAGCGCCATGAGGGCGAAGGACGACCCGGCCACCAACCAGATCAGGAAGCTGGCGGCGTGCACGGCCAGGCAGGTGCGGTAGAGCCGGAAGGAGCCGAGCCGGCGCACCAGGGTGCCGAACCCGACCCGGGCCACGACGCTCGAGCCGCCGAGCACGTCGACGAGAACGGCCGCGGGCACGGGCCCCACGCCCCGGTCCTTGGCGTGCTGGCCGACGAAGACGAAGGGCACGAACAGGGCGAGGGCCATGAACGAGGCCGAGAGGTGGAGGCGCCGGAAGGTGGGCGAGGCCCACGCCTGGCCGAAACGGGCAGCCGACGGCCGGCCGTCGGTGGGCGGCGCGGCGGTCAGGGGCAGGCACACGCCGAGCAGCACCGCCGCCCCGCCCACGCCGAAGATGACGTAGGTGTCGCGCCAGCCGTAGCGGTCGACCAGCGCCGCGGCCACGGGCGAGAGCACCAGCGTGCCCACGCCGATGCCGGCCACGGCGAGGCCGACGGCGATGGCCCGCCGGTGACGGAACCAGCCGCCGACCACGGCGACCATCGGTACGTAGCCGCAGGCTGCCGCCACCCCGACACCGACGCCGTAGGTCAGGTAGCCGACGCCCAGGGACTCGACGCGGCTCGTGGCGACCAGCCCGAGGAGCAGGGCCACCCCGCCCAGCGCGAGGATCGGCCGGGGGCCGAAGCGGTCCACGGCCCGACCGGTCAGGATGCTGAGGAAGAAGAACGCGAACGTGGTCAGCCCGAAGATCACCGCGGTGGCGCTCCGGTCGCTGTCGAACTCGGCGGCCATGGAGTCGAAGAAGGCGCCGAAGCTGTACGCCGTCCCGAGCGTCACCGCGGACGAGAAGAAGGCGGCGACCACCGCCAGCCAACCCCGCCGGGAGTCGAGGTCGTGGGCCGTGGCGCTCGTCACGGCGGCGGATGCTATCGAGCGCCCGCCTGCCGCCCGGCCCCTATGGTCGGGCTGGTGCACGTCTCGGTGGTGCTCCCCGGGCTCGCCCACGAGCACCTCGGGGCACAACGCAGGTTTCGGGCGGGGCGCACGGCCCAGGCCGGCGGCCCCCGATGATCCCGGTGCCCCACGGCTTCGACGTCACGTTGCTCCTCTGGCTGAACCTGGCCGGCACCTTCACCTTCGGCCTCAGCGGCGGGCTGGCGGCGGTACGGGCCCGTCTCGACCTCTTCGGCGTCCTCGTGCTCGCCGCCGTCGTGGGGCTGGCCGGGGGCATCACCCGTGACCTGTTGATCGGCGTCCCCCCGTCCACGTTCCGCGACTGGCACTACCTGGCTGCGGTCGGCGCCGCGGGCCTGGTGTCCTTCTTCGGCCGTCCTGCCCTCGAGCGCCGCTGGCGGCTGGTGCAGCTGTTCGACGCCATGGGCCTCGC
Organism: Acidimicrobiia bacterium; assembly: GCA_009377505.1. Classification (GTDB taxonomy): domain Bacteria; phylum Actinomycetota; class Acidimicrobiia; order Acidimicrobiales; family CAIXPF01; genus WHTX01. The sequence goes on from WHTX01000002.1 coordinate 44,482, forward strand.
CCTCGTCTGCGTCACGGGCGCGAGCCGGGCGCTCGCCTTCGGGCTGGGCCCGGCGCAGGCGATCATCCTCGGCGCGATCAGCAGCATCGGGGGCGGCATCCTGCGCGACGTGCTGCTGCGCCAGGTCCCCACCGTCCTCCGCCAGGACCTCTACGCCGTGCCTGCCGTGCTCGGCGCGGCGGTCGTGACCATCGCCCACGAGGCTGGCGCCACCCACGGCGCGTTCGCCGTGCTCGGCGCCGGGTTGTGCTTCGGGACCCGGCTGCTCGGCATCCACCGGGGGCTCAGCATGCCGCTCGCGCCCAGTGAGCGCCGCGACGAGCCCCCAGCCGACTGAGCCACCTTGCCGGCCCGGCCGGGCACCTTCCCCCGGTCGCCGCTCATGTGCTTGAGCCCTCAACCAGTTAGGGTCGCGGGCCATGGCCGAGGGGGAACGCTGGCTCACCAGCGACGAGCAGGCCTCGTGGCGGGCCTTCATGCTCGCCCGGCAGCGCCTCGAGGGGGCCCTGGAGGCGCAGCTCCAGCGCGACGCCGGAATGCCCCACGCCTACTACGTGACCCTCGTCGCCCTCTCCGAGGCCGACCACGAGGCGATGCGCATGAGCGACCTCGCCCGGGTGCTGCACTACTCGCCGAGCCGGCTCACCCACGCCGTGGCCAGCATGGAGCGCAGCGGCTGGGTTCGCCGCCAGCCGTGCCCCACCGACCGGCGGGGCCAGGTCGCCGTCCTCACCGCCGAGGGCCGCCGTGCCCTCGAGGGCGCAGCGCCCGGCCACGTGGCCGAGGTGCGCCGGCTCGTCTTCGACCGCCTCTCCCCCGAGCAGGCCGCGCAGCTGCGGGTCATCTGCCGAACGGTCCTCGAGGGCCTTCGCGGACCGGCTGGCGCGCCGACCAACGCGCCGGCCGGCTCACCCGGCGAACTCGCGCACGGGCAGGCCGACGGCGCCGACGGCCGCCACGAAGAGTGAGCCAGCGGCCGGGCCCTGGCCAGGGCCGAGGCCTTGGCGCGAAGTGGTGATGAACAGCTGGTCGAGCCGGGGCCCCCCGAAGGTGCAGGCAGTGACCTGGCGGGCGGGCACCTCGACCACCTCGTCGAGCACCCCGGCGGGCGTGTACCGGCGCACGGCGCCCCCGCCGAAGAGCGCCACCCAGACGCCACCCTCCCGGTCGACGGTCAAGCCGTCGGGGCCTCCGGCGCCGGGCGGGAGCTCGACGAAGGGGCGCTGCCCGGTCAGCCCGGTCGCCTCGTCGTAGTCGAGGACGGCGACGCGCCCGGTCGGCGTGTCGTTGTAGTAGGCGCGCGAGCCGTCAGGGCTCCAGTCGAGGCCGTTGGAGATGGTGACCCCGTCGAGCACCACCCGGACCGAGCCGTCGGGGTCGAGCCGGTAGAGCGCGCCAGCGCCGCTCCGCTGGTCGTAGGCCATCGAGCCGCAGTAGAAGCGCCCGTGGGGGTCACAGCCCCCGTCGTTCATGCGCACGCCGGGGTCGGCCCACAGCTCGCCGAGCGGCGTGAGCGCCCCGTCGGCGCCCTCGAGCACGAAGCCCCGCTCCACGCCGATCACCGCGCCCCCACGGCGCCGGGGGCGGACGGCGGCGGCGACCCGGCCCACGTTGCGCCGTTCGACCGCCCCGTCGGCGGCCAGGGTCAGGACGTCGCCAGCAAACATGTCCACCCAGCGCAGGCCGCCCCAGCGCTCGGACCACACCGGGCCCTCGGCGTGGTGGGCGACGGGCTCGGTCACCTGCTCAGCGCGCACGCGGCGCCTCCTCGTCGGGACGGCAGACGCTATCGCCACCACCAGGCCGACCGGGACGCGCCCCGCCGCGCCTCCTACGCTCGCGGTCGGTGCCAGGCACGGTGGCCGCCCCGTCGGGCGAGCAGTACTCGATCACGCACGGCAGCCAGACCGTGGTCATCACCGAGGTCGGGGCCAGCCTGCGCGACTACACCGCCGCAGGTCGGCCGGTGCTCGACGGCTACGGCGCCGAGGAGCCCTGCACCGGCGGCCGGGGCCAGAGCCTCCTCCCGTGGCCCAACCGGGTCCGCGGCGGCCGTTACCCGTGGCAGGGCAGCACCGAGCAGCTCGACCTGACCGAGCCCGACAAGGGCGGCGCCATCCACGGGCTGACCCGCTGGGCCAACTGGCGCCTCGTCGAGCGCAGCGGGCACCGCGCCCGGTTCGCCTACGTCCTGCACGCCTGCCCGGGGTGGCCGTTCGTGCTCGGCTGCGAGCTCGACTACTCGCTCGGCGACGCCGGGCTGACGGTGCGCACCACGGCGACCAACCTCGGCCGGCGTGCCTGCCCCTACGGCACCGGCGCCCACCCCTACCTGCACGCCGGCGCCCCGACGATCGACTCGGCACGCCTGGCGGTGCCCGCCCGCCGCTACCTGCCCGTGGACGGCGCCGGCATCCCGACCGGCCAGGCACCGGTCGACGGCACGCCCTACGACCTGCGCCGAGCCCGCCAGCTCGGCGACCGGCGCCTCGACACGGCCTACACCGACCTCGAACGCGACGGCGACGGGCGTGCCCGCGCCCACCTCACTCGCCCCGACGGTCGCCGGGTGGCCCTGTGGCTCGACGAGGCCTACTCGTACCTGCAGGCCTTCACCGGCGACACCCTGCCCGAGCCCGACCGGCGGCGAACCGGGCTGGCCGTCGAGCCGATGACCTGCGCGCCCGACGCCTTCAACTCGGGGGCCGGGCTGGTCGTGCTCGGGCCCGGGGACACCCACACCGCGGCGTGGGGCATCGAGCCGCCCGCCGAGCCCGCGCCCGAGGAGAACCGCCCGTGATCGACAAGCTCGTACTGTTGGGGGCCACCGGCGACCTCGCCGGCCGCTACCTGCTGCCCGCCCTGGCTGAGCTGCACGCCGCTGGCGGGCTCCCTGGCGGGTTCGAGCTCGCCGGCGCGGCCCGCGACGCGCTGGACGACGACTCGTTCCGGCAGGCGGCCGGGGCGGAGCTCGCTGAGCACGCCGCCGACGTGCCCGTCGCCGCCCGGGACGCCCTGGTGCGCTCGATGCGCTACCGACCGGTCGACCTCGAGGACGCCGAGAGCGTCGCCCGGGCCGTCCACGGTGACGGCAACGGCGGGCGCAGTGACGGCGGGGGGCGCGGCGGCGGTCGCCGGCCGGTGGCGGTCTACCTGGCGCTGCCCTCGGGCCTGTTCGCCCCGACGGTGCGCACCCTGGGGACCGTCGGGCTGGCACCGGGCAGCCGGATCGCCCTGGAGAAGCCCTTCGGCGAGGACCTCGAGAGCGCGCGGGCGCTCAACGCCCTGCTGGCTCGGGCGGGCGAGGAGGCCGGGGAGCACGTGGCCTTCCGGGTCGACCACTTCCTGGGGATGGCCAGCGTGCAGAACCTGCTCGGGCTGCGGCTGGCCAACCGGGCGCTCGCGGCGGCGTGGAACAGCGAGCACATCGAGCAGGTCGAGATCGTCTGGGAGGAGACCCTCGCCCTCGAAGGCCGGGCCGCGTACTACGACCGGGCCGGGCAGCTGAAGGACATGGTGCAGAACCACCTGCTCCAGGTCCTGTGCCTCGTGGCCATGGAGCCCCCGGCCGCCCTGCGGGCACGGGACCTGCGCGACCGCAAGCTCGACGTGCTGCGCGCCGTGCGCCCCATGAGCCCGGCCGACGCCGTCGCCCGGACGCGGCGGGCCCGCTACACCGCGGGGCGGATCGGCGACCGCCAGGTCCCGGCCTACGTGGACGAGGACGGCGTCGACCCCGCCCGCGCCACGGAGACCTGCGCCGAGGTGGCCCTGGAGCTCGACAACGAGCGGTGGGCGGGGACCCGCTTCGTGGTGCGCACGGCCAAGGCGATGGGCCGTGACCGCATGGAGGTCGTGGTGCGCTTCCGCCCCGTCGCCGGGGCCCCCTTCGCCAGCTCCCCCGCGCCGGCGCCCAACGAGCTACGGGTCGGCCTGGGCGAGCTCGACGACCATGTCACCCTGGTGCTCACCGGCGGGGCCGCCGGCACCCCGCCCCGCCCCGCGCCGCTGGCCCTCACCGCCCCGCCGCCGCCGTGCGCGCTGCCCGCCTACAGCCGGGTACTGCTCGACATCCTGGGGGGCGAGAGCACCCTGTCGGTCCGGGGCGACGAGGCCGAACAGGCCTGGCGCATCGTCACGCCCGTGCTGGAGGCGTGGGCCGACGGCTCGGTGCCCCTGCAGGAGTACCCCGCGGGCTCGGCCGGCCCGCCGCCCCCGGCCCGCCGGGCCTGAGCGGCCTACTGCCGGGGCCGGCGGTGCGCCCCCGGCGGCCCGGCGGTGTCGTCGCCGTTGGCGCCCACGCCGTGGCGGGACGCCTCGCGGCCGGGCGGCGGCCCGACGGGCGGCCGCTGGCCCCGCTCGGGACACGGGAGCGTGCGGGGCGAGCCCGCCTCGAGGGTCAGGAGGTCGCCGTTGTGGGTCAGCTCGAGCGGCTCGCCGCTGACCAGCTCGTATCGGGCGCTGTCGTGGCCGAGCTCGACGCGGAGGCGTCGGCCCCGGTAGAGCAGGCGGAAGCAGAGCCGGGTGAGCCTCGTGGGCAGGCACGGCGAGAAGGCGAGCGTGTCGCCATGGTCGCGCATCCCCCCGAACCCGGCGACGGCGACCAGCCAGGTGCCGGCGAGCGAGGCCAGGTGCAACCCGTCGGCCGTGTTGCCGGCGCGATCCCGCAGGTCGACGAGGGCGGTCTCGAGCAGGTACTCGTAGGCGAGCTCGACGTGCCCGACCTCGGCGGCGACGACCCCCTGGATGCACGCCGACAACGAAGAGTCACGCACGGTGATCGGCTCGTAGTAGTCGAAGTCGCGCCGCTTCTGCTCGGGGGAGAACTGGTCGCCGCAGGCGTAGAGGGCGAAGACCAGGTCGGCCTGCTTCACCACCTGGCTCGAGTAGAGCAGGTAGTAGGGGTAGTGCATCAGCAGCGGGTACTCGTCGGGGTCGGTGGCAGCGAAGTCCCACGGGCGGTAGCGGGTGAACCCCTCCGACTGGGAGGTCACGCCGAGCTGGGCGTCGAAGGGGACGACCATGGCGTCCGCCGCCGCCCGCCACGATTCCACCTCCTCGTCCTCGACGCCGAGCTCGGCCGCCCGTTCGGGGTATCGCGACACCACCTCAGCGGCAGCGCGGAGGTTGCGGGCGGCCATCAGGTTGGTGAAGGCGTTGTTGTCGACGAGCGCGGTGTACTCGTCGGGCCCCGTCACCCCGTCGATGCGGAAACACCCCTCGGCGTCGTGGTGCCCGAGCGACGCCCACAACCGGGCCGTCTCCACGAGCAGCTCGAAGCCCGGCCCCCGCTCGAAGTCGGCGTCGCCGGAGGCGGCGCCATAGCGGCGAGCAGCATCAGCGACGCCCGCGTTGACGTGGAACGCCGCCGTTCCCGCCGGCCAGTACCCCGAGCACTCCTCGCCGCGGATCGTCCGCCATGGGAAGGTGACGCCTCCGAGGCGGAGCTCGCGAGCCCGGGACCGAGCCAGCTCGAGCGTCGTGTGGCGCCACAGCAGTGCGTCGCGGGCCGATTTGGGGGCGGTGTAGGTCAGGACCGGGAGTGTGTACGTCTCCATGTCCCAGAAGGTGTGCCCGTCGTAGCCCCGGCCGGTGAGCCCCTTGGCGGGGATGGCGCGCTGCTCCGCCCGCGCCGCGGCCTGCACCACCTGGAAGAGGCCGAAGCGGACCGCCTGCTGCAGCTCGGGGTCGCCCTCCAGCTCCACGTCGGCGCGCTCCCACACGTCATCGAGGTACTCGCGCTGCGCGGCCCGCAGCCCCTCCCAGCCGGTCCGCCTCGCCGCAGCGAGCGCGGCGTCGACCTGGTCGCGCAGCGCGGGCATCGAGCGCACGCTCGACCACCCGTAGGCGAGCAGCTTCACCACCTTCAGCGTCTCCCCCGGCGCCAGCTCGGTGCTCACCGTGACCCGCGCCAGGTCGGGCTCGCTCTCCGACGTCGTCACCGTTCCCGGGGGCCCCTCCACCACGTGGTCGAGCCCGGCCGCCATCCGCAGCCCGCTGGCGCGGGTGCGGTGCCCGAGCGCGGCCTCGAGGTCGTTGGACGCGTGGTACTCGCAGACGAGGGGGGCGCGCAGCGCCGCGGCCGCCCGGGGGTCGGCCGCTCGCCCGGGTACGGGCTCGTTGGCCACGAGGGTCGACTGCACCACGATGCGGGCCGCCTCGTCGAGCGGCTCGACCTCGTAGCAGATCGCCGCCACAGCGCGATGGACGAAGGAGACCAGCCGGGTCGAGCGGGCCCGCACCCGCTGGCCGGCGGGCGAGGTCCACTCCAGGTCCCGCCGCAGGACGCCCTCGCGCAGGTCGAGCACCCGCTCGTGGTGCGAGAGCCTCCCGTGGCGCACATCGAGGGGCTCGTCGTCGACGAGCAGTCGGATCAGCTTGCCGTTCGTGACATCGATGAGGGACTGGCCCTCCTCGGGGTAGCCGTAGCCCGCCTCGGCGTAAGGCAGGGGCAGGGACTCGAAGAAGCCGTTCAGGTACGTCCCGGGGATGCCGTGGGGCTCACCCTCGTCGAGGTTGCCGCGCAGCCCGATGTGGCCGTTCGAGAGGGCGAAGATCGACTCGGTCTGGCCGAGCAGGTCGAGGTGCAGCTCCCGCTCGGCCACGGCCCACGGGTCGACGGAGAACGTCCCCGGCTCGATCACCGCGCCCCCAGCAGGTCGCCGAGGTCGGCGACGACGGTGTCGGCGCCGTGGCTGCGCAGCGCCCCGGCGTGCCCGGCGCGGTCGACGCCGACGACCCACCCGAAGTCGCCGGCCCGTCCCGCCTGCACGCCGGCGACGGCGTCCTCGAAGACGGCCGCGTGGCCGGGGGCGACGCCCAGGGCCTCGGCCGCGGCGAGGAACATGTCGGGGGCGGGCTTGCCCCGTAGGCCCGCCTGCTGGGCCACCAGCCCGTCGACGCGCACCTCGAAGAGGCCCTCGATGCCGGCGGCGGCGAGCACTTCCCGGCAGTTCTTGCTCGCCGAGACGACCGCCCGCCGCAGTCCGGCGTCGCGCACGACGGCGACGAAGCGCACCGACCCCTCGTACACCTCGACGCCGTCACGCCTGATGAGCTCGAGCACCAGGTCGTTCTTGCGGGTGCCCAGGCCGTGGACCGTCTCCGCCGTCGGCGGGCCCTCGTCCGCCCCCTCGGGAAGGGCGATCCCCCGAGACGCCAGGAACCCCCGCACGCCGTCCTGGCGGAGCTTGCCGTCGACGTGGTCGACGTAGTCCGCGGGGAGCTCGAAGGGGCGGAAGGGCCCGCCCGTCCGCCTCGACCGGTCGACCAGGAAGGCGTCGAACATCTCCTTCCACGCCGCGGCGTGCACCTTTGCCGTCTGGGTGAGGACGCCGTCGAGGTCGAACAGGCAGGCGGAGATGCCCTCGGGCAGGGCCGCCAGCGCGCTGCGGGCCCGCAGCGCCGCCCGGGACGTCGGCGCGCCCGGCAGGGCGTTGGTTGATCGGTCCACCGCTCGACGCTATCCCGGCGCGGTCGACGAGGGCCGGGGGCCCCGACCTGTCGGCGCCTCGTTCTCCGCGCCGTTGCACGATGGCCTTGCAGAACACATAAGGCTAGTTGGTAGGTTTACCTACCATGAACCTGTCGATCCGCTACTCCCTCGCAGTGGCGGGCCCCGCCCCTCAGGCCGCGGCGGCGAGCTGACCGTGGCCGACCCACAGGGCGCGGCGGCCCCAGAGCGGGCGCCGGGCGCGCCGGGCGCGCAAGGCGCTCCGGTCGATGACCCCGTCGCCGCCACGCTGGCCGAGCTCGGGCCGGCGGTGCTCGACCGGCTCAACAACGACTTCGAAGACTCGATGCTGCTGGTGGGGCGCGTGCTCGGCGGGCGGCCCGAGGCGCTCTCCGCGACGGTGACGGGGGTGGACCGCCGGGGCGTCGACGTGACCGTCACCGACCCCGCCGGCGACCACCTCGCCCGCATCGACTTCGTCGAGGAGGTGGGCGACGTCGCCCAGCTCACGGCGTCGCTGCTGGGCCTGGTCACCCGGGCGCGGGAGGTCTCCCGGGAGGAGGGGACGACGAGCGCCGAGCGGGAGATGGCCGAGCTGGCCGGCATCCGCACGTTCCTCGCCCAGGTCGTGGCCGTGGCGGACCTCCACCCCCACCTCCGCCAGGTGACCTTCGCCGGCGGCGACCTGGCGACGTTCGCCCCCCGGGGGCCGGACACCTTCCTCTACCTCCTGCTGCCGCCGCCTGGCCGGGACACGCTCACCATCGACCAGGGCTTCACCTGGGAGCAGCACGCGCAGATGCCCGAGGCCGAGCGCCCCGTCGGCGGCTACTACACCGTGCGCCGCTGGCGGCCGGACGTCGGCGAGCTCGACGTGCTGATGGTGGTGCACGGCAACGAGGGCCAGGCGTCGGCCTGGGCGCAGCGGGCCCGACCGGGCGACACCGTGGCGCTGTGGGGCCCGCGCACGGCCTACCACCCGCCCCCGGGCTGCGACCGGCTGCTCCTGGTCGCCGACGAGACCGGCCTGCCCGCCGTGGCGGCCATCCTCGAGCAGCGGCCCCCCGGCCTACCGGCCCGGGTCCTGGCCGAGGTGGCCAGCGAGGCCGAGCGCCAGGCGCTGCCCGGCGCGCCCGAGGTCGAGGTCACCTGGCTGCACCGCGACGGCGCCGAGGCGGGGACGACCACGTTGCTCGTCGACGCGGCGCGGGCGCTGCCGCCCCTCGGAGGGCGCCCCTACGTCTGGGGCGGCGGCGAGAGCCGGGCCATGACTGCGGTGCGCCGCCACGTGCGCGACGATCGCGGCCTCGGGCGGGACGCCGTGTCGCTGGTGGCCTACTGGCGGCACGGGGGCGGGCACGAGTAGCCGGCCGCCCCCGCGCCGCCCGGTTGCGCCCGGTGGCGCCCGGCTCGTGGCGCCAGGGCTCGTCGAATTTCGACCGTCGACGACCGTTGACCAGCCGGTGGCTCGCTCGCCCAGCTCAGACCCCCTTTCGCCCGCCCTGCGGCCACGACGCGTCGATTCGACGTCGATTCGCTGCGCCTCCTCGACGACGCCGGTGAAGGGTCCGTGACCAGGGCATTCGCCGCCGTGTGGCCATTCGACGGGATTCGCTGCCCGTGCGAGCCAGGTAGGCGGTCAATCGGTGCCGCTGCCCGCCTCGTCGTCGCCCTCGTCACCCTCGTCGCCCTCGTCGTCCCCGCTCTCGGCTGCGGGACGGTCGCTGTCCGCGGCGACGGGCGGGATGGGCGCAGCCGGGATGATGTCGACGGCCGGGGGCGGAGCCGTCGGCGCCGCGCCCGGCGGTTGCGGGGGCGCGGCCTCGGCCGGCGGGGGCGTGGAAGGCGGTGCTGTCGAAGGTGGCGTCGTCGAAGGTGGTGTCCTTCGCGGTGCGGGCGGCGGCGTGGCCGGCCCAGCCTCGGCCGGAGGCGACGCGGCCGGAGGGGCAGCGAATCC
>WHTX01000148.1 GCA_009377505.1 Acidimicrobiia bacterium
GAGCCCCTGCGGGGCGCGGCGGCGCGCATCGTGGCCAACATGGCGGCGAGCCTCGAGATCCCCACCGCCACCAGCTTCCGCGAGGTGCCCGCCAAGCTCCTCGAGGTCAACCGCAAGGCGATCAACGAGTACCTGACCCGCAGCCGGGGGGGCAAGGTCAGCTTCACCCACCTCATCGGCTACGCCGCCGTGCGGGCCATCGCCGACTCGATGCCTGCGATGAACTCGTCCTTCGTCGAGGGCCCCGACGGCAAGCCCCGGGTCCTGCACAACGAGCACGTCAACCTCGGCATCGCCGTGGACGTGGAGAACGCCGACGGCACGCGCACGCTGATGGTGCCGGTGATCAGGGCGGCCGAGACGCTCGAGTTCCGAGAGTTCGTCGGCGCCTACGAGGACCTGATCCGCAAGGTGCGCTCCAAGAAGCTCACCGCCGACGACCTCGCCGGGGCCACGGTCAGCCTCACCAACCCGGGCACGATCGGCACGCTGCAGTCCGTCCCCCGGCTCATGCGCACCCAGGGCGTCATCGTCGGCGTCGGCCGCATCGACTACCCGGCCGCCTTCGAGGGGTCCGACCCCGCCGCCCTCGCCCGCCTCGGCGTCTCCAAGACCGTCGTCGTCACCTCCACCTACGACCACCGCATCATCCAGGGGGCGGAGAGCGGGCTGTTCCTCGCCCGGGTGCACGACCTGCTCGTGGGCCGCGAAGGCTTCTACGACCGCGTGTTCTACTCGCTCGGGGTGCCCTCCGTGCCCGTCGAATGGCACCGCGACGACAACCCGGACGACGAGTTCGAGGCGGCGGCGGCCAAGCAGATGCAGGTCGACCAGCTCGTCAACATGCACCGGGTGCGCGGCCACCTCATCGCCGACCTCGACCCGCTGCGCCTCAAGGCGCCGGCGATGCACACCGAGCTCGACCCCAACACGTACGACCTCACGATCTGGGACCTCGACCGCGAGTTCCTCACCAACGGCCTGGCCGGCAGTCACAAGATGCCGCTCGGGAACATCCTGGCCGTGCTGCGCGACGCCTACTGCCGCACCATCGGCATCGAGTACATGCACATCCAGGACCCCGACGAGAAGCGCTGGATCCAGGAGCACGTCGAGGGCGTGCCCACCGTCCTGAGCCGGGAGGAGAAGCTCCACCTGCTCGGCCGCCTCAACGCCGCCGAGGCCCTCGAGAAGTTCCTCGGGGCCCGCTACATCTCCCAGAAGCGCTTCGGTATCGAGGGCGCCGAGTCCACCATCCCCCTGCTCGACACGATCCTCGGCGACGCCGCCGACGGCGAGCTCGACTCCGTCGTCATGGGCATGGCCCACCGCGGCCGCCTCAACGTGCTCGTCAACATCGTCGGCAAGTCCTACAACCAGCTCTTCCGGGAGTTCGAGGACTACGTCGACCCCGAGACCGTGCAGGGCTCGGGCGACGTGAAGTACCACCTGGGCCAGGCGGGCAAGTTCTTCTCCCGTAACGGCAACGGCATCGGCGTGGCCCTCGCCGCCAACCCCTCCCACCTCGAGGCCGTCGACCCCGTCGTCGTGGGCATGGCTCGCGCCCGCATGGACCAGATCGACCCCGGGACCGTGGCCAGCCGTTACCCGGTCCTGCCCGTGCTCGTGCACGGCGACGCCGCCTTCGCCGGCCAGGGCGTCGTCGCCGAGACGCTGAACCTGTCCAACATCAAGGGCTACCGGGTCGGCGGCACGATCCACGTGGTCATCAACAACCAGGTCGGCTTCACCACCTCGCCGGCGGCCGCCCGTTCCTCCGTGTACGCCACCGACGTGGCCAAGATGGTCCAGGCGCCGATCCTGCACGTCAACGGGGACGACCCCGAGGCCTGCGTGCGCGTCGCCCACCTGGCCTTCCAGTACCGCCAGACCTTCAACAAGGACGTGGTCGTCGACCTCGTGTGCTACCGCCGCCACGGGCACAACGAAGCGGACGACCCGAGCTACACCCAGCCGGCCATGTACCGCCGCATCGAGGAGCGCCGCTCGGTGCGCAAGCTCTACACCGAGGCCCTCATCAAGCGGGGCGACATCACCCTCGAAGAGGCCGAGGCCGCGTTGGAGGACTTCCAGAAGCGGCTCCAGGGCGCCCTCGACGAGACGCGGGCCTCGGCGCCGCCGACCGTCATCGCCCCGCCGCCGAAGATGGTCGGCGTCCTCCCCCACGTGGGCACAGGCGTCCCTCTCGAGGACATCGAGAGGGTGTACCGGGCGCTCAGCACGCTGCCCACGGGCTTCACCATCCACCCCAAGCTGGCCCGGCAGTTCGCGGCCCGGGACAAGATGTTCGAGGCCCGGTCGGTGGACTGGGCGCTGGGCGAGGCCTTCGCCGTGGGCACGCTCCTCCTCGACGGGGTGTCCGTCCGCCTGGCCGGACAGGACAGTCGCCGGGGCACGTTCTCCCAGCGCCATTCGACCCTCATCGACTACGAGACGAGCGGGGAGTTCACGCCCCTCGCCGAGCTCATCGGCGAACGAGGCGCCCAGCTGTGGCTCTACGACTCGCTGCTCTCGGAGTACGCGGCGATGGGCTTCGAGTACGGCTACTCGGTGGTGAACAAGGACGCCCTCGTCATGTGGGAGGCGCAGTTCGGCGACTTCGTCAACGGCGCGCAGATCATCCTCGACCAGTTCCTCGTGGCCGCCGAGGACAAGTGGGGCCAGACCTCGGGGCTCGTGCTGCTGCTCCCCCACGGCTACGAGGGCCAGGGCCCCGAGCACTCGTCGGCCCGCATCGAGCGCTTCCTCACCCTGGCCGCCGAGGACAACATCCAGGTCTGCAACCCCACGAGCTCGGCCCAGTACTTCCACCTCCTGCGGCGCCAGATGGCCCGCGACGTGCGCAAGCCGCTCATCGTGTTCACCCCGAAGTGGCTCCTGCGCTCCCGCTTCGCCCAGTCACCGGTCGCGGCGTTCACCGAGGGCTCCTTCGAGGAGCTGGTCGACGACCGCACCGTGACCGACCCCTCGGCGGTGCGGCGCGTGGTCCTGTGCTCGGGCAAGGTGGCGGCGGACGCCTTCGAGGAGCGGGACAAGCGGGGCGGCGCCCCCGTGGCCATCGTGCGGGTCGAGCAGGTCTACCCCTGGCCCTTCGCCGCCGTCACCGCCACGCTCGAGCGCTACTCGAACGCCCGCGAGGTCGTCTGGCTCCAGGAGGAGCCGGAGAACATGGGCGGCTGGAACGGCATCAAGGGCTTCCTCTACGACGTGCACGGCAAGACCCACGACATCCGCCGCGTGAGCCGGGTCGAATCCGGCAGCCCGGCCTCGGGGAGCCACCACGTGCACGACCAGGAGAAGGCCCTGGTCTTCGAGAGCGCCCTCGGCGGTTACTGAGCCCAACGGCGCTCCGTCCTGGCCCGGCCAGGGGCGTTCAGACGCCGAGGCAGCGGCTCTCGAGAACCTCGAGCACGACGCGGAAGGCGTCGTCGCTGAGGCTGCCGAAGGCCAGGTGGGCGTATCCGGCGCTCCGCTCGTCAGTGGTGGAGGCCGGGCCGGGGGCCAGGCCGTGGCCGCTCAGGGCGACGACGAGCGCCCGCAGGCCGACCCCGTCGAGCTCCACCTCGAGGACGTTGCCCACGTCGACCCAGGGCGGGGCGGTGATCTTCATCCCGCCCAGGGAGACGTCCACGACGTCGACCACCTGAGTCGCCCCAGCGCGCCGCGGCCCCAACCGCCGGCAGCGGACCGCGAAGGTCACCGGGTGCCGCTTGTGCGCCCGTCGTTCGCTGAGCTCGTCGATCACCGTGCTCGTCAACACCCTTGCCGCCTTCCGCCGTGCCAGGCGCGCGCAGAGCGCGCTGCCTACCACATAGAGACGGTATCCAGCTCCCGAGGCGCCGGGTCGCGCCTAGGGACATTGCCCAGGGCACAGCGGCGGCGACGCCGCTCGGCGGGAGCACGCTGTGGCGGCGGGCGCCCGGTCGGTCAGGGCACGGTGAGGACGACGCAGCCGAGGCCCGTGTGCTCACCGGGGCCCTGGTTGACGGCGAAGGCGCAGGCCGTGTGCTGCCCTGGGGCGAGGGGGAACTTCACGTCCCAGCCCCGGGCGTCGCCGAAGCCGGGGTAGACCGCGTCCACGTCCGGCCGCGCCCGGCCGGTGCCCGTGCTGGTCACGAACCATTGGTTGCCGTCGACGTGCACGTGGACCTCGACGGGCCCGCTCACGTCGGGGTCGATGGCCCAGCCGGCAAGGGCGGCGGCACCGGGCTCGGTGGCCCAGGCGTCCAGGTAGCCGACCGGCGGCCCGGAGCCGAGCACCTGCAGCCACTGGCAGCCGAGCGTCGTGTCCGTGCCCGGCCCCAGGTTGCGGGCCACCAGGCAGATCTGGTGCGGGCCCGGAGGCGACCAGACGGTGGCGTCGTACCCCTTGTTGGGCCCCCAGCCCGGGTGGGCGGCCTCGACGTCGGGCCGGGGGCCGTCGGCGTCCAGCGTGTGGACCGGCGTGCCGTCGACGACGAAGGCCACGGGCACGTCCTGGGTGGTGTTCGGGTCGATGGCCCAGCCTCGCGCCCGGACGAGGCCGCCGACGGAGAGGTGGATCCCGTCGAGCGAGCCGAAGGGCGGGCCGGAGCCGTCGAAGACGAGCGTCGAGTTGAGGCCGAGCATCCCCCGGAAGGTGGAGCCCTGCAGGCTCGTCGCCCCGAGCGTCCCCTGCACGTGCACGGTCGCCTTGTCGATGCGGCCCGAGCCACCCCGGGGGCCGCCGATGGCGTAGCTCGTCACCGCGCCGACGTCGACGCCGGTGCTTGCGAGGACGGCGGCCCGAAAGTCAGCGTTGGGGATCGTCTTGGCCCAGCGGTGCCGAGGGTTGCCGCCGCCGTTGTCGAAGGGGTCCGGGGCGGCGGCCAGGTAGGGCAGGTCGGCGAGGAACACGTAGCCCGAACGCTCGGTCCACCCGCCGTTGGAGGAGGAGTAGAAGGCCTGGGCCACCTCGCCTTCGTACACGAGGACCTGGCTCGCGGTCGCGTCGACGGCCGCCGCCCAGCTGGGGAAGCTCGCCCGGACCTCGGTCTCGTAGCCCGAGTAGACCTGGTCGCCCGTGGTGGCGACCACGTCGTAATGCCCCCCCTGGGCGCGGCGGCGTTGGGCCACGTTGAGGGCGTATGAGCGGGCGGCGACCACCTGGGCCATGAGGGCCTCGGGGTGCCAGCCGAAGGGCACCTCGGCGACGCCGTAGAGGTACTCCTCCATGGGGAGGTGCACGCTCACCTGCAGGGTGTTGGGCGTCAGCAGGTTGAACACGAGCGTGCCCCGGGCGTAGCGGATGCCCGTGGTGCCCACGGTGACGGAGCCGCCCTGGGGGATGGGCGCGGTGACGACCCCGCCGACGCCGGCGAAGGCGCCCGTGCCCGGGGTGATGGTGTACTGGCCGTTCGACGCTGCGACCTGCACGGTCTGGCTCGGCGAGGACGTGAGCACGGGCGCGGGCGAGCCAGCCGCGTAGAAGTGCACGCCGGTGCCGTTGCCGGTGATGGCCACCGCGCCCACCTCCGCGCCGAGGGCGACTCGGACGGTCTCGGGGGCGCTGGCCGTCACCACGGCGCCCGGGTAGTAGAAGCCGAGGATCTCCGCGTAGCCGTGGCCGGCCTCGGCCCGGCCCTGGGCGCCGTGCTGGCTCATGCCCAGCCCGTGGCCCCAACCACCTCCCTGGATGACGAAGTCGGCGGGGGGAGTCTGGGCCTGCGCCGGCGGGGCGTCGAGCCCGACCAGAGACACGAGGAGGCCGACGACGGCGAAGACGGCGAGGACGCGAACGAGCAACCCACCCGTCATCGTTCTGTCACGCATGCAGGCAGTATGGCCGCGTCGCCCGCAAAGCGGGCCTTGCTCAGCCGAGGGCGAAGCCGACGACGGCCTCGAGCTCGGCCAGCGCCGCAGCCGGCTCGACGACCTTGATGGTCGTCATGCCGAGCTCGCGGGCGGGCTTGAGGTTGATGCCGAGGTCGTCGAGGAACACCACCTCGGACGGCTCGACGCCCATCTTCTCGCAGGCCAGCTCGTAGACGCGGGGGTCGGGCTTGCGCAGCCCGATCTTGGAGGACTCGATGATCTGGTGGAAGTGGGCCTGGACCGCCTTCACCTCCGCGGCCCGCTCGGGGTCGTACAGCCCGACGCCGTCACCACTCACGAAGTTGTTGGTGAGGCAGGCGCAGATCAGCCGCTCGGCGCAGCGGCCGACGGCCTCGGCCATCTCGGGTCGCACCCGGCCCGAGAGCAGGCCGAGCACCTCGGCGCCGTCGACGTCGTGGCCGAGGGCGGCGGCCTCGGCGGCGAAGAGGGGGCCGAAGCCGACGACGTCCACGTCGGAGCGCTCGAGCTGCGCCCAGGCGTTCTCGTGGGGGTTGGTGGCGTTGATCTGGCGGATCAAGCCCTCGGGGAGGCCCCGCTCACGTTCGAAGGCGATGAACGCCTCGAACGGGCTCGTCGTCACCACGCCACCGAAGTCCCACAGCACAGCCCGGATCGTCACGGCGGGCCAGGCTAGATCTGCTCGGTCCCCCCAACTCGTGCACTTGTGGCAAAATTCTGGGACGAGCGGAGCCCGGTGGGTTTGGGGTCCCCGCCGGGGATGGGGGAGGCGCCGAAGGCGCCGGCGGGGGCGCAACCCCCAAGCTAGTGGTGCGGCGCTGGGTGCCCTCCGAAGCGGCCGTAGCCACCGCCCGCGATTCGCCGGGCTTCGCTCGTCGAATCGGTCTCGCGCCATCTCAGGCCGCAAAACACCTGCTCAACAACCGTCTCGTGGCCTTCGCCGGCCAGGCGCGTCGATTCGACGTCGATTCGCTGCGCGTCTCGGTGGGCACGTGGGCGGGCTCGGTCGGGGCTGGGCGAGGCCCCCGGGCGCAGACGGAGAAGTAGCGTGGTACGTCCCATGAGCACCCCCAATGCCGAGTTCATCTTCACCATGCGCAAGGTGGGCCGCTTCCACCCGCCGGACCGCGAGGTGCTCAAGGACATCTCGCTGTCCTTCTACCCCGGCGCCAAGATCGGCGTGCTCGGCCTCAACGGCTCGGGCAAGTCCTCCCTCCTGCGCATCATGGCGGGAGAGGACGACGGCTACAGCGGCGACGCCCGCCTCACCCCCGGTTTCACCGTCGGGTTCCTCGCCCAGGAGCCCGCCCTCGACGCCGCCAAGGACGTCGAGGGCAACGTCTTGGACGGCGTGGCCGGCACACGCGACCTCCTCGCCCGCTACGACGAGGTCATGGCCAAATGGGGCGAGCCCGATGCCGACTTCGACAAGATCGGCGCCGAGCAGGAGACGCTGGAGAAGAAGATCGAGGCCGCCGGCGGCTGGGACCTCCAGCGCTCCGTCGAGATCGCCATGGACGCCCTGCGCCTGCCCCCCGGCGACGCCGCCGTGTCCACGCTCTCTGGTGGCGAGCGGCGTCGGGTCGCCCTGTGCCGGCTCCTGCTCTCCCGCCCCGACCTGTTGCTGCTCGACGAGCCCACCAACCACCTCGACGCCGAGTCGGTCGCCTGGTTGGAGCGGACGCTGCAGGAGTACTCGGGCACGGTCGTGGCCGTCACCCACGACCGCTACTTCCTCGACAACGTGGCCGAGTGGATCCTCGAGCTCGAGCGGGGCCACGGCATCCCCTACCACGGCAACTACTCGGGCTGGCTCGAGCAGAAGCAGGAGCGCCTGAGGCGCCAGGAGAAGGCCGAGTCGGCGACGACGCGCACGCTGCAGCGCGAGCTCGAGTGGGTGCGCCTGGCGCCCAAGGCCCGCCAGGCAAAGGGCAAGGCCCGCCTGGCCAGCTACGAGAAGCTGCGCGCCGAGGCCGAGGCGTCCGAGCGGGGCGGCGAGCGCCTCACCATCTCCATCCCGCCCGGCGAGCGCCTGGGCGACGTGGTCATCGAGGCCGACCACCTCCAGAAGGGCTTCGGCGATCGCCTGCTCATCGAGGACCTCTCCTTCTCGCTCCCCCCGGCGGGGATCGTCGGCGTGATCGGCCCCAACGGTGCCGGCAAGACCACCCTCTTCCGCATGCTGACCGGAAGCGACGAGCCCGACGACGGCGGCGTCAAGGTCGGTACCACCGTCGAGATGGCCTACGTCGACCAGAGCCGCGACACGCTCGACGCCGAGCGCACCGTCTACGACGAGATCACCGACGGGCAGGAGACCCTCCAGCTCGGGAAGCGCGAGATGAACGGCCGGGCGTACGTGGCCAGCTTCAACTTCCGGGGCTCGGACCAGCAGAAGAAGGTCGGCGTGCTCTCGGGCGGCGAGCGCAACCGCGTCCACCTGGCCAAGGTGCTGCGCCGCGGCGGCAACGTGCTGCTCCTCGACGAGCCCACGAACGACCTCGATGTGGACACGTTGCGGGCGCTCGAGACGGCGCTCGACGAGTTCCCGGGCTGCGCCGTGGTGATCTCGCACGACCGGTGGTTCCTCGACCGCATCTGCACCCATGTCCTCGCCTTCGAGGGCGACAGCTACGTGCGGTGGTTCGAGGGCAACTTCTCGGACTACGAGCTGTTCCGCAAGCGGGAGCTCGGCGTCGAGGCGAGCCAACCCCACCGCATCAAGTACAAGCCGTTGGCCCGCCGCTGACCAACGCCGGGCCCATGGGGTGCGCCGCTTCGTCTCCCCAATGCGTGGGAACCTCGCCACGCAGGGTGGGCGATGCTACCCGCGCCGTTGCGCTGGCTCATCGCGGATGCCGATACCTCCGTCATGAACCCGGCGACCTCATCCGTCACCCCTCTCCCCCGGACGAGCCGGGCCGTCCTGCGGATGGTCGAGGCCGGCAGCTACGTGGACTGCACGCGGTGCGGCGAGCGGGTGAAGTTCCAGGCGAAGATGCGTAACCAGCAGGTCATCTGCAACGTGTACGAGAACGAGGCGTGGCTCCGCGTGGAACATTTTCACCACGACTGCTACGTAGAGGCCGGCAGCCCTTACGGCGAAGTGGGCGAGCAGGCCCTGGCCACCCGCCGCGCCGGCTGAGCTGAGCCCGGCCCGAGCCCGCTCCGGCGCACCGGCGCACCGGCGCACCGGCGCACCGGCGCCAGCGGGCCGGCGGCGGGTGACCCTGCGACGATGGAGTGGTGCCCGCCGCCCCCGCTGACCACCACCTCGCCGCCGAGCTCGCCCTCCTCGCCGGGTACCGCCTGCTGGGGTTGCGCGCCGAGGGCGGGGGAGGCGACCACGTCGGCGCCCGCGGCGACCGGGCGGCCGACGACCTGCTCGTGACCGCGTTGCGCCGGGCTCGGCCCCGCGACGGGCTGCTCACGGAGGAGTCCGTCGACGACGGGCGCCGCCTCGAGCACGAGCGGGTGTGGATCGTCGACCCCCTCGACGGCACGCGCGAGTTCAGCGAGCCGGGCCGGGCCGACTGGGCGGTGCACGTCGCCCTCACCGAAGGGGGCGCGCCGGTGGCCGGCGCCGTGGCCCTGCCCGCACGCGACCTCGTGCTCTCCACCGTGTCGCCCGTCCCCGTCCCTCCCGGCCGCGACGGCCCCCCGAGGCTGGTGGTGAGCCGCAGCCGGCCCCCCGCCATAGCCGCTCCGGTGGCCGAGGACCTCCACGCCGAGGTGGTGGAGCTGGGCTCGGCGGGGGCCAAGGCCATGGCGGTCGTGCTCGGCGACGCCGAGGTGTACCTGCACGCCGGGGGCATGTACGAGTGGGACTCGTGCGCGCCGGTGGCCGTCGCCCTGCACGCTGGGCTGCACTGCAGCCGCATCGACGGCAGGCCGCTGCGCTACAACAACCCCGACCCGCTCCTTCCCGACCTGCTCGTGTGCCGCCCCGAGCTCGCCCTCGCCGCCCTCGAAGCGGTCGCCCGGGCCGGCGGAGCGCGAGAATGAGCCGCCATGGACCCCGAGGCGGTGCGCGACGACGTCGACGAAGGCATCGCCACCATCACGCGGGGGCGGGCCTTCCGGGAGGGGGTGGCGGCGCTGCTCGAGAAGCGCGCGCCCCGGTCCCGGTGAACGACAGCCAGGGGGCCGAGCGCCCTTCGACGGAGTCCGACCACGCCCTGGCCGTCCGGGTGGCCACCGAGACGGGTGAGCTGCTCGTGCGCCTGCGCCAAGACCTGCTCGAGCGCGGCACCTCGAGCTGGGAGCTCGAGTCGGCGGGGGACAGCCTCGCCCACGAGCTCATCGTCGAGCGCCTCGGCGAGGCCCGCCCCGGCGATGCCGTGCTCTCCGAGGAGGGCGCCGACGACCGCAGCCGGCTCGGGGCGGAGCGGGTGTGGATCGTCGACCCCCTCGACGGCACGAACGAGTACGGCTCGCCGCCCCGGTCGGACTGGGCCGTGCACGTCGCCCTCGTCGAGGCCGGCCGTCCCGTCGCCGGCGCCGTCGCCCTGCCCGCAGTGGGCGTCACCCTGGGCACCGAGCCCGCGCCCGAGCTGCCTGCGGCAGAGGACGGACGGCCCCGGGTGGTGGCCAGCCGTTGGCACCCCTCGGCCGCGGCCCAGGTCGTGGCCGGTGGCCTCAACGCCCACCTGCTCGGGCTCGGCTCGGCCGGCGCCAAGGCCATGGCCGTCGTCATGGGCCAGGCCGACGTGTACGCCCATTCAGGCGGCCAGTACGAGTGGGACAACTGTGCCCCCGTCGCCGTCGCCGCCGCCGCCGGCCTGCACTGCAGCCGCATCGACGGCAGCGAGCTCGTCTACAACAACCCCAACGTCTACCTGCCGGACTTCCTCATCTGTCGGGCCGAGCTGGCCGAGCGCTGCCTCGAGCTGCTGGCCGAAGCGCTGCGGCGGGGGCACAGCTACCAACGGCGGAGCTGGTACGACGACGACTGGTAGCGGGGCCTCGGCTGGGCGCCGCTGACGGGGCGGCGTCCCTCAGGACGAGGACAGCTCGAGGCGGTCCAGCAGTTCGGCCTCGGTGACCGAGCCTGGCGGGCGGCCAGCCCTCGCCGCGTCGTCCATCAGCCGCTGCAGCAGCTCGTTCACCGGCGTCGGAACGCCGTGGAGCCGCCCGAGCAGCACGATCTCCCCGTTGAGGTAGTCGGCCTCGACCGTGCCCGTGCCCCGTTGGAGGCTCTGCCAGGACGAGCTCCCGGGCCGCGGCCCCTCGCCGAGGGAGCGGTGGACCTGTAGCAGGTCGCCCCGACGCTCCTTCTCCTCGGCGTCCGAGACGAAGGGGATGCCCGCCGCCTCGAGGCAGGCGGCCCCCTCGGTACGCGCCGCCCGGCGGAGCGGCCCGCCCCGCGCCCCGGCGCCGCAGAGGGCGTCGATGGCGTTGCCCAGGTTCATCAGCAACTTGTTGCTCTTCCAGCGAGCGATGTCCGGGCGGGCGACGGACACGAAGGTCGCACCGTGGAGGGCGCCGGCGACGGCGTTCGCCGTCTCGTCCACTCCCGCCGGGTAGCGGCCGATGTCGAGGATGCCCGCCACCGGCGAGGAGAAGGCCTGCACCACCCCGGGCGTGAGGTGCCCGGTGGGGCACATGACGCAGATGCCGTAGACGTTGGGGAACAGGCGCAGCGCCGCCCGCTCGTTCTCGACCCCGTTCTGGAGGCAGACGATGGGCGTCTCCGCCGGCACCTGACCGTGCAGCGCCTCGAGCACGGCATGGGTGGCCTGGGACTTCACCGCAACCAGCACCACCGTGGCGGCGTCGATGGACAGCTCCGCCGGGTGCTCGGCGACCTCGAGGTCGAGCCGGGCCGTGCCCTCGGCGGACTCGAGGACGAGGCCCCGTTCCCGCATCGCCCTGGCGTGTGCGCCTCGGGCGACGAGGGACACCTCGTGCCCGTGCTGGGCGAGCCTCCCTCCGACCACGCCGCCCACCGCTCCTGCCCCGTACACGACGAACTTCACGGCCCGGATCATTCCAGACCGGCCGGGCGCCACGCCGCCCCGCCTGTCGCGCGTCCCGCCGCCCGCCGCGGCGCTCCCGCCATGGCGCC
>WHTX01000149.1 GCA_009377505.1 Acidimicrobiia bacterium
CTGCTCGGTGGCCTGCTGCCCGCGCCACCCTCCGTGGCTGTCGCCGCCGCCCTGCTCCGCCTGCTCGTCGCCCTCGCGTCCCGCGCCGGAGAGGCGGCCACGAGGCCCGCCGTGCGGGCCGCGCTCCAGCTGCTCGACCGGACGGATGACGAGGCCATCGAGCGGGCCCTCGCCGCCACCCAGCTCGGGGAGGCCGACGCGTCCCTGCTGCTCGCCGCCATGGCCGGGCACCCGGCCGGCCCCGGCACGGCCCGGGCCTGCCTGCTCGAGTCCCTCGCCGCCAACCGGGCGCACCTCGTGGCCGGGCAGGGGCCGTGGGCGGGGGTCGACCCCGCCGACCTCGTCCACCTCGCCTCGTTGCCCGCGCTCGGCCCGCTGCTGACCGGGCCCGACCAGCCCCTGCGCAGCACGGTCACCTTGCCCCTGCTCGACGACCTCGTCGGCGCGCTCGACCTCGACGGGCTGCTCGCCGCCCGCCGCTGGCCGGGGCCCCTCGTGGCCCTCGTGCCCACCGCCCGCTACACGGCTGCGCTGCGGGCGGCAGCCACCCGAGAGTCGGCCCACCTTTTGGCCGCCGCCCTCGGCGTCGCCGCGGACGGGGACCTGGCCACGGCGACGCCCTGAGGGCGCCGCCGCTCAGCCCTCCTCGGGCCCGCCGATCAGCCGCTCGAGCACGTCCTGCATGGTCACCACGCCGCGCAGCTCCCCGGCCTCGACGACGACGGCGAACTGCAGGTGGGCCGTGCGCATCTCCAGCAACAGGTCCTCGAGGGGCGCCCCCGGCGCCACCGAGATGAGGGCGTAGGCCAGGTCGCGGGCCGTGAGCCGGGCCCGCTCGGCGTCCTCCAGCGCCAGCGTGTCCCGCACGTGGAGCACCCCGCAGGGCTCGTCGAGGCCGCCGTCGTGCACGAGCAGGCGGCTGCGCCCCGACCGAGCGGCGACCAGCTCGACCTCGGCGATGCCCGTCCCCGCGCCCACGGCGTCCACCTCGGCCCGGGCCGTCATGGCCGAGCCGGCGTCGAGGCCCGAGAGGTGCAGCGCCCGCGACAGCAGGGCCATCTCGGTGGAGGTGATGGTCCCGACGTCGGCGGACTCCTCGAGCAGCAGGGCGAGGTCGGCGGGCGCGTGGGCCATCGCCCGCTCGCCCTGCGGCGTCACCCCGCAGGCTCGCACGAGCAGGTTGGAGACCCCGTTGAGGGCCCGCAGCACCGGCCGGAACAGCTGGGCGAAGCCTCGGAACGGCGGGGCGAGGAGCACCGCAGAGCGTTCGGGATGGGTGATGGCCCACGACTTGGGCGCCATTTCCCCCACCACCATGTGCAGGAAGACCACGATGGCGAGGGCGATCACGAAGGCGACGGCATGGACGACCCCGCTGGGGGCGCCGACCCGGTCGAGCACGCCCTCGAAGAGGTGGGCGACGGCCGGCTCCGCCACCGCGCCCAACCCGAGAGAGGCCATGGTGATGCCGAGCTGGGCGCCGGCGAGCATCACGGTCAGCTCCCGCAGGGCCCGCTGGGCCGAGCGGGCGCCCCGGCTGCCCTCGGCGGCGAGCTGCTCGATGCGGGAGCGACGCGAGGCGAGCAGGGCGAACTCCGCGGCCACGAAGAAGGCGTTGGCAGCCAGGAGCACCACGCCGACGAGGAGGGCGACCAGCGGGCTCACGTGGGGACGGGCCCCTGCCCCTCGGCGTCGACGGCCAGCTCGACCGTGTCGACGCGCAGCTGGTCCATCGACGCCACGGTGAGGGTGATCCCGGCGATCGCCACCGTGTCGCCCGCCGCGGGGATGCGCTGGAGCGCGGTCATGATGAGCCCGCCGACCGTGTCGTACTCGCCCTCGGGCAGCTCGACGCCGGTCTCCCGCTCGATCTCGTCGATGCGCAGCCCGCCCGAGAGCTGCCAGTGGCCCGCGCCGAGGAGCACCGCGTCGGGGCCGGAGTGGGGGTCGTGTTCGTCGTCGATGGAACCGACGAGCTCCTCGGCCAGGTCCTCGAGCGTGAGGATGCCCGCGGCCCCGCCGTACTCGTCGATGACGATGGCCAGCTCGGTGCCGTGCTTGCGCATGGCCGCCAGCACGAGGGTGAGCGACGCCGTCTCGGGCACGAACAGGGGCTCGCGCATGAGCGAGGAGACCGGCGTGCGAGCCCGCTCGTCCCGGGGAACGGCCACGAGGTCCTTGGCCTCGACCATGCCGACCACCTCGTCGAGCTCGGCGCCCTCGGCAGCCACGGGGAAGCGGCTGTGGGGGGTGGCGGGGTCCTTGAGCAGGCGGAGCACGTCGGCTCCGGTGGCGTCGGTGCTGATGACGACCACGTCGCCCCGGTGGCGCATGACGCTGGCCGCGTCGAGCTCGCGGAAGCCGAGGGCACGGGACAACAGGGCGGCCTGGCCCGGCGAGAGCGAGCCGCCCCGGGCCGATTCCTCCACGATCAGGTCGAGCTCCTCGACGGTCACCCCGCCGTGCAGCTCCTCGATCGGCTCGATGCCGAAGCGCCGCAGGAGCCGGTTCGCCGACCCGTCGAAGAACTGGATGAGCGGCCCGAAGAGGCGCGTGTAGGCCTCGATGCTGCGGGCGAGGCGCAGTGCCGTCGTCTCGGGCACGGCGATGGCCAGGTTCTTCGGGGCGAGCTCGCCGACGACCATGCTCACCGCGGTGGCGACGACCAGGGCGGCGGCCAGGGACACGCCCCGCCGGGCGCCGTCGGCGACCCCGGCCCAGCCGACGAGGGGGTCTATGGCGGCGGCGAGGGTGGGCTCGGCGATGTAGCCGACGGCGAGCGTCGTCACCGTGATGCCGAGCTGTGCCCCCGAGAGCATAAACGACATGCGGCGGATGACACGCAGCGCCCGGCGGGCCCGAGGGTCGCCGGCCTCCGCCAGGGCCTCCACGCCGGGGCGGCGCACCGCGACATAGGCGAACTCTGCGGCGACGAAGTACCCGGTGGCGAGGATGAGGGCGATGACGGCCAGCAGGCCGAGGGCGGTGGACAAGTCGACTCCCAGGACTCGCGGAGCCTAACGCCTGCTCCTCGCCGGCTGGTTGCTCGCCGGGCGGGCCCGAGGGCGGGGGGCCGCGCCCTCGGGGGCGCGGAGCAGCCGGGTCACGTGTCATCGGCCGAGTCCCAGCTCCCGCCGTCGTCCCAGGAGTCGGAGCCGTCGTCCCACGAGTCGTCGGCGCTCGGCGCTGCGGGAGCCGGCACCGGAGCGGGCGCCGGCGCCGGGGCAGGCGCAGTGGCCACGACCGGAGCGGGCGCGGGAGCTGGCGCGGGCGCAGGCGCGGGCGCAACGACCGGCGCTGGCGCGGGAGCTGGGGCAGGGGCGGTGGTCGGGGCAGCCGCCGGTGCGGGGGCAGGTGCCGGTGCCGGTGCGGGGCTGTCGTCGCGTGAGTCCAGCGAGCCCGACGGGCTGTCGAGCGAGCTGCCACCCGCGGGGCTCGACGGGCTGTCGAGCGAGCTACCGACGGAGGCCGAGACGCTGTCGTGGGTGCTGTCGAGCACCCGATCCCGGTCCGCCTGCAGGGCAAAGGGGTCTGAGGGGCTGTCGAGGGAGGCGTCGACCGGCCGGGGGCCGTCGGCCAGCTGGAGCGCCGTCACGGGCGACCGGTCGGGCTCCTCCGCCGTGGCCACGGCGAAGCCGCCCAGCCCGAGGCCGGCGAGCGCCCCGCCCACCACTGCCACCTTCCACGTGGGGGTCTTCATGAGGTCATCTCCTTGTCTCCGACGGTGCCGTCGGCATGGGGGGTCTTGCTCGGCTTCACGGGCGGCTCGCCCGTTCGTCGGCCCTGTTGTCGCGTGTGGGCGTGGGGGGTTCATGAGGCGGCCATGAGGGCGCTCTCACCGGCGCGGCCGCGACCCAGCCAGCGCGTCGCCAGGTCGAGGCGGTCACGCGTCGCTTCGGGCCAGGCGACCTCTTGCACGCGGAACGGCCCGGTGGCCAGGCCGAGGATCGCGGCGGCGACGCGTCGGTCGAGCTCCGCTGGGCCGGCCTCGGTCACGAAGCGGCGGCGGAGGTCCTCGAGGTAGTGCTCGATACCGGACCGGGCCGCCCCGGCGCCGACCGCCAGGGTGGCCAGGTGGCCGAGCAGGGTGGCGAGGTCGTCGAGGTGGTCGCCCGGCCCGACACCTTCGAGGTCGAGCAGGCCGACGACCTCGAGGCCGTCGGAGCGCAGCTGCGCCTCGTGGAAGTCGCCGTGCACCACCGCCGGCAGGACCGGCTCGTCGGCCGTGTCGGCGAGGAGGGCGTCGGCGATGCGGCGGACCTCCCCCGCCTCACCGGGCAGCACCCGGGCCAGCAGCTCGGCGTGACGGGCGACCGATGCGAGCGGCCCACGGGCCGGGGGGGCGGCGCCCAGCGGGGCTCGGGCCAGCCGGTCGAGCAGGCCGACCAGGGCCGCAGCCCCAGGCAGCGGCCTCCCGCCGTGGCGCAGGCGTTCCCGCAGGTCCTCGCCGTGCAGGGCGCGTAGCACGGCGACGCCGTGGGCCTCGTCGACCGCGAGCACCTCGGGAACGGGCACGAGCCCGCCCAGGAGGCGGTGCCGGGCGGCGAGACCGCCGAGCTCGGCCGGGGGGACCACCTTGAGGTAGACCTCCCCGCCGTCGGCCCCCGTGGCGCGCACCACGGCCCGCCGTCCCGGCCGGTAGGTGCGCACCCGAACGCGGGCGGCGCCGCCCAGCCAGCGCCCGGCGAGCCGGGAGGCGCCTTCGGCCGTCGCCGCATGGGCCAGCCCGGGCAGGGCCGGGTCGAAGGGGTAGCGCCACACGCCCACGGACAGGTCCCCGGCCTCGAGGGGCAACGTCCCCGGCGGGGGCCCGTGGCGGCTCGTCCCCACCATCAGGGCCTCGCGCCGGGGCCGCTCGTCCCCGGGCCACGCCACCGACGCGGCGTAGCGGACGGTCAGGTCCCGACCGGGGTGGTAGAGCACCTGCGCCCGGCGCAGCTCGACCAGCCGGCCCCCGGTGGCGGCGAGCGCCGCCTCCAGCAGGGGTCGGGCGCCCGGCCCGAGCAGATGGGCGGCGGCGGGGAGCGCCGGGTCACAGGGGATCATGGCTGCATCCTCAGGGGTGGGGATGGCAGCTCCATGGGACGACGAGGAGAAACCTCTCATCTCCAGTCGAACCGGCCCGGGGGGTGTGCGGCAGCGCCCGGCCGGCCCGTGCCCCGCGCCCACGGTCAGGTGCGGAGTCGGTAGCCCATCCCCCGCACGGTCTCGATGACGTCAGGACCGAGCTTGCGCCGCAGGTAGCGGACGTAGACGTCCACCACGTTGGAGCCGGGGTCGAAGTCGTAGCCCCACACGTGGCTCAAGAGCTGCTCCCGGCTGAGCACCTGGCCGGCGTGGCGCAGCAACGTCTCGAGCAGGGCGAACTCCCGGGCGGTGAGCTCGATCATCCGCTCGCCGACGGCGGCTCGACGGCTCCGCAGGTCGAGGGACACGCCGCCGGCCTCGAGCACGAGCGGCGTGGCCGGCTGGGGGTCCCGCAGCCGCACCCGGATCCGGGCCAGCAGCTCCTCGAAGCGGAACGGCTTGGTCACGTAGTCGTCGGCGCCGTGGTCGAAGCCCGCCACCGTGTCCTCCACCCCGTCACGGGCGGTGAGGATGATGACGGCCATGCGCTCACCGCGCCGGCGCATCTGGGCCAGCACCTCCTGGCCGTCGAGGCCCGGGAGCCCGAGGTCCAGGATGAGCAGGTCGAAGAGGTCGTCACGGGCGAGGGCGAGGGCCTCGGGGCCCGTCGGCGCCACCATCGTCGTGTAGCCGTCAGCCCGTAGGCCCTTCTCGAGGAAGGAGACGATGCGAGCTTCGTCCTCGGCGATGAGGATGCGGGTCACGGGGCCACCTCTCGGGTCGGGCCGGGGTCGACGGCCGGGAGGTCGTCGTCCTCGTCGGCGTGGTCGGTGTCGAGGAGCACCGGGAAGGCGATGGAGAACGTGGCGCCGGGGCCCTCGTCCTCGAGGGTGGCCCGACCACGGTGGGCGCGGGCGACGGCGTCGACGATGGCGAGGCCCAACCCCGTGCCCTCCGGCCGGTGGGCTTCGCTGCGGTCGCCGCGGGCGAAGCGGCTGAACAGGTGCTCGCGCACCGAGGCGTCCACCCCGGGACCGGTGTCGCGCACCCAGATGCGGACGACGCCGTCGGCACAGCTCGCCCCGAGGGCCACGACGTCGTCCTCCGTGGTGTGCTCGACGGCGTTCTGGGCAAGGTTCGCCACGGCCTGGGTCAGCCGATCGGGGTCGGCCAGGGTGACCACATGGCCGGGAGCAGGGGCTTCGTCGACCTCCCAGCGGCGCGTGGCCAGAGCGCTGGTGCGCGCCGCCAGGCCCTCCACCAGCTCGCCCACGTCGACCAGCTCGAGGCGCAGGAAGTCGGGCTGGCCGGCCTTGGCCACCACGAGGAGGTCCTTGACGTAGCGGCCCATGCGCTGGAGCTCGTCGGTGACCAGCTCGATCTGCTCGGCCCGCTCCTCGGGGTCCTCGTCGAGCAGCTCGAGGTGTCCGGCCACGATGGTGATGGGCGTGCGCAGCTCGTGCGCCACGTCGTCGAGGAAGCG
This sequence comes from Acidimicrobiia bacterium, assembly GCA_009377505.1. Classification (GTDB taxonomy): domain Bacteria; phylum Actinomycetota; class Acidimicrobiia; order Acidimicrobiales; family CAIXPF01; genus WHTX01. The sequence goes on from WHTX01000149.1 coordinate 6,551, forward strand.
GCGCTGGCCGGCGAAGGCAGCTTCGAGGCGGTCGAGCATGTCGTTGAACGTCTCTCCCAGCTGGGCGAGCTCGTCGTCACCCTCGACGGGGATGCGGGCGCCGAGGTCGGTCTCGCCGATGCGCCGGGCGGTGCGCGTCAGCTCGCCCACAGGCCGTAGCACCCTGCCGGCGAGGGACCAGGCCAACAGCGACGACAGCACCAGCACCACGGCGCCGACGACGAGCACCGTGCGCACGGCTTGGCTCACCTGGTCGAGGTCCTCGGCGGGGAAGAAGGTGACGACGAAGGTGGCCTGGGGCGAGCCGTCGGCGAGGAGGGGGACGGCCAGCAGCCGGGCCGCGCCGACCTCCGTCTCGAGGTCGATGCGGCGCGGCACCTCGAGCGCGGCGAACTCCGCCAGCAGCTCAGGGGCGTCGAACAGCCCGATGGGCGCCCCGGGGGAGGTTCGGTGGGGCCTGCCGCTGACGACGGTGTAGAACGCCTCGCTCGCGTCGGGCACGTTGCGGGCGAGGAACGTGTCGAACAGGGCGGCCGTGTCGGTGCCGAAGGGCTGGCTCGTTCGGGGGTCGTTCCCCGCGGCGAGCAAGCGGAGCTCGTCCACCTCCTGGACGAGGGCGAGCTCGATCTCCCGGTCGACGCGAGCGAGGAGCACCTGGCGGATCACCACCATGGCCACCCCGAGCGCCAGCACCAGCAGCAGGACGTAGCCGGCGACCACCCGGGCCCTCACCCCGGTGACCGCCCGGCGGAGGGGGGACGACCGTTCCCGGCGCGACGGCTCAGTCGTCATCGCCGTCGCCGCCGTCATCGTCATCGTCGTTGTCGTCCCCGTCGTCGTCGTCCCCGTCGTCGTCGTCTGGCGCCGGTGTCGCCGGGCCAGGCTCGGGCGCAGGGACGACGGGCGCGGGGCCGGACGCGGGGGCGGTGGCGGGCGGGGCGATGGGGGCTGGGGGGGCGGGTGGCTGCGGCGCGGCCGTGCTGGGAGGCAGTGGCGGCGCTGTGGTCGTGGTCACGGAGGTGTCGAGCAGGATCGGCTCGACCTGGGGGGGCGCCCCGGGCAGGAGCGCGTCGTCGAGGGCGCGCACCAGGAGTAGCAAGACGAGGGCCGTGGCCACGGCCAGGGCGAGCGAGATCAGGGCGCGCATGGGCCCAACCAGCATCGCGGCTTCAGACGCCCCCAGGATGAGAAGGCGGTGAGAGCCTTCTCATCCTCCAGTGGCAGGCGGCGTCAGGGGGTCTCGAGGCGGGCGCCGGGGGCCGACTCCCAGAAGCGGTTGAGGGCGCCCTGCACCTTCACGACCCAGACGATGCCGCCGACGATGGGCAGCAGCACCCAGAAGCCGGTCACCGCCGAGACCGGCCGCTCACGGCCGGCCGATTCGTAGAGGCCAGCGACCTCGGAGGGCATGAGGAACCAGTTCACGACGCCGAGGAGGAAGGCGAGCAGGAGCCCGATCCACCCGCCGATGCCCCTCCCGGAGTAGTCCTTCATCTCCTTGAAGGTCGCGTACTGCCAGTACAACGAGTAGATCCCCAGCGTCACGATCCCCAGCAGGATCACGGCCAGGGCGCTCCGCTGCTTGCCGACTTGGCCCATCGTCCCCCCCGACCCTGCGGCCCCTCGACCGCCCCGCCGGCAGTGTACCGACCTACTGCGCCCCGATCCGTGGTGGCGCCAAGCGCGAACGGTGATCTGGGCGCCGCGCTCCGCGTCGAACGCCTGCAGCACGTCAACGGATGGCGCCGAGCCAGCTCAGCCTTCGCCCGACAGGGTACGGGCCCAGCGGAGCGGGCGAGCCTGGCCCCGATCTTGCACTCGAGCTCGTTCGAGCTGGTCAGCCAGTCGGCCGTATCACTCGACCGACCAGGTGCCGTCCAGGTCAGCGGCATGGCCACGAGCCTCACGAAAGATCAGGGCTAGACTTGCGCGCGAGCGGTCCGAACGGGCAGCTCCGCAGAGCAGGAAAGAACAGCGTGGCAACAGGCATCGTGAAGTTTTTCAACGCCGAGAAGGGTTACGGCTTCATCTCGCGGGAGCAGGGCGACGACGTGTTCGTGCACTTCTCCAACATCCAGATGAACGGGTACCGGTCGCTCGAGCAGGGCCAGCACGTCGAGTTCGACGTCGCCCCCGGTCGCAAGGGCGAGGAAGCGCAGAACGTCCGCGTCATCTGACCGGGCCCCCGAGGCCCAGGCCTCTCTCGGAGCCGTCCGCACCCCCGTGCGGGCGGCTTCGTCGCGTCCAGGGCCCTCGCGGTACGCCTCAGCAGCCCTCGAAGCGGGCGGGCCGGCCCTCGCGCACGGCGGCCAGGCCTTCCCGGTGGTCCTGCGAGCGGAGCGTGTCCCGGTGCCCGGCCTCGATGGCCTCGAGGTCGGACGCACTCGGGCCGCCTCGGGCCAACAGGTTGATGGCCGCCTTGGTGCGGGCCACGGCGAGGGGCGCCAGCGCGGCGACCGCCCCGGTGAGCTCGGCGGCCCGGCCGGCCAGCGCCTCGGGCGCCACCAGCTCGTGCAGGTAGCCCAGCCGCAGCAGCTCCTCGGCCGGGACCGTCTCCGCCGTCAGGAACAGGCGCTTCGTGGCGTCGGGGCCGATGCGCTCGACGAAGCGGCGCAGGCCGCTCGCGTAGTACTGCAGCCCGATGCGCGCCGCGGGCATGCCCAGGACCAGCCCGTGCACCCCGACGCGCAGGTCACAGGCGACGGCGAGGTCGGTGCCGCCCCCGTGCACGTGGCCCTGCAGCACGGCGATCGTGGGCACGCGCAGCCCCTCCAGCCGGTCGCACACGTCGCCGAAGCTCACCGTCGGGCGTTCGCTCTTGGCCAGGGCGCCGAGGTGGAAGCCGCTGCACCAGGAGGTCCCCTCGGCCTCGAGGGTCAGCACCCGTACGGTTGGGTCGGCATCGACGGCGCCGAGATGGCCGGCCAGCGCCACCAGGTCGGCGGGCTCGATGCGGTTGCGCTTGTCGGGCCGCCGTAGGCGGATGGTGGCCCGCCCGCCTTCGACCTCGAGTGACGGCGCAGGCGCCCCCGGCGCAGCTGCGGCGCTCATCGCCCCGCCTCCGCGGCGACGCGTGCCGCGTCGCGGGCCGCCAGCCAGTCCCCGCCGAGCGCGACGCGGGTGATGGCGTCCCCGTCGGTGGGCTGGTGGCCGACCTCGTGGCTCGGGGCAGGCGCCTCGGCCACGGAGTTCGTGAGCCGCCCGAGGCCGTCGACCTCCACCTCGACCACGTCACCGGGCTCCATGGGCCGTGAGTTGGCCGGTGTGCCGGTGAGCACGACGTCACCGGGCAGGAACGTGATGTGGCGGCAGAGGTCGGCGAGCAGGTAGTCGACGCCGAAGGTCATGTCCGAGACCGGCCCCTCCTGCACGACCTCGCCGTTGAGGTACGTGCGCAGCGTGGAGCGGCGCACGTCGACGCCCGACACGAGCCCGGGCCCGAGCGGGCAGAAGCCGTCCTGGCCCTTCACCCGCAGCATCGACCCGGCGTCGGTCTCGCGGAAGTCCTGCTGGCCCACGTCGTTGGCGCAGGCGAACCCGGCGAGGTGGTCCCACACGTCCTCGCGCCCCACGTTGCGCATCGGCCGCCCGACCACGGCGGCGATCTCGCCCTCGTAGTTCAGGTAGCGGCAGCCGGCCGGGCGGTGCAGCACCCCGCGGTGGCTGTTCAGGGTCGTCGTCGGCTTCTGGAAGTACGTCGGGGTGACCAGCGGCTTCGCCCGGAACTCGACGCGGCGCGAGTCGTAGTTCAGGTGCACGCAGATGATCTTGGTGGGCTCGGCCGGCGGGAGGTGCACGGCCGTGGCCTCCGGCGTACGCCGGCCATCGGCGGTGAGGAGCTCCGTGCCGTCCTCGCTCACCGTCACCCATTGGGGCGTCCCACCGTCGAGTATCCGGCGGACCTCCCGACGCGGGCCATCGAGCACGCTCATGGTCTTCCCCTCCGCGGACCGGCGCCCCGCCCGATGCCGGGCGCCCCCCCTACGTCTAGCCCTGATCTTTCATGAGGCTCGCGGCCAAGCCTCTGACCAGGACGGCAGACGGTCGGGCGAGCCATGCGGGCAACTGGCTGGCCAGCTCGAGCGAGCCCGAATGAAAGATCGGGGCTAGTTGGTCGGCGGGCACGGAGGCCACGGGCCAAGGGCATGGCCGGCGCCGGCCATTTTTCGCCCGCCGGTGGTAGCACGGTCGTCGTGACCCTCGTCGTCGACACGGCGGAGCCGACCCGCGCCCGCTCCCATCGGCGCCTCGCCGGCATCGACGTCGCCCGGGCGCTCGCCTTCGGCGGCATGCTCACCGCCCACTACGCCTTCCCCCGCGACGCCGCCGAGCCCGGCTGGCTGCGCGGTGCCGACGCCGTCGCCGACGGGCGGGCGGCACCGCTGTTCTGCGTGGTGCTCGGCATCGGCGCCGGGTTCCTCGCCGCCCGGGGCACCCGGGACCGCACCTTCGTCGTGCGGGGCCTGGCGCTCCTGCTGGTCGGCCTCGCCATCTGGCCCTACCAGAGCACCGTCTACCTGATCCTGCCCCACTACGGGCTGCTCCTCGCCCTCGTGCCCATCTGGCGGCGCATCCCCACGCCCTGGCTGCTGCCCCTCGCCGCGGTGGCGTTCCTCCTGCCCACGGCCGTGACCGCGCTGATGGACGACCACCTGATGCGCAGCGCCGACCAGCCCGACAGCTACGAGGCGATGGGGGACTGGTGGGGGATGGGCCGCAACCTGCTCTGGACGGGCGGCTACCCGCTCGTCGGCTGGGTCGGCTTCGTCCTCCTCGGCCTGTGGCTGGCCCGCCAGCGCCTCGGTGACCGCCTGGTGCAGCTCTCCTTGCTCCTCGCCGGCATCGTGGTGATGCTTGCCCAGCCCCTGCTGGCCACGGCCGCGGTGGAGCTCGGCGGGCTGGGCGCCAGCGCCTCGACGGGCACGGGCGCCGGCGGGCTCGCCAGCTTCTTCGACGGCACCGCGCACAGCAACCGCACCGCCTGGTACGTGCTCTCCTCGGGCACGGCCGTGGCCGTGCTGGCCGCCTGCCTGCTCGTCACCTCGGTGGCGTCGGGGGCCCGCCTGCTGCGCCCCCTCGTCCACCTCGGCCAGCTCGCCCTCACCGCCTACCTCGTCCACCTGGTGATCGGCGAGCAGGTCATCTGGGACTGGCAAGACCGCTCTGAGCCCTCCCTCACCACCCAGCTGCTGGTGGCCGGGGCCATCTATGCCGCCCTGGCCGTGTTCGCGACGCTCTGGCGCTCGCGCTTCCGCCGCGGCCCCGTCGAGGGCCTGCTCCGCCTCGTCGCCCGCTGACCCGCGGTAGGCGCCCGCCTCACGGGCGGGCCCTGTGCCG
>WHTX01000150.1 GCA_009377505.1 Acidimicrobiia bacterium
CCTCGACGATGCTCGACGAGTGGCTCTTCACGCCGATGCCGAGGGTCTCGCACAGGTCGAGGACCTCTTGGTTGGTCATGCCGAGCTCACGTGCGAGCTCGTAAAGCCGGATCTTCTGCGGCAAGTGCTGTCTCAGCCCCTCTGGATCGGGAGTGCGGGAGAACTGCATGAGCGCGGAGCGTGAGCACATCCGCGCCCGGTCTGAAGCCATACTAGCCAAGGCCCCGCACTCGTTCGAACGCAGCCTCAGCCCTGGCTCGGCTCCTCCCCGAGATCGAGCCCCAGGTCGGCCGCCAACGTGACCAACGACACGTTCGGCACCGTGGTGCGGAGCGCTCGGGCGAACGCCCGCCGGCGGATGGCGAGGCGCAGGCACTGCACCTCGCCCCGGCACAACCAGGCCCCGCGGCCCGGCATTCCTCGCCCGACGACCAGGCGCCCGCCATCGGCGGCCGTCACCCGGACCAGCTCGTCGACCCCGGCCCGGCGCCGACAGCCGATGCACGTCCTGACGGGACCGGGCGGCTCAGCCCGGGCCGGGCCGGGCCGGCTGCTCAGGCCTCGCTGCCCTGTGCCCACTCGGCGGCCGACACCGTCGGGCCGCCGCCAGCCGGCTTCCAGACCTGCTCGCCCGTGTCCGCGTCGACGACCCACTCGCCCTCGGCCCAGTCCTCGTCCTCCAACGGCGGCTGTTCCGCCTCCTCGCGGAGCTGGGTCTCGGAGCGGATGTCGATGCGCCAGCCCGTGAGGCGGGCGGCGAGGCGGGCGTTCTGGCCCTCCTTGCCGATGGCGAGGGACAGCTGGTGGTCGGGGACGATGACTTCGGCTGTGCCGGTCTCGGGGTCGATACGGACCTCCTTCACCTTGGCCGGTGAGAGGGCCTTAGTCACGAACTCGGAAGGCTCGTGGGAGAACGGCACGATGTCGATCTTCTCGCCCCGTAGCTCGTTGACGACCATCCGCACCCGGGAGCCACGGGCCCCGACGCAGGCGCCGACAGGGTCGACGTTCTGGTCGTTCGACCACACGGCGATCTTCGTGCGGTGGCCCGGCTCGCGGGCGCACGCCTTGATCTCGACGATCCCGTCGGCGATCTCGGGCACTTCGAGCTTGAACAGCTCGAGGATGAGCCCCGGGTGGGTTCGGCTCACGACGATCTGGGGCCCCTTGGCCGTCCGGCGCACCTCGACGATGTACGCCTTGAGCCGGGTGCCGGGGTCGGGTCGCTCGAAGGCGACCTGTTCGGCCTGGGGCAGGAGCGCCTCGACGCGGCCGAGGTCCAGGAGCGTGTAGCGGGAGTCGCTCTGCTGGATGATGCCGGTGACGATGTCGCCCTCGCGCCCGGCGTACTCCTCGTACTTGAGCTCGCGCTCGGCCTCCCGGATGCGCTGGAGCATGACCTGCTTGGCCGTCTGCGCCGCGATGCGCCCGAAGTCATCGGGGGTGACGTCGATCTCGGGCCCGTAGGGCTCGCCGTCTTCGTCCGTCTCCTGCGCCAGCACGCGGATCTCGCCCGTGTCGGGGTCGATCGTCACCCAGGCATACTCATAAGCCCCGGGGATGCGCTTGTAGGCGGACTCGAGAGCATCGGCGAGAGCACGGAACAGGGTGTCGAGCGTGATCCCCTTGTCCGTGGCCAGCGCCTGAAGCGCCTCCATCATGTCGACCTTGCTCATCGTCCTGCCCGCTCCCGGCCGCTCAGGCCATTCGCTTCGCTCCGCTCCAGCCGCTCCCGGCCGCTCAGGCCATTCGCTTCGCTCATCGGTCTGCCTGCCCTTCGTGGCCGTCTTCTCGCTTGCCGCCGGCGGCGGGCTTCGCCTTGGGCCGGCTCCCGACCTTGCCGGGCTTGGGTGGAGGCCCCCAGTCGAACACGGTCCGGGCCCGGTCGACCTCGTCATAGGGCACGGCCACGTCACCCGCATCGGTACGGACGACGAGTTGCTCCGCCTCGGCGGCCATGAGCGTGCCCGTGACGCGACGATCGCCCTCGAAGGAGGGTCGGGCCCGCACGTTCACCTTCTGGCCCACGGCCCGGGCGAAGTGCGCCGGGCTGCGCAGGGGCCGCTCGAGCCCCGGGCTCGACACCTCGAGCGTGTAGGTGCCGGGGAGGGGGTCGGCGAGGTCGAGGGCGCGAGAGGCAGCGCGGGTCACCTCGGCCACACGGTCGAGGCCGATGCCGCCCGGCTCGTCGACCACCAGTCGCACGACGCCGCCGAGGTGCTCGACGTCGACGAGCTCCACGCCGAGGGAGGCCACCACGGGTGACACGACCTCGGTCACCGCATCGACCAGCTTCACCCTCTCACCTCCTCCACAGCGATCTCGCGAGCCGTGCCCGTCGAAAGCGAAGGCGTGGGACTGGCGCCCCACGCCTTCGCCAGAGCTCAGAACGTTCGAGCCGCGAGTATACCGATTCGGCCGGGTCGAGGGCCGGCAGCTCGCGCCCCCCTCGCCAGCCGTCGACGGGCCGGCGGCCGCGGCCGGGGGCCATCTCCCCGAGTCGCTCGGCCCTTCGCCGACAGCGAATCGCTCCGAGCCGGCGAGAACAAGGCGAACGGCCAGCTCAGAGCCGTCAGCGCCACCAGGTGAAGTTCGGCGCGTCGAATCGACGTCGAATCGACGCGCCACGCTCGGGGCCACGGCCGGCGGGGCGTTGACCTGGGCCAACGGGCCGCCGAGATGGTCGTAGCGAATTCGACGGGCGATTCGCCCTCGTCGGGGCCAGTGCCGTGTCCACCATCGTTGGCGATGGCGGACACGGCACTAGTAGGCGCGGGCGACGAGCGCGTCGAGGTCGGGCTCGTCGGCCTCGTAGCCCTCGGGCAGGCTGCCGTCCGGGAGCTGGAGGCAGCGAACGCTGGCCCCGGCCTCGGCCAAGCGGGACTCGCCGTCCTCGCCCACCAATCGCCACGGGATGCGGGCAAATCCAGCGGCCGACGCTTCGAGCGCCTCGTCGATGGAGCCGACCGCCCTCGTATGGGCGTCGCGGTGCTCGACGGCCTCGGCGAGGAGCGTCGCCTGCACCTCCTCGAGCGCGTCGGCGGCCAGGGCCACCAGCCCCTCGCGGGCCACCGTGGCCTTGTCGCGCCGGCCTCGCCGGGCGAGGGTCACGGTCCCGTCGGCCAGGTCACGGGGACCGACCTCCACCCGCACGGGCACGCCCTTGATCTCCCAGTCGGTCACCCGGCGACCGAAGGAGACCGAGGTGCGGTCGTCGAGCCGGGCCCGCACCCCCGCCGCCGCCAGCTCCTTGACGATGGACGCCGCCGCGTCGGCCACCCCTTCGCCGTCCCGCACCACGCACACCACGGCCTGGATGGCCGCCACCCGAGGGGGGACGCGCAGCCCGTCGTCGTCGCCGTGGCACATGATCAACCCACCGACCATGCGGGTGGAGCTGCCCCACGAGGTCTGCCACACGTGGCGCTGCTGGCCCTCGGCGTCGAGGTAGGTCGTGTCGAACACCTTGGCGAAGTTCTCACCGAGCTCGTGGCTCGTGCCCATCTGGAGGGCCTTGCCGTCGCCCATCATCGCCTCGCAGGCGAGCGTGTTGATGGCTCCGGCGAAGCGCTCGCGCACCGTCTTCAGCCCGACGTGCACGGGGACGGCCAGCACGTCCCACATGAACTCCCGGTAGACGTCGAGCAGGATGCGCCGGGCGTACGCGGACGCCTCCTGCTGTGTGGCGTGGGCCGTGTGGCCCTCCTGCCAGAGGAACTCGGTGGTGCGCAGGAAGACCCGAGGACGCAGCTCCCAGCGCACGACGTTGGCCCACTGGTTCAGCAGCAGCGGCAGGTCGCGGTAGGACTGCACCCATTTCGAGAAGTAGGTGTTGATGATGGTCTCGCTGGTGGGGCGGACCACCGCCGGCTCGTCGAGCTCCTTGCCCCCGCCGTGGGTCACCACGGCCAGCTCGGGCGCGAACCCCTCGACGTGGTCCGCCTCCTTCTGGAGGTAGCTCATGGGGATGAACAGGGGGAAGTAGGCGTTGTCGGCGCCGGCCAGCTTGATCCGGGCGTCGAGCTCCGCCTGCATCCGCTCCCAGATGCCGTAGGCGTAGGGGCGGATAACCATCGTCCCCCGCACCGGCCCGTTCTCGGCCAGCTCCGCCTTGGCCAGGACGTCCTGGTACCACTGCGGGAAGTTCTCGTCCCGTGGCGTCAGCACCGGGGCCCCGGCCCTCGGCCGCTCGGGCTGCTCGCTTCTCGACTTCGCCATAGCCGGCCCAGCGTAGTGATCAGCGGTGGAGCCGCTGGCGAACCAGCTCGACGCGCTGCTCGCTGTGGTTGGCGTCGTCGCCCTGGGCGGCGAGGAGCCGGCGCCGGTCGGCCTCGGCTTCCTTCGTCGCCTTGCTGCTGTTGGCGCGCTGGAGCGCCGCCTCGATGCCGTGCTCCATGATGAGCTCGGCCCACTCCACGAGGGTGGGGACCATCTCCTCCTCGGGCACGACGGCGACGTTGACGCCCTTGACGAACAGGTGGCCGCGCTTGTTGCCCGCGGCGATGCCGAGGTCGGCGTCGCGGGCCTCGCCGGGCCCGTTCACCACGCAGCCCATGACGGCCACCTGGAGGGGGATCTCGCGGTCCCCGAAGGCGGCGAGGGCCTGCTGGGCGACGGCGATGACGTCCACCTCGGCCCGCCCGCAGGAGGGGCAGGCGATGAGGTCGACGTTCTTGCGCTCCCGCAGGCCCATGGCCTCGAGCAGCTGGCGTCCGGCTCGGGCCTCCTCGACGGGGTCGGCGGTGAGCGAGTAGCGGATGGTGTCCCCGATGCCCTCGGCCAGGAGCGTGGCCATCCCCGCGGTCGCCTTGAGCAGCCCGACCGGAGGCGGGCCCGCTTCGGTGACCCCGAGGTGGAGGGGGTGGTCGGTGGCGTCGGCGAGCTGGCGGTAGGCCTCGATCATGAGTGGCACGTTCGACGCCTTCACCGAGAACTTCACGAGGTCGAAGCCGACCTCATCGAAGTAGCGCAACTCAACGAGGGCCGATTCCACCATCGCCTCGGGGGTCACCCCCCCATAGCGGGCGTACAGCTCGGGGTCGAGGGACCCGCCGTTCACGCCGATGCGGATGGGCACGCCCCGGTCGCGCGCCTCGGTGGCGACCGCCTTGATGTGCTCGGGGCGACGGATGTTGCCGGGGTTGAGGCGCAGGCCCTCCACGCCGGCGTCGAGCGCGGCGAGTGCCATCCGGTACTGGTTGTGCACGTCGGCCACGATGGGGACCGGCGAGCGGGGCACGATGCGGGCGAGGCCTTCGGCCGCCTCGACCTCGTTGCACGTGCAGCGCACGATGTCGCAGCCCGCGGCGGCGAGGGCGTAGACCTGCTGCAGGGTGCCCTCGACGTCCGCCGTCTTGGTGATGGTCATGGACTGCACCGAGATCGGCGCCCCGCCGCCGATGGCGACGCTGCCGACCTTGATCTGGCGGGTCGGGCGGCGGGGGAAGGTGACCGAGCCGGCGTCCATCAGGGGATGTTCGGGGGGTTGACCACGTCGAGGTACGCGGCGGAGACGCCGAGGATCACGAGCCCCATGACCACGGCATAGGTGAGGGGCAGGAGACGGGTCACGTCGACGAAGTAGCGCTTGCCACTGCGGCCCTCGCGGATGCGCTCATAGGTGCCGATGGCCGCGTGCCCGCCGTCGAGGGGCAGCAGCGGGATGAGGTTGAACAGCCCGATGAAGGCGTTCAACACGATGAGCACGTACAGGAAGTTGTCCACCCCGGACTCGAGGGCCTGGGCGCCGAAGCGGGTGGCGCCGACGACCGACATGGGCCGGCTGGCCTCCTCCTCGCTCGTGGCCGGGGCCGCGGCGCGATCGCCGTCGTCACCGTTGCCGTCCGCCACCTGGCCGGCGAAGCTCGAGATGCCCGAGGGGGACAGGAGCTGCGCCGTGGCCTTGACCGACTCGGTCATGATCCGGCCGAAGTCGGCCAGCGTCGCGGGCACCGCCTCGATGGGGTTGGAGCGCTCCCGGGGCAGGGTGCCAGTCACGCCCAGCAGCCCGCTGCCGTCCTCGCGAGCCTGGATCGTCGTGTGGATGGCGAGCTCCTCGCCGCCCCGCTCGACGACGACCTCCACCGGCTCGCCGGCCAGGGCCGAGACCACCGAGCCCAGGTCGGCGAAGGTGACGACCGGCTCGCCGTCGACGGAGAGGACCCGGTCGCCCGGGCGCACCCCGGCGAGGTCGGCCGCCGAGTCATCGGCCACGGTGCCCACCTCCCACGTCGAGGGGTCGACGTCGTCGGCGGAAGCGAAGAGGCGACCGCCCGGCGCGCCCCACCCCACGAGCAACGTGAAGATGAGCGCCAGGCAGATGACGAAGTGCATGCCCGACCCGGCGAGGATCACGAGCATCCGCTTCGGGTAGGACTGCTGGCGGTAGGTGCGGGCCTCGTCGGCGGGGTCGATCTCCTCGAGGTTGTTCAACCCGATGATCTTCACATAGGCGCCGGCGGGGATGGCCTTGAGGCCGTACTCGGTCTCGCCCCTGCGGAAGGACCAGATCCTGGGGCCGAAGCCGAGGAAGAACTCGGTCACCTTCATGCCCGACCACTTGGCCGTCAGGTAGTGGCCGAGCTCGTGGAGGGTGATGATGACGACCAGGGCGCCGATCATCACCATCACGCTCGGGCCGGTCAGCACCCAGACGAGGGCGATGAGTGCCAAGAGCAGCGCGAGGCGGACGGGACGGGACCGGTCCGGGGCCTGAGGCGGTCGGCTCGTGGGCGGCGGGGGCGGGGCGGGTTGGAGGGCAGTCATGTCGTCCTTCTCGTTGCCCGCAGCGGTGCCAGCCGCTCGACCTCCTCGTGGGCGAGCCGGCGGGCGGTGCGGTCGGCGTCGACAACGTCGCCGGCCGTTCGGGCCTTCCCCCCATCATGCCGTGACAAGACGGTCTCTAGGACCGCGGCGATGCCGAGCCAGGGGATCTTCTCTTCGAGGAAGGCCGCCACGGCGACCTCGTTGGCGGCGTTGAACCAGGCCGGTGCCGTCCCGCCGAGGCGCCCTGCCTGGTAGGCGAGCCCGAGGCAGGGGAAGGCGGCGTGGTCGGGTGGCTCGAAGTCGAGCCTGCCCACTGCCGACCAGTCGAGGGCGCCGTAGGGCACGTCGTGGCGTTCGGGGTAGCCCAGCGCGTAGCTGATGGGGAGGCGCATGTCCGGGCGGGAGAGCTGGGCGACGGTCGAGCCGTCGAGGAACTCGACCATCGAGTGCACGATGGACTGGGGGTGCACGACGACGTCGATGTCCTCGTAGGGCACGTCGAAGAGCTCGTGGGCTTCGATGACCTCGAGGCCCTTGTTCACCAGAGTCGAGGAGTCGACGGTGATCTTGGGGCCCATGCTCCAGGTCGGGTGGGCGAGCGCCTCGCTGACGCCCACGCTGGCGAGCTGCTCGGGAGCGTGGCCCCGGAACGGCCCGCCGCTTGCCGTGAGCAGCAGGCGGCGCACCTCGCGGCCCGTTTGGCCCGCTCGGAGGCACTGGTGGATCGCCGAGTGCTCCGAGTCGACGGGGACGATCTCGGCACCGGGGGTGGCGAGGGCCCGGCGCACCACCGGGCCGGCGGCGATGAGGGACTCCTTGTTGGCGAGGGCGAGCCGGCGCCCCGCGGCGAGCGCGGCCAAGGTGACGTCGAGGCCGGCGAAGCCGACGACGGCGTTGAGCACCACGTCGGCGCCTGTCGCCGCCGCGGCCAGCGCGCCCTCCCCCACCTCGAGCGTCGTCCCCGGGGGCAAGCGGCCAGCGACCTCGGCGGCCGCCGCCGGGTCGACCACCGCCACGACCTCGGGGCGCACGGCGTGGGCCTGCTCGACCAGCACGGCCGCCGACGAGCGAGCCGCCAGGGCCACGACCCGGTAGCGGTCGGGCCGCGCGCCGATGACGTCGAGCGCCTGGGTGCCCACCGAGCCGGTCGAGCCGAGGACGGCGACGGTGCGGGTCACGGGACGGCGCCCGTCACGGGTAGAGGTCGAGCAGGAGGCCGAGGTAGTAGGTCGCCGGCAGGACGAACAGCATCGTGTCGAAGCGGTCGAGCACGCCGCCGTGGGCGGGGAAGAGCGTGCCCATGTCCTTGACGCCGAAGTCCCGCTTGAGGAGGGACTCGCTGAGGTCCCCGAGCGGGGCGACGACGGCGACGACCACACCCAGCAGGAAGGCGTTGCGCAGCGTGTCGAAGGGGGCGAGGCCCAGGAGTATGTCGTTAAACAGCACCGAGCAGATGACGGCGCCGGCAACGCCACCGAGCAGGCCCTCGACGGTCTTGTTGGGGCTGATCGGGGAGAGCTGGGACTTGCCCGCGTTACGCCCGACCACGAAGGCGAACACGTCAGCGGCGACCGTGGGGATGATGGCGGCGAGGAGGACGTCGGTGCCGATCCCCCCGGGGAGGCGGAGGATCAGCGCGGCGAAGGAGCCGAGGCCGCCCACGTAGCCCACGGCCAGGAGCGTGATGCCCAGGTTGGAGGCGGGCCGCTCGCCGTCGACGCCGAAGACGTACCAGAGGAGGCCGGCGACGACCACGAGGAACAGCATCAACGGGAATGCCTCGACCCCACGCCAGTAGGCGGCGAGGGGAAGGCCGGCGGAGGCGGCGAGGCCCAGCAGCACGGCCGGGTGGTGCCCGCCGCGGCGGGCAGAGGAGAGCAGCTCGGCCGTGCCGAGGCCGATGATCAAGGTGACGAGGCCCAGGGTGGCGGCCGGCCCGACGCGCAGGGCGACAAGGGCGACGACGGCGATGGTGACGCCGACACCGACGGCGACGGGGACGTCGCGCCCGCCACGGGCGTCGCCCCGGTGCACCGGCCCGCTCGAGGGCTGGTCCTGGCGGGGCGGGTTGGAGGCCTGCACGGCACGCGCCTGGCCGGCGGCGGCGCCCCCACGGCGGGTCGGCGAGGCCTCCTCACTGAGGTCGTCGAAGGCGAAGAAGTCGCTCAGCGCCGGCCGCTCGCCATCGTCGAGCGCCCCTTCGCGAGGCAGGTCGTCGCCCAGGTCGGCCACGTCGCCGTAGCTCTCCGCGTCCCACTCACTCGAGGGGTCGCGCCAGCGGGGCGAGGACCCGTAGCTCGTCCACGAGTCGTCGTCCTCTCGCTCCGAGCCGGCGATGACCCTGGGCACCTGCCCCGTGGGGGGCTGGGTCCAGTGCGGCAGCTCGAGCTCTTCGCTGGCGTCGGGCTGGTCGACCCGGATGACGGGGACCCGGCCGAAGCGGTCGGGGTCGCTCGGGTCGTCCGCCTCCTCGAGGCCGCCCACCCGCGTGAGGTCGTCTTCGCCCCCGTCGTCCTGGTCGTATTCGTCGAGGAAGGACGGCGGAGCGTCGGGGATCGACTCGAAGACCGACCGGGGCCGAGGGAAGCGCAACACCTCCCGTGGCGGCGCGCCTGTCTCGTCCGGCCCCTCGTCACCTGGCCGCTCGCCGGTCAGGTCACCCGCGGACTCAGCACCGACGATGCGGATCTGGTCCGTCTGGGACGGGCGGTACTCGTCGGGTCGGTCGTCGTCTCTGTCGCTCATGTGCGGCTCCTTGCCGGGTCGCCCACGTGCCGGCTGGCGATTGCCGTGCAGGCTTCGGCGGCTCGGCGGCTCGGTGCCGTCCACGAGCCGTTCCCGGCGCCTCAGACCTCGAGCAGCTCCTGCTCTTTGTCGGCGAGTGACTTGTCGATGTCGCCTTCGTTGGCGTGGGTGAGCCGGTCGAGCTCCTTCTCGGCCCGGGTCACGTCGTCGTCGGAGATGGTGCCCGCCTTGGCGAGCCCTTCGAGGGACTTGCGGGCGTCACGCCGGGCGTTGCGCACCGCCACCCTGCCCTCTTCGGCCATGCCTTTGACCCGCTTCACCAGGTCCTTGCGCCGCTCCTGGGTGAGGGGTGGGAACGACAATCTGAGGCTGACGCCGTCGTTCGACGGGTTGAGGCCGAGGTCGGAGTTCTGGATCGCCTTCTCGATCGGCCCGATGTTCGCGCGGTCGTATGGCGAGATGAGCAGCAGCCGGGCCTCGGGCACCTGGAACCCGGCGATCTGCTGGAGGGGCATGTCCTGGCCGTAGGCGTGGACGATCAGCTTCTCCACCAATGCCGGCGAGGCACGGCCCGTGCGCACGGACGCGAACTCGCCGCGTGCGTGCTGCACGGCCTTGTGCATGCGCGACTCCGCGTCGCTCAAGACCCCGGGAACGGTATCGGCGCTCACCGCACCAGAGTACCGACAACGCCACCCTCGAGGATGGTTCTGACGTTGCCCCTCTTGAGCAGGTCGAACACGACGATCGGGAGGCCGTTGTCCATGCAGAGGGTGATGGCGGTGCTGTCCATGACGCCGAGGCCGCGGTTGATGACCTCGATGTAGCTGAGCTCGCGCAACAGTTCGGCATCGGGTTCCAGCCTGGGGTCCGCCGTGTAGACGCCTTCGATGCCCGAGTGCGTGCCCTTGAGGAGCGCGTCGGCCTCGATCTCGACGGCGCGCAGCGCAGCCGCGCTGTCGGTGGTGAAGAAGGGGTCGCCGAGGCCGCCGGCGAAGATGACGACGCGGCCCTTCTCGAGGTGGCGGATCGCTCGGCGGCGGATGTAGGGCTCGGCCACCTGGGCCATGTGGATCGCCGTCTGGACCCGCGTCTCGTGGCCCCGGCGCTCGAGGGTGTCCTGGAGGGCGAGGGCGTTGATGACGGTGGCCAGCATGCCCATGTGGTCGGCCTGGACGCGGTCCATGCCCGACATCACCCCGGTGCGCCCCCGCCAGATGTTGCCGCCGCCGACGACGACGGCGACGTCCACCCCGAGGTCTTCGCGCACCTCGGCGACCTCGTTGGCGATCTGGAGCACCACGGCGCCGTCGATGCCCTGGGAGCCTTCGCCGGCGAAGGCCTCGCCGGACACCTTGAGCAGGACGCGCTTCCAGCGTGGCCTCATGCAGGGGACCCGGCGGTCAGGCGCCGATGACGGCGAGCGCCATGCGCAGGATGCGGCCGTCGCCGAGTCGTTGGGACACGGACTCCTTCTCGCCGTGGACGCCCTGCTCGAGCAGCACCCGGTCGGCGATCCAGGCGTTCACCCGGCCGTCGACGATCTTCGGCCAGGCCGCCTCGGGCTTGCCCTCGGCCTTGGTGATCTCGAGCAGGTTGACCCGCTCCGTCTCGATGTCCTCGGCGGGGATCTCCTCGCGGTCGAGGTACTTGGGCTTGGCGAACGCGGCGTGCAGGGCGATCTCGTGCAGGGCCTCCTGGCTCAGCCCCTGGCCCTCGAGGATCACGCCCACGATGCCGCGGCCGTCCTGGCGGTGCAGGTAGGTATCGATCACCGTGCCCGGGGAGGACTCGAAGCGCACGACCGTGCCGAGGGCGATGTTCTCCTTCTTGACCATGTTGAGGTTGTCGATGTCGGCCTGGCGGCTGGCCACGGCCCCAGGCCCGTCGGCCAGCACCAGCTCGGCGAGCTCGCCGACCAGGCCGACGAAGTCGGCGGCCTTGGCCGAGAAGTCGGTCTCGGCCTTGAGCTCGACGAGGGCGGCGCTGTCGGCGCCGGAGGCGATGGCGATCGCGCCCTGGGAGGCCTCCCGGCCCACCCGCTCGGCTGCCTTGACGATGCCGCGCTCGCGCAACCACTGGACACCGGCGTCGATGTCGCCGTCAGTCGCCTCGAGCGCCTTCTTGCAGTCCATCATCCCGGCGCCCGTCTTGCGGCGCAGTTCCTGGACGTCCTTCGCGGTGAAGCTGGCCATTGTGCTCGTAGGTCTCCTGAGCTGCGATCGTGTCGGGTGTCAGCCGTCGGCCGGCTCGGCGTGGTCGGCGGCAGGGGCGGCCTCGGGCGCGGTCGTCGCCTCGGCGGGGGCGGCCTCGGGCGCGGTCGTCGCCTC
>WHTX01000151.1 GCA_009377505.1 Acidimicrobiia bacterium
GGCTTCACCCTGGCCGAGGTGGCCGACCTGCTCGGCGCCGGGCCGGCCCGCAGCGCGCAGGACGTGATCGCCGCGGCCCAGGCCAAGCTCGACGAGCTCGGCGCCGCCGCCCGCCGCATCGACCAGCAGCGGGCGGCCGCGGCCCAAGCCCCAGCGCGCCAGCGAAGCTGGCATGCTGCCCTCAGGGACGAGGGGAGGCCAGCATGCGCGCCATCGGCACGGTGCAGGGCGAGGTACCGATCGCCTACGAGGTGGAGGGGCAGGGCCCCCTCGTGGTCTTCCTCCACGGCATCGGGGGGAACCGGTCGAACTGGCACGGCCAGCTCGACGCGCTGGGGGACAGCTACTGCGCCCTCACCTGGGACGCAAGGGGCTACGGCAGCAGCGGGCAGGGCGCCGGTCCGTTGCGCTTCGGGGACTTCGCCGACGACGCCGTGCGCCTGCTCGACCACCTCGGCGCCGAGCGAGCCCACGTCGTGGGGCTGTCCATGGGCGGGATGATCGCCCAGGACCTCGCCGGCCGGGCACCGGACAGGGTGGCCACGCTCGCCCTCGTGGACACCTCGCCCGGTTTCGGCAGCGCGCCCGAGGAGGCGAGGGCGACGTTCCTCGCCCAGCGCCTCGAGCCGCTCGACCGGGGCCTGGCCCCGGCGGACATCGCCCCCGACCTGGTCGGGGCGCTCGTCAGCTCCAAGGCGAGCGACGCCGTCCGTGAGCAGCTCCGAGCCTCGATGGCGGCCCTGCGCACCGAGCCCTACCGCCAGGCCCTCCACGCCATCGTGACCACCGACTTCCGCGACGTGCTCGAGGGCCTGAGGATGCCGGTGCTCGTCGTCGTCGGCGAGGAGGACCAGGTGACGCCGCCCTCGAGCTCCCGCTTCCTCGCCAGCTCGATCCCGGGAGCCGAGCTGGTGACGATCCCTGAGGCCGGGCACCTCTCCAACCTCGAGCAGCCTGTGGCGTTCAACGCCGCCCTGCGAGCCTTCCTCGACCGCCACGCCGAGCGGGCCTCCGTCGTCGGCTGAGGGGCCGCGGCCCTGCGCAGCTGGCGGCCGCGGGGCCAGCGTCGCCGCGGCGGGTAGCGCAGCTCGAGCTCGGCGAGGATGGCGCCACCCACCTACGCTCCCTGCCCTGTCAACTTGTGCTGACAGCATGCGCATCGTCAACATGTGTTGACATCGCTCAAGTCGAGGTCCAGACCTGCCGACGTCGAGGGGCGCGGAGGGCCGAGCGGGGCCCGAGGAACGGCGGCGAGAGCGAGGCGGCGGGACGTACCGACGGCCGCCGACGGCCGGCGTGCTCGTTCCCGGCCCGGCCCTCACCGGCCTCAGGCCCCCTTGCGAGCTGCGCAAGCCCTGAGCTGGGGCGGGGCACCGGTAGCGTGGCCGGCGCTGTGGCCACCCTCCCCGACGTCCCCTTGGCCGACCCCCGAGCCCGAGCCGTAGCGCGCGCCATCTGCGAGCGCGTGGCCGTGGTCGGCGGGCGGGCCCAGTACGTCGGGGGCGCGGTGCGGGACGCCCTGTTGGGCCGGGCGGCCGACGAGGTCGACGTCGAGGTGTTCGGCGTCGACCCCGAGGCCCTCCGCCACCTCGTCGAGCGCATCGCTCCTGTCAGCCTGGTGGGGGCCAGCTTCGGCGTGCTCAAGGTGCACGGCCTGGCAGTGGACGTGTCCGTTCCCCGACGTGAGCGCAAGGCCGGCACCGGCCACCGGGGCTTCGAGGTGGACGCCGACCCCGGGCTCGACGTGCGCTCGGCCGCGGCCCGGCGGGACTTCACCGTGAACGCCATCGCCTGGGACCCCCTCAGCCTCGAGCTGATCGACCCCTTCGACGGTGCCGGCGACCTCGAGCGCCGCCTGCTGCGCCACACCAGCGACCGTTTCGCCGAGGACCCGTTGCGGGTCCTGCGGGGCATGCAGTTCATCGCCCGGTTCGCACTCCGCCCCCACCCGGGGACCGTCGCCCTGTGCCGCACCATCGAGGACGAGGGCCTCGCCGCCGAGCGGGTCTTCGACGAGTGGTCCAAGCTCCTCCTCCGGGGCACGGCCATCTCGGCCGGCCTCGCCTTCCTCGCCGACTGCGGCTGGTTGCGCTACGTCCCCGAGCTCGAAGCCCTCGTCGGCTGCCCCCAGGACCCCGAGTGGCACCCCGAGGGCGACGTGTGGGTGCACACCGGCCACGTCATGGACCAGTTCGCCGCGGCGCGCCGCGGCGAGGAGTGGGAGGACCTGGTGGTCGGGTTCGGCTGCCTGTGCCACGACCTGGGCAAGCCGGCCACGACGGTCTGGAAGGACGGTCGCTGGCGCTCGCCGGGCCACGAGGACGCGGGGGTCGCCCCCACCCGCTCGCTGCTCGGCCGGATGACCAACCACGCCCGCCTGGCCGAGGAGGTCGTGCCGCTCGTGGCCGACCACCTCAAGCCCGACCAGCTCTACCTGGGCGGGGCCAGCCCGGCCGCCGTGCGCCGCCTCGCCCGCCGGGTGGGACGCCTCGACCGGCTGCTGCGCGTGGCCTGGGCCGACCGGCGCGGCCGCCCGCCCGCGGTGGTTGGCGACTTCCCCGCCGCCGAGTGGCTCGAGCGCACGGCACGCGAGCTCGACGTGGTGGACCAGCCACCGAAGCCCCTGGTCATGGGGCGACACCTCATCGCCCTCGGCCTCGAGCCCGGGCCCCGGTTCAAGCCGCTCCTCGACGCCGCCTTCGAGGCCCAGCTCGACGGGCGGGTCACAACCCTCGAGGAGGGCCTGGCCTACGTGCGCGGGCGGCTCGAGGGCCCCGCCCCCGGCTGATCGCCCGCGGCGACGAGCTCGCTGAGGAGGCGGCGCAGGGTGGCGCCGTCCTCGGCCGAGAGCCGGCTCAACAGGTGGCCGGCCACCGCCGAGCGGCGGCGCCGCACGGCCCCCAGCACGTCGGCGCCCGCATCGGTGAGCACGACGCGAGTGGCACGGCGGTCCTCGGGGTCGCCTTGACGGGCGAGAAAGCCGCCGGCCTCGAGCGCGTCCACGACGGAGGTCGCCGAGCGGGCCACGACGCCCAGCCGACGGGCGAGGTCGCCCATGCGCAGGGGGCCGCCGGCCGTGGCCAGCGTGCGCAGCAGACGGAGCTGGCCCCAGGTGAGCCCGAGGGGCGCCAGCTCCTGCTGGGCGCCGCGTCGCAGGCGGCGGACCACGGCGTGGAGCAGCTCAGCGGTCACCTCGGCCGCCTCGTCGGCCCCCGGCGCCCGGTCGGCGTCGCCGCCGTCGCCGCTGTCGGGAACAGGGAAAGGCTCTCTCACGTTGCTGAGCTTAGCTCATCATGATCTAACCTCACAGACTGCACCGCGCCCCGCACGAACCCAGGAGGCCCACCACGGAGGACAGCCCGTGTCCCTGAGCTCCCGCCCCATGTCCGGGCCTGGCGTCCGCTCGTTCGCCCGGGACCGCTCGGTCGCCCAGCACCGCCTCGCCCCCGGGACGCTGCGCCGCATCGCCGGCTTCGCCCGCCCCTACCGCGGCAAGCTCGCCGTCTTCCTCGCGCTCATCCTGCTCGACTCCCTCCTCGGCGTGGCCGCCCCCCTCGTGTACCGGTCCATCATCGACGACGGCATCGCCCACGATCGCCGGGGACTCGTCGTCGGGCTCGCCGTGCTCGTGGCCGCCCTGGCCACCGTCTCCGCCGTCGCCTCCCTCGCCCAGCGCTGGTACTCGGCCCGCATCGGCGAGGGCCTCGTGTACGACCTGCGCACCCGGGTGTTCGACCACGTGCAGCGCATGCCCGTCGCCTTCTTCACCCGCACCCAGACCGGTGCCCTCGTCACCCGCCTCGACGGCGACGTGCAGGGCGCCCAACAGGCCTTCACCTCGACCCTGTCCAACGTGGTGGGCAACCTCGCCTCCGTCGTGGCCACCATCGTCGCCATGGCCGTGCTCTCCTGGCAGATCACGCTCCTCGCCCTCGTGCTCCTGCCCCTCTTCGTCCTGCCCGCCCGGTTGCTCGGGCCGCGCCTCCAACGGATCACCCGCGAGCGCTACCAGCTCAACGCGGTGATGGGCCAGACCATGAACGAGCGCTTCAACGTCTCGGGCGCCCTGGTGGTCAAGCTCTTCGGCGTGCCCGAGCGGGAGTCAGCGGGCTTCGCCGCCTCGGCCGGGCGGGTGCGCGACATCGGCGTGACGGCCGCCATGTACACCCGGGTCTTCATGACCGGCCTCACGCTCGTGGCCGCCCTCGCCACCGCGCTCGTCTACGGCCTGGGCGGCAGCCTCGCCATCTCGGGCTCGCTCGGCATCGGTACGCTCGTCGCCCTCACCGCCTACCTCGGCCGCCTCTACGGCCCGCTCACCTCGCTGTCCAACCTGCAGGTCGACGTCATGACCACGCTCGTGAGCTTCGAGCGGGTGCTCGAGGTGCTCGACCTCGAGCCCTCGGTGGCGGACGCGCCCGGCGCCCGGGCGCTCGAGCGAGGCGCGTCGAGCATCACCTTCGAGGGCGTCTCCTTTCGCTACCCGGCGGCGTCCGAGGTGTCCCTCGCCTCCCTCGAGTCGGTGGCCCAGCTTTCGCAGGGGGCGGGCGCCGACGTGCTGCGCGAGGTCTCCTTCGCCGTGCCCCCCGGCCACCTGACCGCCCTGGTCGGGCCCTCGGGGGCGGGCAAGACGACGGTGACGGGCCTGGTGACCCGCCTCTTCGACGCAACGTCGGGGGTGGTGCGGGTCGGGGGCCAGGACGTGCGCGACGTCACCCAGCAGTCGCTGCGGGACGCCATCGGCGTCGTGTCCCAGGACGCCCACCTGTTCCACGACACGCTGCGGGCCAACCTGCTGTACGCCAAGCCCGACGCCACCGAGGCGGAGCTGGTCGCCGCGTTGCAGGCGGCCTACGTCTGGGACGTCGTCGCCGCCCTCCCCGAGGGGCTCGACACGGTCGTCGGGGACCGTGGGCACCGCCTCTCGGGGGGCGAGAAGCAGCGGCTGGCCATCGCCCGGGTGCTCCTCAAGTCGCCCGCCGTCGTCGTGCTCGACGAGGCCACGGCCCACCTCGACTCGGAGTCCGAGGCCGCCGTGCAGCGGGCGCTGGGCACGGCGCTGGCCCGTCGCACGTCGCTGGTGATCGCCCACCGCCTGTCCACCGTGCGCCACGCCGACGAGATCCTCGTGCTCGACGCCGGGCGCATCGTCGAGCGCGGCACCCACGCCGAGCTGGTGGCGCGGGGCGGCCTCTACGCCGAGCTGTCCCGGACGCAGTTCGTGGAGGGGGCCGAGCCCGCAGGCGAGCCGGCCACGGCCACGGGCTGAGCGGGACTCGCCGCCGCGGGCGTCGAGTGGCGATAGGTGATGCTGATGCGGGGCCCGGCGAGGGCCACCTTGGGCACGCTGTGCTCGAGCTCGCGCTGGCAGTCGCCGCCCATGACCAGCAGGTCGCCCGAGCCGAGGTTGAAGGCGCGGCTTCGGCCACCGCCCGCCGGGCGCAGCAGGAAGGGGCGGGGCTCGCCCACGGACACGATGGCGACGAGGGGCTCGGGGACGGTGCGGGCGACCCGGTCGCCGTGCCAGGCGACACTGTCGGCGCCGTCCCGGTAGAAGTTCAGGCCGACGCTGTCGAAGTGGGCGCCGTAGCGGGCGGAGAGCACGTCGAACAGCTCGACGAGCGCCGGGTGGGGGAAGGGCCCCTCGCTGCGCCCGTAGGACTGGGTGAGCCGGGGCTCGTCGACCATCTGGTCGTACATGCGGCGCCGGCCGTGGCGCCACTCGACTCGCTCGGCGAGCGTCGCCCACACCTCGTCGGAGCCGGCGAGCCAGCCTGGCGCGTGCTCCACCCAGGACCGCTCGGCGAGGCGGTGGCGCGTGAGATTGCCGAAGGAGCAGTCGGGCGCGGCCGGGCCCGCGGTGAAGAGTCCGAGCTGCACGGCGTCGGGACGGCGCTCGTCGGCGCGGGGGGCCGACCGAGTGATGCGCCGGACGGCGGTGCGACCCATGCCCGCCAGGCTAGGAGCGACGAACGCACGTTCGCAAGGGCTGGCCGCGCCAGCTCCGTCTCGCCACGGCCCAGGCGCCGGCCCGGCCCGGCCCGCACCAGGCTCGGCGGGCGGGGCGGGACCGGTTCAGCTCCGCGGGATGTCGATGCCGAACACCCGGGCAGCGTTGAGGCCCAGGATCTTGGCCCGCGAGCCCTCCTCGAGGTGGCCCATGGTGCGCTCGATGGCCGCGGCCGAGTGGGGCCAGGAGCCCTCGTGGTGGGGGTAGTCGTTCGCCCACATGACGTTGTCCACGAGCCCGTTGGCCTCGACCGCCTCGAGGCCGGCATGGTCCTCCTGGAAGGTGGCGAAGCAGTGGCGCCGGAAGTACTCGCTGGGCTTGTCGGGGATCACCGGCCGCACCCAGAAGTGGTGGGCCTTGTAGGCGTAGTCCATCGTCTCGAGCAGCCAGGGCAGGAAGCCGATGCCGCTCTCGACGAGGCCGGCGGTCATGGCGGGGTGGCGCTCGAAGACGCCCGAGGTGATGAGCTGCACCAGCGGCTCGA
This sequence comes from Acidimicrobiia bacterium, assembly GCA_009377505.1. Lineage (GTDB taxonomy): Bacteria > Actinomycetota > Acidimicrobiia > Acidimicrobiales > CAIXPF01 > WHTX01. The sequence continues at coordinate 6,495 of WHTX01000151.1, forward strand.
TGGTGGTCTCCATCGAGTGGCAGACGTAGTTGATGATCGCCCCGCCGTTGCCCCCGACGGCCCGGGGGTCCCGGCCCGTCGACACGTGGAACGTGACCGGGATGCCGGTCTCCTCCACGAGGGACCACAGGGGCTCGAAGCTCGGGTCGTTGTACTGGAGCTTGCCGAACTCGTTCACCCCATAGACGGGCGTGTTGCCGAAGCAGTAGCCCTTGAAGCCGGCCTCGGCCGCCCGGGTGATCTCGGCCATGGCGGCCTCACGGTCACCGGTGGCGATCAGCGCCATGGGCAGGCACGTGTCCCACACGTCGGCGAAGAAGTCCCTGGCCCAGCGGTTCCAGGCCCGGCACATGGCCATGCCGAAGGTGGGGTCGGGGGTGGCCCAGCACAGGAGCCCCTGGTTGGGGAAGATGATCTCGGCGTCGACTCCGTCGGCGAGCTGGTCGCTGACCCGCTGCTCGACGGTCTTCGCCGCCGCGTTGCGCAGGATGTCCTCCTCCTCCATGCGCTGGCCGGCGTGGCGGTTGTGCTCCTTGCGCTCGAAGGACTGCCGGGCCTGGACGGTCTTCGCCGTGGGCGTGGGCCTCACCAGCTGGGGCCGGTTGCCCTCGGTCACCATCCACTGCGAGCCGTCCTCGTCGGTGCGGATGTGGGGGATGCGCTCGCGGTACTCGGGCTCGATGTAGTCGGCGAGGTAGCCCCGGGGCTCGGTGGCGTGGCAGTCGCTCGAGACCATGAAGTACTTGGCCGGGTCGCCGGGGTGGGCGGTGCGCTGCCAGCCCGCGTGGCCGGGCGTCTCGAGCCGCCACGCGTTCTTGGCGTTCGCCGGTGCGGGCTCGGTGACGGTCATGGGGGTCCCCCTGTCCGAGTCGGGATGGGCGCGACTTGAATACCCGCTCAACTTAGTCGCGCCCTCCAGCCCGCTACGATCTGGCCCTCCAAGGGGGACACGATGTCTATGGAGGCGCAGGCCGCGGCCATGGGCGCCGAACGGCTCGGCCCACAGGTCGACTCGGGCCGGGGGTGGGTGGTGGTGGGCGCCACCGTGCTGTCGACGTTCACGCTCTTCGGCGTGACCTACAGCTTCTCGGCCTTCTTCTCGGCGATGGCCGACCAGTTCGGCTCGGGCAAGGGGGCCACGGCCCTGATGTTCGGCTTCACGATCTTCTTCCTGTTCGTGCTGAGCCTGCCCGCGGGGCGCTTCGCCGACCGGCTCGGCGCCCGCCCGGTGGTGCTGTTCGGGGCGGCGTCGCTCGGGCTCGGGCTCCTGGCCACCTCGGTGGTGGACTCGCTGTGGCTCGGCTACGTGACCTACGGGTTCGGCGTCGGCGTGGGCGTGGCCTGCGCCTACGTGCCCATGGTGACCCAGGTGTCGGGCTGGTTCGAGCGCCGCCGTGCCGTCGCCCTCGGCATCGCCGTCTCCGGCATCGGCCTCGGCACCCTGCTCGTCCCACCCCTCGCCGCCTCCCTCATCGAGGACCACGGCTGGCGTTGGACCTACCGCGTCTTCGCCGTCGTCTCGGTGGCCGCGCTCCTCGTGGTGGCCGCGCTGGCCAAGCGGCCGCCCCAGCTCATGGGCCAGGCCCCACTCGACCTGCGGGCCGTGCTCGCCCGGCCCCTCTTTCGCCAGCTGTACGTGGCCGCGCTGCTCATGTCCCTGGCGCTGTTCGTGCCCTTCGTCTTCCTCGCCGCCTACGCCGAGGACCACGGGATCCGTGAGAGCACCGCCGCCACGCTCGTCAGCTTCCTGGGACTGGGCAGCCTGGCCGGGCGCTTGGTGCTCGGCCTCTTCGCCGGCCGCCTGGGCGTGCTCCGCCTCTACGTGGGCTGCTTCGCCGTCCTCGCCCTCTCCTTCGTCCTGTGGGCGGTGAGCGGCGGGGCCTTCGGCGTGCTCGCCGCCTTCGCCGTGGTGATGGGCGTCGCCTACGGCGGCTACGTCGCCCTCTCCCCCGCGGTCATGGCCGAGCTGTTCGGCCTCGCCGGGCTCGGGGCGGTGCTCGGTGCCTCGTACACCGCCGGCGGCATCGGCGGGCTCCTCGGGCCGCCCCTGGCCGGCTGGCTCATCGACGTGACAGGGTCATACATGCCCGCCATCCTCGCCGCCATCGCGCTGGCCAGCGCGGGCACGTTGCTGTTGCACCGCGCCATCGCCGGCCAGCGCCAGGCGAAGGCCTGATCGGCCGCTAGCCGGCGACGAGGGCGACGGGAGGCGCGTTGCCTGCCGTCGAGCCCAGGGCGTACTGGGGGCTGTAGCTGTAGACGAAGGTGTAGGCGCCCCGCTCGGCGAGGGGGTCGCTGAGCACGCCTTCGCCGATGTGGACGCCCTTGTGGGTGAGGAGCTCCTGGTGGACGGGGAAGGCCAGGTCGATGAAGTCGGCGCCGAGCACCTCGAGCCCGTAGGTGTCCGAGGCCAGGACGGCGGGGTGGTGGTCGCCCAGCCACTTCGCCTCGCGGATGTAGATGCCGGGCTCGGTGGCCAGGTAGTGCTCGTAGGTGGCGGGGTCTTCGGCCAACCACCACCAACCGGTGCGGATGACGACGGCGTCGCCCGCCTCGATGCCGTCGACGCCCTCCCACTCCATCGTGGCCTGTAGGTCCTCGACCGTGATCCGGTAGGTGTCGCCCAGCATGTCGTGGCCGTTCACGGTCTGGATGTCGGCACCGCCGCCCTCGGACTGCTTCCAGCCGAGCACGTCGAGCAGGACGCCCCGGGTGACGAAGGGGCTGACGTGCTCCATGCCGAGCTCGCTCGTGCCCGTGGCCCGGGCGAAGGAGCCGGCCCGGAAGCCGTTGTAGTACACGTCGCCCACGCCGATGTGGTTGAGGCCGTCGAGCTGGGTGGCGATCTGGTAGGTCCCCCCGTGGGGGAAGCGCTCCTCGAAGTAGGTCACCTGGTTCGTGCCCAGCGGCTCGGGCGCGGCGATGTAGCCCAGCGGCCCGCGCTCCCGGTCGGCCTGGCGCCACTGGTCGACGCCGGCGTCGCCGTCGGTGTCGGCGGTGAAGAACTCGTCGGCGGCGTCGGGCTGGAGGCCGTAGACGAAGAGGCGCTGCTCGTAGATCCGGGGCGGGTAGTTGACGAAGGCGGGGAAGCCGTTGCGCAGGAGCTGGCCCATCCCGTAGGTGGAGACCTCCCCCGCCCCGGCGAGCAGGCCGAGCGCCCCGGCCGTCTTCTCCGCCGTGATCTCGTTCAACGTGCCGACCTGGTCCTCGGCGCCGTAGCGCTCGGCGGTCTCGGCCGCCCACGTGCCGTCGAGCGCGCCCTCGACGGAGAAGCTGTCGTCGTAGCCGCTCCCGTCGACGCCGCCCGAACCGCTCGTCGAGCCCGGCTTGCGGTCCTCAGCGCCGGCCACGCCGCTCAACAGCCCGGCGCCCGTGGCGCTGAGCACCGCGCCGGCGGCGCCGGCCTTGGCCGCCGTGCCGAGCAGCCGTCGGCGACTGATCTGGTACTGGAGATGCTCAAAGCGCATGCGTGGTCCCCCCGTTCGTGAACCTGTTCCCTCTCACCGATCGCTCTCGTTGCTCACCCAGGTCGGCGAGCCGGACCCCCACCGGCTCGCCGACCGGGCGTCGTCACGCCCTGACGAGGAGGGCTCAGCTCCCCGCGGCCACCGGCGCCAGGGCCATCGGCGCCACGTTGGCGCCGGTCGCGCCCCAGGCCCTCTGGGGCGAGTAGGAGTACACGAACTCGTAGATGCCGGCCTCGGCCAGCTCGTGGGTGATGATGGTCTCGCCCAGGTGGATGCCGCGGTGGGGCAGCAGCTCGGTGTGCACGGGGAAGGCCCACTCGGTGAGGTCGGGGTTGCCGAGCACCTCGAGCGCCCAGGAGTCCGAGCCGACGAGGGCCGGGCGGTTGGCGCCGAGGAACTTGGCCTCGGCGATGTAGATGCCCGGCTCCGCGGCGAGGAAGCGGTCGAACGTGGCGGGGTTCTCGCCCAACCACCACCAGCCAGTGTTGATGAGCACGGCGTCGCCCGCCTCGATGGCGCCCACGCCCTCCCACTCCATCGTGGCCTGGAGGTCCTCCACGGTGATGCGGTAGTTGTCGAGCAGCACGTCATGCCCGTCGACGACCTGCACGTGCTCGCTGTCCTGGGAGCGCTTCCACCCGAGCACGTCGAGCAGCAGCCCCCGGGTCACGAAGGCCCCGATCTTCTCCGCGCCGAGGTTGGTGAAGCCCTTGGGCGTGCAGATCTCGCTGGCCCGCCAGCCGTTGTAGAGGATGTCGCCCACGCCGAAGTGGGGGAAGTGGTCGAGCTGGGTGCCGATGTGGTAGGTGCCGCCGTGCAGGAAGCGCTCCTCGCAGCTGCTCACCATGTTGTCGCCGAGGGGGTCCGCCGGGTCGAGGATGCCGAGCGGACCGCGCTCCAGGTCGGCCGTCCGCCACGCTTCGAGGTCGGGGACATCGGGGTCGAGGGTGAACCACTCGTCGGGGTTCTTCGGCTGGAAGCCGCTGGCCCGGATGCGCTGGGAGTAGAGGCGGGGCGGGTCGTTGGCGAAGGCGGGCATCCCCTCGAGCATGAGCACGCCCAGGTTGTAGGCCTGCACGCCCGACGCCCCGGCCAAGAGCCCGAGCGCGCTCGCCGTCTTCTCCGGGGTGATCTCGTTCAGCGTGCCCCGCTCGTCCTCGGCGCCGTAGAGCTCGGTGGTCTCGGCCGCCCACGTGCCGTCGAGGGCGCCCTCGATGGAGAAGCTGTCGTCGTAGCTGCCGCCGTCGACCTGCGACCGACTCCGGGGCACCATGCCCGGCGCCCCCGGCTGCGCCCCCGCCATCGACGCGAGCAGTCCCCCGCCCGCGGTGCCGAGCACGGCACCGGCCGCGCCCGCCTTGGCCGCCGTGCCCAGGAGCTGTCGTCGGTTGAGGTGGTGCTGCAGGTAGTCGAAACGCATCCCGATCGTCCTCCCAATCGTCGCTCAACTGCAAGGAGGCCCGCCGCCGATTCGCAACAACGATGCAAAACCCCCCGTGCCGGGGGGAAACTAGCGCGGTGACTGGGGTCACGCGCGCCATGTCGGTGTCATATTTCGACCCGGCGCCGGCGACAGGGCGTGCCCGGTCGGCTCCCGGGGCGCTCGGAATCGCCCCTCGGGGGCGACCCCGAAACGCGCCACGTGTTCCGACCGAGCACGCCCCCCACAATCGGACGCGCCGAGACGGCCGGGCCTGGTGGCCCGGCCGTCTGGTCCCCGCTCCCCTGGGGGTGCTGTGCGCCTGCGGCGGCGTGTGCGGTGTGTGTGTGTGTGTGTCAGGCGTCGACGTCGAGGTCTGTGTCCTCGACC
>WHTX01000152.1:0-808 GCA_009377505.1 Acidimicrobiia bacterium
TCTCCGCGCCCACGAGCGCCAGGTCGACGGCGACCCGGCCGCCGACGGTGGCCACGACCGGCGAGCGGCGGACGGCCCGGGCGGTGGCCGCGCCGGCCAGCAGCAGCGCTTCGCCGAGCCCCTGGCGCAGGGGGGCGACCCACAGGTCCTCCTCGAGGGGGGCGAGAGGATCCGGGAACGTCTCCGCCACCGGCCCTGGGCCCAGCCGCGGGCCGGTGGGCGTGCCCGCCATCGCGGTGATGGGCCGGGCCTGCAACAGGACCAGGAGGCCCTTCTCGTCGGTGGCCCACTCGATGTCCTGGGGCCCGCCGTGCACCCGGGCGGCGCTGGCCGCGAGCTGGGCCAGGTCTCGGCGCAGGGCGGGGGCCAGCGCGTGGGCAGGGCCGTCGTGCACCCGCCCGCGCCGGGAGAGGGTGAGGGTCGTGCCGTCGACCTCGCCGCTCACCAGGCGGTCCGGGCCGCCCTCGACGACGGAGACGAGCAACCGGTCCGCCGCGCCGGTCAGGGGGTCGGCGCCGAAGAGCACGCCCCCGTGGACGGGGGCGAGCTGGGGCTGGACGAGCACGGCCATGGGCGCGTCGACCACCACGGCGCGCTGGGCCGAGGCCAGTCCAGCGCGCTGGGCCGAGGCCAGCACCGTGCGGACCGCGTCGAGGAAGGCGTCCCAGCCGAGGACGTCGAGGACCGACGTGAAGAGCCCGGCCATCGACGACGTCGCCATGTCCTCGACGACCGAGGAGCTGCGGGCGACCAGCGCCTTCTGGTCGCCACCCGCCCGCTCGAAGGCCTCGCGCACGGCGTCATGCGT
>WHTX01000152.1:818-11683 GCA_009377505.1 Acidimicrobiia bacterium
AGCCCGGCCATCGACGACGTCGCCCCGTCCTCCGCCGTGGACGAGCTGCGCACGACGAGGGGGCGGCGGCCCCGGTCGGAGAGGGCCGCCCAGTGTTCGAGGAGCCCGGGCAGCTCCCCCTCACGGAGGAGCAGGTGCGCGCCGCTCGTGGTGATGACGAAGCCCTCGAGCACGGGCAGGCCGTGCTGGCGGGAGCGGGCAAGGCTCGCCGCCTTGGCCCCGCCGAGCTCGGGCCAGCGGGCGTCGTCGTCGTCCAGGGACACGATCGCCGGTGGACGATGCCGCTGGTCGACGATCACGTCCATGTCGCCCTCCTTCCTGTGAAGTCACGTGGTGCCCGACGCCAGCCGAGCGGAGCACCACCCGCTTGCGGCTCGCTTTCGCCGCGCTGTGAACCTGCTTGCACGGGCTCGCGTCGTGACGGGCCCATCGGGCGTCCTGCTGATCGGCTGGCTGCTGGTCGACTTGCTGCTGGTCGGCTGGGCCACAGCCCACAGGGTGTCCGAGCGTGGCGGCGCGCCGCATCCGGGATCTCCCTCATCCATCCCGGGCCCGACCCCGGCTCGGCCCCGGGCCCCGCGGGCGCCGACCGTCCCGGGATACCCCTCCCTCGACGCTGGAGCCGGGCCGCGCGCATGCCCTCCAGCGCACGCCCTCCTGGCGGGGACGGCAAGCGCATTTCGAGGGCCATGGCCCCCTCAACGTCGCCGGGGCGCGCCTGTTCCCGTCGGGGGGCTCGCCTCCCGGCCGTCAGCGCAGCTGGCTCTTCTCCAGGTGGCCGGCGAGATGGTCCAGGCTTTGCAGCAACATCTCCGCGGGGGCCACGGGGAGGGCCAGGACGGCACGCTTGACGCCGGCTTCGGCGAGGGCCGCCAGGTGGTCGGGCTGGGCGCCGAACACGGTGACCTGGAGCTCGTCGGGGGCCCGGCCGGCGGCCTTCCACGCCTCTCGGAGGGCGGGGAGCTCGGCGAGGACCTCGTTGCGGCCCTCGATGGGCGCCCAGCCGTCGGCGTAGTCGACCACGGCGGCTCGCAGCCGGGGACCGGCGCCGCCGGCGACGAGGATCGGCGGGTGTGGTCGCTGCGTCGGCTTGGGCCAGGCGCGGGACGGACCGAAGGAGGTCCAGCGGCCCTCGAAGCTGGCCACCTCGTCGGACCAAAGGGCCTTCATGGTCGCGACGTGCTCCCGCGTGCTCTCCCGCCGCTCGGCGAAGGTCGCGCCGTGGTCGGCGAGCTCGGGCCGGTTCCAGCCGAAGCCGATGCCGAACACGAACCGGCCCTGCGAGACGTGGTCGATCGTGGCGACCTGTTTCGCCAGCCAGATGGCGTCGTGCTGGGGGACGATGCAGATCCCGCTGCCCAGCAGGATGCGGTCTGTGGCCGCGGCTGCCGCGCCCAGTGCGCTGAACAGGTCGAGGGTGTGCGCGTAGTGCTCGGGGACGACCGGGCCGCCCGGCCACGGCCCGCTGTCGAGGGGCAGATGGCTGTGCTCGGGGAAGAACACCGACTCGAAGCCGCGCTCCTCGGCGGCGCGGGCGACCTCGTGCGGGGGAAAGGTCAGGTCACTCGGGAACGCCAGGACGCCGATCTCCATGCGCAGACCTTACGCAGCCCGTCGCCGTGCCGGCGTGGGACGCTCCGGTCGAGGCAGGGAGCATCAGGCGGGCCGCCACTGGGGCAAGCGCAGCACGGTGCCGTCCTCCGCCACCCGCTCCTCCCAGTAGGCGGTGACGGGCAGCCCGATGCGGACCTCCTCGATCGGCACGCCGGGGGCGTTGCCCACCACTCGCAGGTGGGGGGCGTCGTCGAGGCTGACGAGCACGACGGCGTAGGGGACGGCGTCGTGGAGGGCGCGGTTCACGGCGTAGTGGGCGACGGTGTAGCTGTGCACCGTCCCCCGAGGGGCGAGCTCCTCGTTCGTGAATTCCATGCCACCGCATTGGTGGCAGGGCTCCTCGGGGGGGTGCTGGAGCGTGGCGCAGGCTGCGCAGCGCTGCACGGCGAGGCGGCCGGAGGTGAACCAAGCCTCGTTGAACGGGGTGAGGGCGGGCAGCGCCCAATCGGCGGGGAGGTCTCCCACGGTTGCTCCTCGTTGTGGCGGGCTCGGCGGGATCAGGCCTTCGCGAACAGGACGGCGCTGCCCGGCGCGAAGCCCGGACCGGAGACGGACAGGCTCAGCTCGGCCCCCTCGACCTGGCAGGTCGACTCGCCGCGGATCTGGCGCACGGCCTCCACGACGTTGCCGAAGCCGTGGATATAGCCCTCGCCCAGGTTCCCACCGCTGGTGTTGACGGGCAGGCGCCCGGCCGGCCAGCGGATGTTGCCGTCAGCCACGAAGTCGTCGAGCTCGCCTGCCTCGCAGAAGCCCATCTCGGCGATGGCCATGAGCACGGGGCCGGTGAAGTTCTCGTAGAACTGGGCGACGGGGACGTCCGCCGGCTTCACGCCGGCCCGGTGCCACAGCCTGCGGCCCACGTGGCGGTGGTGGGCGGTGGGGAAGTGGGCCTCGCCGAAGGCGCCGACGCCGTCGCGGTGCTCGAGGCCGTGGGCGGCGGCGAGGATGGCCACCGGCTCACGAGCGAGATCGCGAGCCCGCTCGCGGGTCGACACCACGATGGCCGCGGCGCCGTCGTTCTCCGGGCAGCAGTCGTAGAGGTGGAAGGGCTCGGCGACCCAACGCGAAGCGTGGTACTCCTCGCGGGTGAGAGGGGTGCCGTAGCGGATGGCCCGGGGGTTGCGCTGCGCGTGCTCGAAGCAGGCCAGCACCACCTCGGCCAGGCTGTCCTGGCTGACCCCGTGCTCGTCCATGTACCGCATGGTCTGCATGGCGCAGATCTGCGCAGCGGACAGCATCCCGTAGGGCGCGGTGTACGCCGCCGCGCCCCGGGAGCGCCGGGGCCGTCCCGCCTGCCCGTAGCGGTGGAACTGGCCTTGGGCGAGCGCCCTGAACACGACGACGCAGTCGGCATAGCCAGCGGACACGGCGGCGTCGGCCAAGCTCACGGCCGCGGCAGCCCCGTTGCCCCCGCCCCCGAAGGTCTGGGCGGTGAAGTCGAGGTCGCCGACCCCGAGGGCGGCGCTCAGGCGGACCGGCTCGTTGCGGTCCATGTAGGAGACGAAGCCGTCCACGTCCTGCAGCGCCAGCCCGGCGTCGGCGACGGCGTTGCGGATGGCGATGCAGGCAAGCTGGAACTCCGTCTCGCTCGCCTCCCCCCGCTTGTAGTAGGTGGACTCTCCCACGCCGACGACGGCGGCAGCACCGTGCACCTGTCCTCCCTCCTCGGCCCCGGGACGGCGGGCGCGTGCGTCCTCGGCCCCCGGCGCGTCCGTAGGCTGCCCGGTCGCCCTCCTCACCGTCAACTGCCCGCGGTGTCATGGCCGCTACGGACCGCGCTGCACTGTGGCCGGCATCAGGCCCCGCGAGGTGCTCTGGCCCGGTGTCGGATGAAGCTCGTGGGCTTCCGACAGACCCCGCCGGCCATGACCAGCTGATGGAGTGATTCAATTCACGTGTTGACCACCGGCTGGTGACCACTTACCGCGAAAGCTCGGAAATACTCAACTCAACTACTCGCCTGGCGACCTTCCGCCCTGGGCCCTCCGGCTTGGCTTCTGGTGACGTGATCAGTAAATCCGAGAAGACGTTGCACGAACAGACGTTCGTGTTGTAAAGTGTTGCCATGAGCGAGGTATTCGACTTCGGGGCGATGGCCCAGTCGCTCGCTGATGTCGACGTAGTCGGCTTGTGCGATGACGATGTCGCTCGGGGCGTCGTGGAAGCCGAGGTGCTGTTGAACGCGGCGTACGCGTTGTCCGCTGCTGTGCTCGCCGAGCTCGAGGGGCGCGCCCTGTACGAGTTGGAGGGGGCGCGCTCGGCGGTTGGCTGGGCGGCGGGGCGGACCGGGTCCCCCAAGCCTGCCCTGCGGGCCCGGCTGCGGGCGGGCCGGGGGCTGCGCATGCTGCCCTCGGCGTCGGCGCCGGCACGCGAGGGGCGGCTCTGCCCCGACCACCTCGCCGTCCTCGCCGCCTGTGAGCGCCGCCACCCCGCCCTCGCCGCTCGCGACGAGGCGTTGCGACCCCCATCCGCCGGGCCGTCACCATCCGCGACGCCGGCTGTGCGTTCCCCGGCTGTGACCGGCCCGCCTCGTGGTGTGATATCCACCACTGTGAAGAATGGGAGAACGGCGGCGGGACGAGCGTCGACAACGGCGCCTTGCTGTGCCGCCACCACCACACCTTCGTCCACCAGAAACACTGGCGGGTAGCCATCGAACACGGCAAACCCGTCACCCGATGGCCCGACGGCACCCAACACGCCATCCGACGATGGGACACCACACCACCACGCCCCGACGCGACGGGTAGCCCTGAGTAACCGTGGCGTCGTTATGGGCGTAGGGCGAGGGAGTGCGTGGTCGGTAGTGGTGTGGAGCCGGTGGCGGCCAATAGTGACTGCCCGCTCACGGCCACGTCGCTTGGCCGCCATCCGCCGCGCGGCTGCCGAATCGTCGCCCGGCGCGCCGCGGGTGCCGCTGCTGGCTGCCGCGATCGAGATCTTCCTGGCTGCCGGTGACGTCGGGTCGGCGCGGTCAGCCGGGCTGGCATGTCGCGCGGCCAGCGACGTCGAGGCGGCGGCGATGGAGTTCGACGCCGCTCGGCTCGGTTTCATCAACCTCGGCGCCAGCGCGGACCTCGTCGCGCTCGAGCGCGCCGCCCAGCACGACTGCGGTCCCAGGCCCGGTGGCCTGTCACCCCGTGAGCTGGAGGCGCTCACGCTGATCGCCGACGGCCACACGAACCGGGAGATCGCCGCCACCCTGATCGTCAGCGGCAGGTCACGGGCGTGGACGTGGTGCCCAAGGCGATCCGCGCAGCAGAGCGACGCGCGCTGGAGGCGGGCACCGATGTCGCCTTCGTCGAAGGCGACCTCACGGCGCAGCGCAGCGCTGGTGTTGGGTCAGGCTTCTCGTTCCTCCTCGACGTGGAGTGCTTCAACCACCTGAACGACGCCCAGCGCGCTGCCGTCGGCCGGGAGGTCAATGCCGTCGCGTCCCCGGATGCGACCATCCTCGTCGTCGTGTGGGCTCGTGCTCACCGAGGCCCGCTCCCACCCGGCGCCAGCCTGGCGCCCAGGTCGACGTGGTAGTCGTTCATGGGGATGCCATGGCCGAGGAACGCAGCGGGCATCAGCTGGGGCGCTGGACTCGCCATCTCGGCCGCGGAGCGTATCCCAGCGGCAGAATGGCGACCGTGCAGGGGGCCGACGTGGTGATCGTGGGGGCAGGGGTCGTGGGCGCGGCAGCTGCATGGCGCCTGGCCTCGCTCGGCGCTGACGTGGCGTTGCTCGACCGGGCCGAGGTGGCCAGCGGCGCGTCCGGGGTCAACGCCGGCATGGTCGACGCCCCCGGCTGGGGCCGCCCTGACGAGCACCCCGACCTCGAGACGACGCTCAAGATGGGCAGCTGGGAGCTCTACCAGCGGGTCCATCTGGAGGAGGGCGAGCCGATCGGCTTCCGGCGCAGCGGCTCGGTCGCCGCCATCGCCACCGAGGCCGAGTGGGAGCTGGCCAAGGCGACCGTCGACGCCGCACGGGCGAGAGGCCAGGAAGCCGAGCTGCTGTCGAGCGCCGAGCTGCGCAGCCTCGAGCCCGAGGCGTCGCCCCTCCTGCTCGGCGCCCGCTGGTCGCCCCTCGCCGCCCAGGCCGACCCGGCCGAGGCGACCAGAGCGCTGGCTCGCCTCGCCGCCCGCGCCGGCGCGCGCGTGCTCGAAGGCCACGCCGTGGTGCACCTGCGCCCTCGAGGAGAGGGCTTCGTCGTGGCCACCGAGCTCGGCGAACTGCACTGTGGCGCCCTGGTGCTCGCCGCGGGCGCCTGGCTGGGGCCGCTCGCCCACCTGCTCGGCGTAGACGTCGGCGTCGTGGCCGTCCGTGGACAGATGTGGGCGACAGCGCCGCTGCCGCCCCGGCTCTTCTCCACGTTCTCCGCCATGGAGTCTCCGCTGGCCTGGGCCACGGCCCCCATCGAGGCGGGCACCCCGCCGCAGCTCACCCACGACGGCGGCGTGCGCCGCGCCCGCCACCTCTACGGCCGCCAGAACCGCACCGGCGAGGTGATCGTGGGCGGTGACCGCCAGCTCGCGCCCGCCGACCTCGTGCCCACCGCCGACCCGGCCGGCATCGCCGAGAACCGGGCGCAGGCCGTCGAGGTGCTGCCCTTCCTCGACGGCGCGCCCGCGACGCGGACCTGGGCGGGGCTGATGCCCTTCTCCCTCGACGGCCGGCCCTTCCTCGGGCGCCTACCCGGCCCGGGGCGGCTGTTCGTCGCCGGTGGCCTCGCCTCCTCCGGCTTCAACCGCGGCCCGATGGCGGGATGGCTCGTCGCCGACCTGGTCGCCGGCAGACCGGTGCCGCCCTGCCTCTCCGAGGCCGAGCCGTCCGGGCGCGTGCGGGAGCGCAACCCATCCGGGCGCGTGCAGGAGCGCGACCAGGAGCGCAACCGATGAGCGTGACCAAGCTGCTCGTCGCCAACCGGGGGGAGATCGCCACCCGTGCCTTCCGGGCTGCCAACGAGCTCGGCATCGCCACCGTCGCCGTCTACGCCTGGGAGGACCGCAACTCATCGCATCGCCAGAAGGCTGACGAGGCCTACCAGATCGGCGAGCAGGGGCACCCGGTGCGCTCCTACCTCGACGTGGGCGCCGTGGTGCAAGTGGCCCTCGACTGCGGCGCCGACGCCGTCTACCCGGGCTACGGGTTCCTGTCCGAGAACCCCGAGCTGGCCCGGGCGTGCACGGGGGCGGGACTCACCTTCATCGGGCCGCCAGCGGACGTCCTCAGCCTGACGGGCAACAAGGTGCGGGCCGTGCGCGAGGCGCGCGCTGCCGGCCTGCCCACGCTGGCCCAGTCGGCGCCCTTCACCACCGCGGCCGAGGCGGCCTCCCAGGCCGACGCCGTCGGCTTTCCGCTCTTCGTCAAGGCCGCAGCTGGTGGCGGCGGGCGGGGCATGCGCCGCGTCCAGTCGCCGGGCGACCTGGTGGCCAGCGCCGAGGAGGCAATGCGGGAAGCCGAGGCCGCGTTCGGCGACCCCACCGCCTACTTGGAGGAGGCGGTCGAGCGGCCCCGCCACATCGAGGTCCAGTTGCTCGGGGACGCCACCGGCGAGGTGGTCCATCTCTTCGAGCGGGACTGCTCGGTCCAGCGCCGCCACCAGAAGGTGCTCGAGGTGGCGCCCGCCCCCGGCCTCGACCCCGCGCTCAGGGACCGCATATGCGCCGACGCCGTCCGCTACGGCCGCCACCTCGGCTACGTCAACGCCGGCACGGTCGAGTTCCTGCTGCGCAGCGACGGCCAGCACCGCTTCATCGAGATGAACCCGCGCATCCAGGTCGAGCACACCGTGACCGAGGAGACGACCGACGTCGACCTCGTCGTCGCCCAGCTCCGCATCGCCCGCGGCGAGACCCTGGCGGGCATGGGGCTCGAGCAGGACCGGGTCGTGCAGCGAGGCGTGGCGCTGCAATGCCGGGTGACGACGGAGGACGCCGGCAACGGGTTCCGCCCCGACACCGGGCGGCTCTCGGTCTACCGCCAGCCCGGGGGAGCGGGCATCCGCCTCGACGGCGGGGACGCCTACGTGGGCGCGGAGGTGAGCGGCTACTTCGACCCGCTGCTCGTCAAGCTGACCTGCCGGGGGCGCGACCTGCCCTCCGCCATCGCCCGGGCCCGCCGTGCCCTGGCGGAGTTCCGCATCCGTGGCGTGGTCACCAACATCGCCTTCCTGCGGGCCGTGCTCGCCGAACCGGGCTTCGCCGCCGGCCGCCTCGACACCGGCTTCATCGAGGACCGCCCCCACCTCCTGCGGGCGACCGGCGGCGCCGACCGCGCCTCGCGCCTGCTCGGCTACCTCGCCGACGTGACCGTCAACCAGCCCAACGGCGCCGCGCCCACCGACCTCGAGCCCTCCGCCAAGCTGCCCCTGCTCCCCGACGGGGGCCCACCGGCCGGGTCCCGCCAGCGGCTCCAGGCCCTCGGGCCCGCGCCGTGGGCGGCGGAGCTGCGGGGCCAGCGCGCGCTGGCGGTGTGCGACACCACGTTCCGGGACGCCCACCAGTCCCTACTCGCCACCCGGGTGCGCACCGCCGACCTCGTCGCCGTCGCCCCCCACGTCGCCCGGCTCCTGCCCGGGCTGCTGTCCCTCGAGTGCTGGGGCGGGGCCACCTACGACGTCGCCCTGCGCTTCCTGCACGAGGACCCCTGGGACCGACTGGCCCGGCTCCGTGAAGCGGTACCGAACCTCTGCCTGCAGATGCTGCTGCGCGGCCGCAACACGGTCGGCTACACGCCCTACCCCGACGCCGTCTGCCGGGGCTTCGTCGCCGAGGCCGCGGCCCAGGGCATGGACGTCTTCCGCATCTTCGACGCCCTGAACGACCCCCGCCAGATGCGCCCGGCCATCGACGCCGTGCTCGAGGCCGGCGCCGTGGCCGAGGGCGCGCTCTGTTACACCGGCGACCTGCTCGACCCCGCCGAGGCCGTCTACACGCTCGACCACTACCTGCACGTGGCCGAGGAGCTTGTGCGCGCCGGCGTGCACGTCCTCACCGTCAAGGACATGGCCGGCCTGCTCAAGGCGCCTGCCGCCCGTCACCTCGTGGCCGCGCTGCGCGAGCGCTTCGACGTGCCCGTCCGGCTCCACACTCACGACACGGCCGGAGGGCAGCTCGCCACCTACCTGGCCGCCGCCGAGGTCGGCGTCGACGCCGTGGACGGCGCCATCGGCCCGCTCTCGGGGATGACCAGCCAGCCGCCACTCGGGGCCATCGTGGCCGCCTGCCAGCACACGGAGCGCGACACGGGGCTTTCCCTCCACGCCCTCGGCGACCTCGAGCCCTACTGGGAGGCGACCCGCACCCTCTACGCCCCCTGGGAGGCCGGCCTCGCCGCCCCGACCGGAGCGGTGTACCGCCACGAGATCCCCGGCGGGCAGCTCTCCAACCTCCGCCAACAGGCCATCGCCCTCGGGCTCGGGCACCGCTTCGAGGACGTGGCGGCGAGCTACATCGAGGCCGACCGCCTCCTCGGGCACATCATCAAGGTCACGCCCACGTCCAAGGTCGTCGGCGACCTCGCCCTCTACCTCGCCTCCACCGGGGTCGGCGCCGCCGAGCTGGCCCGCGACCCGGCGAGCCACGACCTGCCCGAGTCCGTCCTCGGCTTCCTGCGGGGCGACCTGGGCACGCCACCGGGCGGGTGGCCGGAGCCCTTCCGGGCCAGGGCGCTCGCCGGCCGTGCCGCCCCGCCCGAGGCCACCGAGCTGGACGGCAGCGACGAGGCCGCCCTCGTCGAGCCCGGCGAAGCCCGCCAGCAGGTGTTGAACCGGCTGCTCTTCCCCGCCCCCACCGCCGAGCGCGACGAGCACGTCGCGGCCCACGGTGACCTGTCCGTGCTGCCGACGAGGCTGTTCTTCTACGGCCTCGGGCACGACCGGGAGGAGGCCATCGACGTCGGCCCTGGCGTCCGGGTGCTCATGGCCCTCCAGGCCATCGGCGAACCGGACGACCGGGGCGTCCGCACCGTCATCGCCACCGTCAACGGCCAGGTGCGCCCCGTCGACGTGCGCGACCAGGCGGTCGAGGCCGACGTCGTCCCCGCCGAGCAGGCCGACCCGGCCGACCCCGCGCAGGTCGCCGCCCCCTACAACGGCGTCGTCACACTGCGGGTCGGCGAGGGCGACACGGTCGAGACCGGGCAGGTGCTCGCCACCATCGAGGCCATGAAGATCGAGTCGTCCATCACCTCGCCCCGGGCCGGTACCGTCGAGCGGGTGGCGGTGGGCGACACCAGCCCCCTCACCGCCGGCGACCTCATCCTCGTCATCAAGTCGGGCTGAGGCCATGGGCACGCCTCCCGGGGAGCCCCTTCAGCGCCCGCCGGGCTCATAGCCTGGCTCGCCATGGCCAGCCCCGTCCGCCAGACCGTCCCGCTCGGGCCCCGGTGGCCCACGATCGACCCGTTCCTGTTCTGCGCCCACCATGACGACGCCTACCCCCAAGGCAACGACGAGCTGGCGCCGGCCGTGCCGATCGAGGACCGTGAGCTGGGGCAGGACTTCTCGGGGGCCGACGGCTGGAGCATGTACCACGGCCTCGTCGTGCCCGGCTTCCCCGGCCACCCCCACCGCGGCTTCGAGACCGTCACGTTCGTGCGCGAAGGCCTCATCGACCACGCCGACTCCCTCGGCGCCGCCGCCCGCTTCGGCCGGGGCGACGTCCAGTGGCTGACCGCCGGCAAGGGCATCGTGCACTCGGAGATGTTCCCCCTCCTCGAGCGGGACCGGCCCAACCCCCTCGAGCTGTTCCAGATCTGGCTGAACCTGCCGGCCGAGGACAAGCTCGTCGACCCCTACTTCACCATGCTGTGGGACGGCGACATCCCGCGCCACGCGGTCGTGGACGAGGCAGGGCGCACCACCGAGGTGACGGTCATCGCTGGCGCGCTCGACGGCGTCGTACCAGCGGCACCGCCGCCCAGCTCGTGGGCGGCCCGGAGCGAGGCCGACGTGGCCATCTGGCACCTGCGCCTCGACCCGGGGGCGCGGTGGACGCTGCCCGCCGCCACCGGCCCCGAGACGTCCAGGGTGCTCTACGTCTTCGAAGCGGCCGCGCTCGGCGTCGAGGACGTCGAGGTAGCGAAGGACACCGGCGTCGTGCTGCAGGCCGACGTGCCCGTCACGCTGGTCGCCGGCGAGGCCCAAGTGGAGGCGCTGCTGTTGCAGGGCCGCCCCATCGGCGAGCCTGTCGCCCAGTACGGGCCGTTCGTGATGAACACGAAGGCCGAGATCGAGCAGGCCTTCGAGGACTACCGCGCCA
>WHTX01000153.1:0-1089 GCA_009377505.1 Acidimicrobiia bacterium
ATGCCACTCAGATAAGCGTCGACCGGCTCGACGAGCGCTACGTGACCGGGTGGGACGCGAAGTCGGTCCGTCGCGAATCACGCCGATGTAGTTCTAACTGAACGGCATTGGGGCTAGTGGAGGGCTAGTGGGCGTGCCTGGTGGTCCTGCCTGGGACTACAGCGGTGCACGTCGGAGTCTCAGTAGCCCAGGCGGTCGAGAGCGTGGGGCTGGCGCTGCCAGTCCCGCTCCACCGTCACGTGCAGCTCGAGGAAGGCGCCGGAGGCGAGCTCGGCCCGCACAGCCGTGCCCACGGCCTTGAGGACCTCGCCCCCCTTGCCGATGACGATGCCCTTCTGCGACTCGCGCTCGACGAGGATCTCGCAGCGGATGCGGGGCCAGTCCCACTCGGTGACCCGGGTGGCAATGGAGTGGGGCAGCTCCTCGCGAGCGCGGGCGAGCAGTTGTTCGCGCACCAACTCGGCCACCCAGATGGCCTCGGGCGTGTCGCTCCACTGGTCACGTGGGAAGTACGCCGGGCCCTCTGGGAGGCGTCCCACCAGGTGCTCCACCAGCTCGTCGAGCCCGGCACCGGTCCGGGCGGAGATGGGGAAGTACTCGTGGCGGTCGTCCTCGCCCTCCGGCGTGGCCGCGGCGGCCGCGGCGCGGAGCTGCACCAGCACCCTGTCGGCTCGCACGCCGTCGACCTTGTTGAGGGCCACGACCGCGTCCCCGGGCATCTGGGTCAGCAGCCGCTCGTCGCCTCGGCCGACCCCGGCCCGGGCGTCGACGACCACGCAGACGAGGTCGACCCCGTCCGATGCCTGCTCCGCGGCGGCGTTGAGGCGCTGGCCGAGCAGTGTGCGGGGCTTGTGCACCCCCGGAGTGTCGACGAACACGACCTGGGCGTCCGGCCGGTCGAGTACCCCGCGGATGGGGGTGCGGGTCGTGTTCGGCTTGTCGGACACGATCGACACCTTGCGCCCGAGCACCTGGTTGACCAGGGTCGACTTGCCCACGTTCGGGCGGCCGACGACGGCGACGAAGCCCGAGCGGAACGGCTCTGCAGGGGCGCTCATGGCTCCTCGGGCCCATTGGCGGCCGCGGCGG
>WHTX01000153.1:1099-11617 GCA_009377505.1 Acidimicrobiia bacterium
GGGCGCGCCGGGCTGACCACGACGGTCTCGATGCGGCGCCCGATCACCCGCTCCACCTCGAGGTTGCGCCCGTTGAGCATGACGACCTCGCCGGCGGCCGGCACCCGGCCGAACACGTCGAAGACGAGACCGCCCACGGTGTCCCAGTCGCCTTCGGGCAGAGGCTGGTCGAGGTCGTCGTTGGCGTCCGCCACGAGCGCCGAGGCGGCGAGGCGGAACCGCCCGTCCTCCAGCCGCTCCACCGGAGGGGGCTGCTCCACGTCGTACTCGTCGGTGATCTCGCCGACGAGCTCCTCGAGGACGTCCTCGAGCGTGATGAGGCCGGCCGTGCCGCCGTACTCGTCGACGACGACGGCGAGGTGCACCTTGTCCACCTGCATCTCCTGCAGGAGCGCCGAGGCGCGCTTGGTCTCGGGCACGAAGCGTGCCGGGTGCATGAGGTCGCCGACACAGCGCCCCCCGCCGCCCCGCAGCGCAGCCCGCATGAGGTCCTTGATGTAGGCCACGCCGACGATGTCGTCGATGCCCTCCCCCTCCACGGGGAAGCGGCTGTAGCGCTCGACGTCGGCGATGGAGGCGGCCTCGGCCACGGTGAGGCGAGCGGGCAGGGTGACCATGTCGGTGCGGGGCACCATGATCTCCCGGACCACGGTGCGGGTGAACTCCGCGACCGAGGAGAGCAGCTCACGGGCGTCGAACCCCTGCTGGGCCGACGGCTCGATGACGGGGTGGAGGGCGTCCTCGCCGGCGTCGCCGTCGAGGTCGTCGAGGCCGGGGAGCACCAGCGGCTCAGGCCCCCGACCACCGGGCACCAGGCGGCGGGCGAGCTTGCGGCAGGCGTCGGCCAGCCAGCGCACGGGGAGCACGCCGCCGACGACCCGGCTGACCGCCGGGGCCACGGTGAGCGCCGCGTCGAGGCGCCGCAACGCCCACACTCGGGGGATGGCCACGGTGAGCAGGTGGAGCACGAGCACGGCGATGGCCACTGCGGCCAGCACCGCCCCGGTGCCGAGGTCGCGCAGCGCGAAGGCGGGGCCGCCGACGGCGACGGCGAGGCACGCCAGACGGGCGAAGAGCACTCGCTGCACACGCGACTCTCGCCGCTCCAACAGCCGCGCCACGGCCGCGGCGCCAGGCCGGTCCTCGTCGACGAGCGTCTGCGCCCGGAACCTCGAGACACCGGTGAGGAGCGCGTCGGCCACCGTCAGGAGCGCGGCCACGATGGCAGCGCCGAGGGCGAGGGCCAGGCTCAGGACGCCGAGCGTGTCCATGCTGGATCGTGGTGCAGGCGTAGGTGATGGTCCTCGCGAGCGTGCATCGCCGCCTCTTCCTGCGCCTCGGCGTGATCGTGGCCGAGGACGTGGAGCACGCCGTGCACCACGAGGAGCGCGAGCTCGTCCTCCGCTCGGCGAGCGTGGCTATGGGCGTAGCGACGGGCGACGGCCGGGCAGAGGACGACGTCGCCGAGGAGGCGGGGCACGCCGGGGAGCTGCGGCTCGGCCCCGTCGAGGGGGAACGAGAGGACGTCGGTCGGCCCCTCCTCGCCCATCCACCGCTTGTTGAGCTCGGAAATGGAGGCCTCGTCGACGAACGTGAGGGTGAGCTCCGCCGGGCCGAGGACGCCCTCGGTGGCGAGCACGGCCCGGGCCAGCCCCGCCCAGCGCCCGGGTTCGAAAGGGCCGTCGTCCTCGTCGGCCACCTCGAGGTCGTCCTCGACCGCGACCGACACGAGGACCTCGCTCGGTTGGCCCCCTGGGGGCTCGGCGGCCCGGCGCAACAGGCTCACCGCTCCACCGCCCCGGTCGCCGCTGCCCGCTCGTAGGCGTTGACGATGTCCTGTACGATCCGGTGGCGCACGACGTCCCTGCTGGTCAGGTGCACGAAGGCGAGGCCTTCGATGTCCCCGAGCAGCGGCTCGAGCTGCTCGAGCCCGGACCGGCCACCGGGGACGTCGGCCTGGGTGCGGTCGCCGGTGACGACCACCTTGGAGCCGAAGCCGATCCGGGTGAGGAACATCTTCATCTGCTCAGGGGTCGTGTTCTGTGCCTCGTCGAGGATCACGAAGCTGCGGTTGAGCGTCCGCCCCCGCATGAAGGCGAGCGGCGCCACCTCGACGAGGCCCCGCTCCGCCAGCTTGCCCGCGCCCTCGGCTCCCACCATGTCGTAGAGGGCATCGTAGAGCGGCCGCAGGTAGGGGTCGATCTTGGCCATGAGGTCGCCGGGCAGGAATCCGAGCTTCTCGCCCGCCTCGACCGCGGGCCGCGTGAGGATGATGCGCTCCACCTCCTTGGCCTGCAGCGACTGGACCGCCATGGCCACGGCAAGCCACGACTTGCCGGTACCCGCCGGGCCGATGCCGAACGTGATGACGTTGTCGCGTATGGCGTCGACGTAGCGCTTCTGGCCCGACGACTTCGGTCGCACCGACCGGCCTCGTGCCGAGCGCAGCACCTCGGAGGTCAGTACCTCGGAGGGCCGCTCGTCCGCTTTGATCATGTCGACGGCGCGGCGCACGTCGGCGAGCTCGAGATGGTGGCCCCGCTCCAACAGCGTGACCAGCTCCTCGAAGACCTTGGCCACCCGGTCGGCGTCGTCGCCGTCGACGGTGATCTCGTTGCCCCGGACGTTGATGGCCGTGTCGGGGAACGTGTCCTCGACCAGGCGAAGCTGCTCGTCACGCTGGCCGAGGAGCTGCGCCATGAGATGGTTGCCGGGGACGGAGATCTTCACAGTTCGGCTGGTCGACGAAGTGGGCGTGCTGAGCATGGAGGATGGCTTTTGACTCGGTTCTGAGCCGGGCGACGCTCTTCTACGTTCGCCGCATGGCAACGACGGGTGGCGCAAATAGCACTCTCGGTGATGAGTCGTGGCCGGCCGACGGAGCCGACCGGTTCGTCGCCGATGCTCGCATCGACGAGGCGGCCCTCGCTCGGAGCCGCGAGCGCTGGTTGCGCCAGCAGGCCGCTGAAGCGGCGACCCTGGAGGGTATCTGCCGCGACCTGGCCGAGCGGGGTGAATTCGTGCTCGCCACCACGACGGCGGGCACGCGGCACCGGGGCCGCATCGACATGCTGGGCGAGGACTTCCTGGCCGTGCGGTCGGGCGGAGGCGCCGTGCTCGTCCCCTACGAAGGCCTGCACACGATCGAGGTGCAGGGCACGGCCGAGCCCGGAGAACGCCTCGTACGGCGAGGGCTCACCCTGGCGGAGGTGCTCACCGAGCTCGCCCAGCAGCGGCCGGCCGTGCGGCTCAGGTGCCGCAACGGCGACGCGCTCGTCGGTGAGCTGCGCCACGGAGGCCGGGACCTGGTTGCCGTGCGAGTGGGCCTCGGCGGCAGGAGGACGGTCTATGTGCGGCTCTCCTCTCTCGCGGAGCTGTCGGTGCTCTCCGGGTAGAGGTGCTCGAGGGTCCCGGGCTCGATTCGGCACGACTCGATGAACGTGTCGAGCTCGTCCTCCTTGAGCCGGATCACCCGCCCGAAGCGGTAGGCGGGCAACTGCCCTTCATCGATGAACCGGTAGAGGGTTCGCGGCGTGATGCCGAGGCGGCGTGCCGATTCCGCGGTGCTGAGCCAGCGGATCTCCGAACTGCCCATGAGACCTCCCACCCTATACGGCCCGCCGGGGCCGAACCTTACGTGCACTGCCGTTGTCCGAAAGGCTAGCAAACATCATGAGATCGGCAAGAACGGGATGTTGAGCAAAGAGGCGGGTCGAAAGGCCTCCCGAGGGGACGGCCCCGCGGCGGGGGCGGCGGGGACGTCGACGGCACCGGCGCCACCACGGGTGATCGCCCACCGCCGGGGCCTCCCCAGCGGCCGGGCCGTCGCCGGGGGCCTGCTCATCGCCCTGGCCGCGCTCGGGGCCTACGTGGCCGCCACGGGCGGCGACGGCGGCCCGTCCACGACCTACGTCGTGGCCAGCCACGACCTCGCCCCCGGCCAGGAGCTGTCCGCCCAGGACGTCGAGCTCGTGGCCATCGACCTGCCGCCAGCACAGGCGCGGGGCACCTATCGCAGCGTCGCCGCCCTCGAGTCGGCGGTCGCCCGGGGGCCGATCCCCGGCGGCGCCCTCGTGACCGTCGCCGATGTCGCGCCGAGCGCCCACGGCGGCGCTTACCGAGAGCTCTCCGTGTCCCTGCCCCGGGCACGGGCGCTCGACGGTGCCCTGGTGGCCGGCGACCGGGTGGACCTCGTGGCCACTGCGGACGGCGCCTCGACCGCCGTGGTCCAGGACGCGCTGGTGCTGGCCGTGAGCGGTGACGGCGGCGGGGCCCTGGGCGGAGGCGACGTCGTCGTCACCCTGGCCCTCGACGACCCGGCAGTGGCGCTGCACACGGCACACGCCGCCGCAGCCACCGACGTCACGCTCCTGCGCTCGACCCGCGCTGCGGACCGGCTGCCGGCGACGACGGGAGTGGGTACGTGAGCACCAGCGAAGGCGTGGCCATCGGCGAGCATCGCCGCCAAGCGGGAAGGGGCAGCCGATGAGCACCGCTCGTTACACCGTGCTCGGCCTAGCCCGGCCCCGCTCAGCCTGGTTCGCCGACCTGGGCCGTTGGGCGACCTCCGGCTCGGCGCCCCTCGACTTCGTCCGCTGCGTCAGCCCCGAGGAGGTCCGCGCCCGCCTGGCCTCGAGCCGGCCCTTCTCGGCGCTCTTGGTGGACGGCACCCTCCCCGGCGTCGACCGGGACCTGCTCGACACCGCCCGCTCCGTCGGCTGCGCCCCCCTCGTCGTGTCCGGGACGGGCCGGGACTGGGTCGCCATGGGCGCGGCGGGCACCCTGCCGGTCGACTTCGGCCGGGGCGACCTACTGGCCCTCCTCTCGGACCACGCCCCCTCGCTCGCCGAGGTGCGCAGCCTCGCCACGATCGGCCTCGAGGACGGCGACGTCGAGGCCGACTGGTCGGGCCGACTCGTGGCGGTGACCGGCCCGGGCGGGACCGGCGCCTCCGTGGTGGCCCAGGCCCTCGCCCAGTGCCTCGCCGAGGACCCTCGCAGCGCCGGTCACGTGCTGCTCGCCGACCTGGCCCGTCGAGCCGACCAGGCGATGTACCACACCGCGCCCGACGTCGTCCCCGGGGTCAGCGAGCTGGTCGAGGCCCACCGGGCCGCGCGCCTCGAGGCCGCTGCCGTGCGCACCTCGACGTTCGCCGTGGCCGCCCGGGGCTACAACCTCCTGCTCGGCTTGCGCCGCCAACGCGACTGGGCCGCCCTGCGCCCCCGGGCGACCGACGCGGCGGTCGCCGGGCTGCTCCAGGCCTTCCGCCAGGTCGTGGCCGACGTCGACGCCGACGTGGAGGGCGAGGCCGAGACCGGCGTCATCGAGACGGAGGACCGCAACCTCCTGGCCCGCACCGTGCTTGGCCGGGCCGACGCCGTCGTCGTCGTGGGCCACGCCGGGACGAAGGGCCTCCACAGCTCGGTCCGCACGATCGAGGAGCTCGTCGAGTTCGGCGTCGAGGCCGCCCGGCTCGTGCCCGTGCTGAACCACGCGCCCCGCTCGCCCCGGGCACGAGCCGAGCTCACGAAGGCGCTGGGCGACCTGGGCGCCTCCGCCCTCGGCGTCGAGCTCGCCGCGCCGCTGTTCCTGCCCTCGTCCCGCCGACTGGAAGCCGGCCTGCGTGACGTGGGCCGCCTACCCACCTCCCTGGGGTCGCCGGTGTGCCGCGCCGTCGTCGCCATCTGCGAGCGGCAATTGCTCCCCCCGACCGGCGGGCCCCGACCGGTCACCCCCGGCAGCCTCGGCGGCTTCGCCTCCGACCGGGCCGCGAGCTGAAAGAGGCACCGCCATGGCCAACGCTGGCACCGACGCATCGCCCCTCGTCGAGATCGAGGCCCGGGTCCAGGCTCGTGCTGCCTCGGCCAACCTCGACATGGGGTCGAGCGCCGCCCCGGACGCGCTCCGTCGCATGGTGCGCGAGGAGATCGAGCAGTGGTCCCTCGACCACAAGCGTGGCATCCGGAGCCACGACCTCAGCGACCCCGACGCCCTGGCCGAACGGGCCCTGCGCAACCTCGCCGGCTACGGGCCCCTCGAGCCCCTCCTCGAGGACGACGACGTGTGGGAGGTGATGGTCAACGGGCCCGACGCAATCTTCGTCAAGCGGCACACAGGGCCGTCGGGCTACCACGACGAGCCCTTCCACGATGACGACCACGTCACCCGGACCCTCACCAAGCTGCTCGACGACAACGCCGTCGCCCACCGCAAGCTCGACCCCGCCGAGGGCCTCCAGGACGCGCAGCTGCGCGACGGCGCCCGGCTGCACATCGTGCACGGCGACATCGGCCGGGGCGGCCACCTGCTCGTCAACATCCGCAAGTTCACCGGGGTGCCGTTCAAATCCCTGGACGAGCTCGTCGAGCGAGGGACCGTCAGCCAGCCCGTCGCCGCATTCCTCGCCGCTTGCATGGACGCTCGGCTCTCCGTCGTCTTCGCCGGGCCGCCAGGGTCGGGCAAGACCACGCTCCTCTCCTGTTGCTGCGCCGAGCTCGACCCGTCGCTGCGGGTCGTGACGGCCGAGGAGGTGTTCGAAGCCGACGTGCCCGTGGCGAACGTGGCGAGCATGCAGACCCGGCCCGGTCGCGGCGAACGGGGCGAGGTCGACCTCCGACGCCTGGTCTCGGGCTTTCTCCGCATGGCGCCCGACATCGCCATCGTCGGCGAGGTGCGCGACCGAGAAGCCCTCCCGCGTCATTGTTGCACACGTTTCCGAACCGCTGACCAGCACAAACGGACGGACACGCGTCCGGCGCGGCGCACCACTGGCGGCAACCCACGGGACCACGCCAGGAACGGTTCGATGTGGGTGTTGCGGTCGAGCTGATCGAGACGAGCCACATCCCGGTGGTGCTCGGCGAGCCAGTCCGCCAGCACTCTGATGGCTTTGACCCGGGTCTGCGCGGTGGCGGGCCGCAGGGTGGTGGTGATCAGCTGCGCGTAGCGGATGACGACACGGCTGATGTCGGGCTGAGCGATGCCGGCGGCGTGCTCGGCGGGCGTCAGCGCCGCTGCCTTGGCCGAAGCCGAGACCAAGTTCCGACGTCTACGCGGCCACCGACAGATGCCACAACTCGTCACCGCCCTCGCCCGACACGCCCGAACTGTCACACCACCATGCGATACTGACGACACCGCCGCCGCATGACATCAAGGGCCACCACCCGCGGCAACTTCAACAGCAAGCGGGACATCCTCTGGGCTAGGGGTGAGTGGTGGGCGGGTGGATCGCGCGGCGGTAGACGGCGGCCGGGTGGTCGTCGCGAACTCTTGTTTGCCCGGGCTGGTAGATCTTTTCGCGCATTGTCGTCCCTTCGTCGTAGTCCTTCCAATAGCGGCCCCGGCGCTGCAGTTCTGGTACGACGAGGTCGATGAAGTCGACGAACGTTCCTGGGGTGGTGGCGTAGGCGAGGTTGAACCCTTCGATGTCGGCGTCGTCGATCCAGCGCTCGAGCTCGTCGGCGACGGTGGCCGGAGAGCCGACGATGACGGGGCCCATGGCGCCGATGCCGACGAACTTCACGACTTCGCGGGGTGTCCAGGTCCGTGTCGGGTCTGCTCTGGAGAAGATCTCTAGGGCGAACCGGGCCGAGTCCGTCTCGACGTACTCCAGTGGTTCGTCGGGGTCCAGCGTTGAGAGGTCGACCCCGGTGACGCCGGCGTAGAAGGCGAGCGCGCCCTCGTAGTCGGTCCAGGTGAGCAGTTCGTCGTACTTGCGCTGCGCCTCCTCGTCGGTGGCGGCCACGACCGTGGTCACCTCGGTGAAGATCTTCAGGCTGGACGGGTCGCGGCCGTGCTCGGCGGCGAGGCGGCGGATGTCGTCGACGTAGCCCCGCAGGACGGGCGTAGTCGGCGCCACGGTGAACACGGCCTCGGCGTGTTGGGCGGCGAAGGCGCGGCCCTTGCTGGAGGTGCCGGCCTGCCAGATGACCGGGGTGCGCTGTGGGGAGGGCTCGGAAAGGTGTATCCCCGGCACCGAGAAGTACGTGCCCTTGTGGTTGATGGGGTGGACCTTCGCCGGATCGGCGTAGATCTGCGCCTCCCGGTCCTCCACGACGGCGTCCTCCTGCCAGGATCCCTCCCAGAGCTTGTAGCAGACCTCGACGACCTCGGCGGCGAGGTCGTACCGCTCGTCGTGGGACATTTGTCGGTCCATCCCGAGGTTGCGTGCGGCGCCCTCGAGGTAGGAGGTGACGATGTTCCAGGCGATCCGGCCGCCGGTCAGGTGGTCCAGGGAGCTGAACCTGCGGGCCAGGGCGTACGGCTGCTCATAGGTAGCGGAGACGGTGATTCCGAATGCCAGTTTCGTGGTCGCCGCTGCCATCGCGCTGACCTGCATGAGCGGGTCGTGGACCGGGACCTGCATGGCCCGGCGCACCGACGCCTCGTGCGAGTCCTGGTAGGTGTCGTACACACCGAGCACGTCGGCGATGAACAGGCCATCGAACTTGCCGCGTTCCAGGAGTTGGGCCAGCTCCACCCAGTAGCCCAGATCTTTGTACCGGCTTGACTGGTCGTCCGGGTGCGCCCACAGGCCCGGCGACTGGTGCATGATGCAGGTCATATCGAAGGCGTTCATTCGGATGCGGGTCTTGGACATCGGTGTTCTCCCAGGGTGTCTTGGCTGCGGGTAGTGTCGGCCAGAGCGGACGCGCGCGGGGACTGGGTAGGGCCATCGCGGTGCCATCCTCCATCGGTCCTGGCGTTAGCACCCGCACCCGCGACTGCGGGGGGTTGCTGCGACGTCGACGAGCCAGGTCTCTCAGCCGCTCTGGATAGGGCGCTCCGACAGTAGGCGGTGCGATCGGCGGTTAGTCAACGGGCGTCCAGGATCCGGACAGACGACAGACGGCGCGACGGCCGGCTCCACCCGACGTGATGTAGCGGCCTACCGTGGAAGACCGGGTCTACAGACGCGCACGCGGTGTCAGGCGCCGCTCGTGCTGCCGGCGCTGCGTGGTCTCTCGCTCGTTGTCGCGACCGAAATCGTGCAAGTCAGCACGTCATGACCCAGGAGTTCAGGAAGACGCCCGGCCTGGTGGCGGTCGTTGGGAACCCTCGGCAGGGATCTCGCACGGCGGCATTCGCCGCGCGGCTGCTCGATGCCGTCGGTGGAGCTGACCCTGGATGGGTAGTGGTCGGCCGTCTAGGCCGTCCCGAGGTCCTGGTAGGCGAACCACGTCTGCAGCACGGTGGCAACCACCCCCACCGTGCTCACGACGAGGCCGACCACAGCCACGTACAGGCTTGCCGTCGCCACCCGGAGCTCGCTCCCGGCAACGGTGCCTCTAGCGGCTCGGAGCAGCTCAGCGCCTCGGTGGTACCCGCAACGTCGCCACCGGCCCCGCACGAGCTTGCGGCACGGCAAGCCCTTGCGCGTCGGGCCCCCGCACCTCGTGGGCCGGAGGAAGATCAGCCACACGCACAGCGCCAGTACTGCGAAGGACACGGCGCCGACTTGGACCCTCGGTTCGGAGAGCACCTGTCCAAGCCGGTCCGTCGTCTGCCTCGCCCACACGATGAGGCCCTCGACGAAGACGAGGCCGGCGAGGAGTACGCCAAGCCCGTCCACATCGATCGAGCCGCGGCGTCTGCCCATGGCCCTCCCCCGGTCACGGCGCAGTCTCGCGCAGTGCTCGGACGACTACGCCGGGGAAGGTGTCTGCGCAGGCCCCCTTTGCTCACGGTGGAACCCCGCCCGATGAGCCGAAGCCGGTCAGGTAGCCGTCGTGAGAGATGACACCGCGGTGCTGCAGTCCCACGTGGATGCCGCCGAGCCTGTCCCGCCAGGCGTGTACTGGGCTCGGCGGGCCCTTCTGCGCAAGAGCGAACACGCCACGCTCACCGTCTCCGACGAAGGCGTGTTCATCTTCGGCTCAGGCACCCCAGGGCCCGTAGGTGTCAAGGGGCGGTCTTGGTCGGGTGGTCGTGGCGGTGTGGGCTTCCCCCGGCTTGACGGACACCGATGCTGAGGCGACCGTGGTCGTCTCGGGAAGGAGTCCTGATGCCTCGCCCGCACCCGCCGGAGTTCCGTCAGCGTGCGGTGGAGCTGGCCCGCCTCCGGGAGAAGCCCATCGCCGAGCTGGCCAGGGATCTTGGGATCTCGGACTCGTGCCTGCGGAACTGGATGCACCAGGCCGACCTCGACGAAGGCCGCCGCTCCGACGGGATGAGCAGCGCGGAGCGGGAGGAGCTGGCGCGCCTGCGGCGTGAGCTGCGGGTGATGGGCGTCTCCACCTCGGGCTTCTACCAGCGGCGCAACCAGCCCGTCACCGACGCCGAACTGGCGGACGCCTACCTGGCCAACACGATCCACGACATCTGGACCAGCTCCCGCCGCACCTACGGCGCGCCCCGGGCCCGGGCCGAGCTCCGCCTCGGGCTGCGGCTCCCGTGCTCAACGGGCCGCACCGAGCGGCTGATGCGGGCCTGCGGCGCGGTCGGGTTGCACTACCGGCGCAGGGGCCGGGGCTGCACCCGTCGCGGGGACGGTGACCCCGCTGAGGACTAGGTCGA
>WHTX01000154.1 GCA_009377505.1 Acidimicrobiia bacterium
GGGTCGCCGTTGCGCAGGGCCTGGTCGGCGGCGGTGAAGGCCACCGCCGCCTCGTCGAGCAGCTGGTTGACCTCGTCGGGCAGGGGGCCAGCGGGCGGGGCGGTGCCCCCGGGCGGCTCCTCCCCGGGGGGCTCTCCTTCGGGGGGGCGTTCCTCGAGGGTCTCGGGGGCGTCGCCGAACACGGCTGTGAGCGCCTCCTGGAAGGTTTCCCGGATGGCGATGCGGTCGCCGAACACGACGATCACGTTCTTCAGCTCGGGCACGGCGTTGGCCCCCGTGGCCTGCACGTACAGCGGCTGCACGTAGACGAGGGACTGCTCCACGGGCACGAGGATGAGGTTGCCGAGCAGCACCTCGGAGCCCGCCCGGCTCAACAGCGTGATGAGCTGGGAGATCTCGGGTTCCTGGTTGATGCGCGCGCTCACGATGGCGGGCCCGTCCACCTGGCGGTCCCGGGGCATCACGAACACCTGGAGGTCCCCGTAGCCTTCGGGGTCGGACTTGGCCACCATGAACGCCGAGAGCTCGCGCCGGCTGTCGTCCTCGGAGTAGGGCACGAAGGGCTGGAGGATGAGGAACTCGGGCTGGGTCGCCCCGGGCAGCCGCATGAGCAGGTAGTAGGGGTCCATGCGGTTGGCGGGGCCCGATTCGGGCGGGGGCTGGCCGGGGGCGGGCGGGACGGTGACAACGGTGGGCCCACCGCCGGATCCCGGGTCCTGGGCGATGTTCCAGCGGTCCGACTGGGAGTAGAACTCGTTCGCGTCGGTGATGTGGTACCGGCCCCACATGTTCGTCTGCACCCGGAACAGGTCCTCGGGGTAGCGGAAGTGGGCCCGCAGCGCCTCGGGTACGGCGTCCTCCGCGTCGACGAAGAGGTCGGGGAAGGCCTTGCGGTAGGCGGCGGCGATGGGGTCGTCGGGGTCGACGACGTACAGCCGGGTGGTGCCGTCGTAGGCGTCGACGGTGATCTTCACCGAGTTCCGCACGTAGTTGAACTCGTGGTCGAGGCCGCTGTCGCCCTCGAGGCGATTGGTGTCCGCGCGCTGGGCGTAGGGATAACGGGACGTCGTCGTGTAGGCGTCGAGGACCCAGCTGATCCTCCCGTCGAGCACGATGGGGTAGGGGTCGTGGTCGAGGTGGAGGAACGGCGCGACCGCTTGGGCCCGTTCCCGCACGTCGCGCATGTACAGGATGCGCGACTCGTCGGTCATGAAGCCCGAGATGAGCGGGTTGATGTCGCCGAACCGCAGGGCGAAGGCGAGGCGCCGGGGGATCGTGCCGACGCCGACGCCCCCCGGGCCCTCGTAGCGGTTCGTGACGGGTGTGCCGTCGTCGCGCAAGTAGTCGATCTCGTCGCGGCCGGTGCCGACGATGGCGAACCCCCCGACGCCCTCGCCGTAGTAGAGGCGGGGCTCGGTGATCTCCGGCTCGCCCTGGGGCGGGATGTTGCGCACGAGGAAGTCGGGCTGGCCGTCCGCGGTGACGGCGTTGGCGGGCGAGATGACGGCCCCGAAGCCGTGGGTGAAGGCCAGGTGGCGGTTCTCCCAGGTGTCCGAGGGCAGGGCCTCGGGGTTGAGCTCGCGGGCCGACAGCATCGTCTGGGTGAGCTCGTCGCCGAGCTCGTAGCGGTCCACGTCCACGTCGGTGAAGCGGTAGAAGGTCCGCACCTCCTGGAGCCGCTGGTAGGTTTGCTGCAGTACCTGGGGGTCCCACAGCCGCACGTTGCGGATGGTCTCGGCGTTGTCCGCCAGCTCCTGGGAGCCGAGCTCCTCGTCGTAGGCGAAGGGGTCGACCTCGATCTCGGACAGGCCCATCGCCGCCCGGGTGGCCTCGATGTTCCGTTCGATGAAGGGCACCTCGCGCGTCGACTCGGCCGGTTCCACCCTGAAGCGCTGGATGAAGGCCGGGTAGAGCACGCCGGCGACGAGCCCCACGAGCGCCCACAGGCCCACGGCGATGGCGGGCACGATCCAGCCCCGCCGCCAGATGCTGGCCACGAACAACGCGGCGGCCAGGAGGGAGATGGCGATGAGCAGGCTCATGGCCGGGAGCTGCGCGTTGACGTCGGTGAAGCCGGCGCCGTCGACCACGCCCCGGGTGGAGAAGGTGAGCTCGAAGCGATCGAGGTAGTAGGCGGCCGCCCTCACCAGCGCCAGCGCGGCCAGGAGCACCGAGAGCTGGGCCCGCGCCCCCGAGGCGACGCGGGGGCGGGGGTTCCGCCAGCGGATGCCACCGCCCAGGTAGTGGGCTCCCGCCACGAACAGGAGGGTCACGAGCAACGCGGCGAAGAGCCAGTCGACGGCGAACGTCAGGAACGGCAGCTGGAAGACGTAGAAGCCGGCATCGCGGCCGAACAGCGGGTCGTCCACGCCGAAGGGGACGTAGTTGCGGAACATCACCCAGTCGTGCCAACGGTCCACGGCCATGCCCCCGAACACCACGGCGAGCAGGGCGGCCACGAGGGCGCGCAGCAGGCGCGGAGATCGCTCGAGGGTGCCGCTCAGCCGGGCCAGGCGGGGGTCGGCGGGCAGGCCGAGCAGGGGCGCGGGGGAGAGGCGCTCCGCCACGAGCAGGTTGGCGAAGAGCAGCACGAAGAACACTGCGGCGAACAGCACGAACAGCCCGATTCGCGCCCAGAGCAGGCCCCGCCACACCGAGGAGAACCCCAGCGAGTCGAACCAGAGGAAGTCGGTGTAGATGCCGGCCACGCCCCGGGCGGAAGCGACGGCGGCGATGATGGCGATGACTGCGCCGGCGATGAGGAGGCGGGCCGGCATCCTCCGTCGTCGCGGGCGCCGCGGCACGTCAGCAGGCGTACGCATGTCGCCACGACCCTAGCCCTGATCTTTCATGAGGCTCGTGGCCATGCCGCTGATCTGGACGGCACCTGGTCGGTCGAGTGATGCGGCCGGCTGGCTGACCAGCTCGAACGAGTTCGAATGCAAGATCGGGGCTACTCGCTGACGCCCCTCGGCTCGGGCCGGGCTCGTGGCCGGGGCGTGAACAACCCTGCCGGTCGCCGGCGCCGATGAGTCCTGGGCCGTCGTGACGTCTCACCCTGCGACGTCGGCCGTGCAAGCGGCGTGCAAGTGGGATGAGAGAGCACCCTGTGAGCGTTCGACGTTGCAGACGTGGGCCGAGGAGGCGCACGCAGGACCTAGGGAGGGCCCCAATGAACGCCACCGCCACCCTCGAGCGGACGAACCAGCCCAGGACGGACCAGGCCAGGGAGGACGGCATCGTTCGCCACCTCGCCACCATGCAGGGCCGTTCGAGGACGCTACGCCGCCAGGCCCGCACGGTGAACCCCGTGCTGGCTCGCGCCTACCGTCGCCGAGCGGCCGAGATCCAACTCGGCGCCTGGGCGTACGCCATGCGCACCGGGCACCCGGACGAGGTTGGGCGCCCGAGCGGCTGAGCGGGTGTCGTCCCGGGCCCCACCGCCCCCGCCGGCCGACCGGTCGACCAGCACAGGGGCGACGGCCGGTCAGGCCGTGAAGTCGCTGGCCTCTCGCTGCAGGTCGGCCGAGAACGCCTCGGCGATGGTCAGCTCCTCGCGGAGCTGGGCGCACTTCTCGGCCGCGGCGGCGGCGAACATGGCCACCCGCCCCACCAGCTCCTCGGCCTCCTCGGGCGAGAGGTCGCCGTCGGCGAGGCGCTGGCGCGCATCGATGAGCAGGCGCATCTCCTCGAGGGTGAAGCCGAGGGGCTTCATCTGCATGATCAGCCGCAGCCGCCCGATGGCCTGCTCGTCGTAGAGGCGGAAGCCGCCGGCCGTCCGCGCCGCCGGCAGCACCAGCCCGGCGTCCTCGTAGTGCCGGACGCTGCGCAACGACAACCCGACGATGGAGGCGACGGCGCCGATCTGGCGCAGCGAGCTGGTCTCGCCGACCGTCGGCACGTCGAAGGAACCCTCGCAGTCGACGCAGCGCCCCGACGGGGCGAACTCGACCTCCCGCCGGCTGCAGACCGTGCACGCCCATCTCACTCGCGATGCAGAGTCTTCAGCCATGCCAGGCGGTGCTCCTCCGGGGTGCGATCGGGTTCGTGGCGATCGGGGTCGTGGGACTCACGGCCCATGCCCACGGTACCGCGCCCTCGGGGCGCTGGGATGCCCGGGCCATGTTGCGCAGCGCCCGACGCAGGTTGCCGGCGCGGCAAGCCACTTGCGCCCGGCGTGCGCAGCGAGTGCAATACGGGCGGCATCACGAGCGGCCCGTCGCGCACGGGCCCGGCAACCTGGGACGGACATCCAAGGTGCTCTCCACCCCTCGGGGTGGGATGTGGCCCGGCGGGGTGAGCCCGCCCGGGCAACCACATGTCCGGCGCCTGCTCCCGGCGTCACCGCAGGGCCTGCGGGCGGTCCGTCCCGAGAGAGGCAGACCATGGACGCGAGCGGCCCGACAGGACAGCCCGACCGGCGCGGCGCCCGCGAGCCGGAGCGCGAGACGATGGCGGTGCGCGGTGGCCGGCGCCACAACGCCGGCTCGTTGGCCACCCCGTTGTGGGCCACGTCCGTCTTCGAGCAGGGCTCGCTCGAGGAGATGCGCAAGCTCGGCGCCCGGCCCCGCCCCGAGCGCTTCTACAGCCGCTACGCCAACCCGACCGTCACCGCCTTCGAGGACGCCGTGGCCGAACTCGAGGGCGCCGAGGCCGCCCTCGCCTTCGCCTCGGGGATGGGGGCCGTCTTCGCCACGGTGTTCGGGCTCTGCTCGAGGGGGAGCCACGTCGTCGCCCAGCAGCAGATGTACGGGGGCACGCTGCAGCTCCTGCGCGGCGTCTGTCCCCGCATGGGCATCGACGTCACCTTCGTGGACGCCACCAGGCCGGGCGCGTTCGCCGAGGCCGTCGAGCCCGGCCGCACCACCCTGGTGCTGGCCGAGACGCCGGCGAACCCCTGCCTCGACCTCGTCGACCTCGACGAGCTGGCCGGGCTGCAGGGGCCGATCACGGCCGTCGACGCCACGTTCGCCACCCCGTTGGGCCTGCGCCCCCTCGAGCACGGGGTGAGCCTGTCCATCCACTCGGCCACCAAGGCCATGGCCGGGCACAACGACGCGACGCTGGGCGTGGTGAGCGGCGAGCGCGACCTCGTGGACTGGCTGTGGGGCTTCGCCACCGTCCAGGGGGCCACGCCCTCGCCCTTCGACGCCCTCAACGGGCTGCGGGGCCTGCGCACCCTCGGCGTCCGCCTGCGCCAGCAGACCGAGACGGCTCTCGCCCTCGCCGCCGCGCTCGAGGCCCATCCCCGCGTCGCCAACGTGCGCCACCCGGGCCTCGCCTCCCACCCCCAGCACGAGCTGGCCCGGCGGCAGCTGCGGGTGACAGGGGGGCTCGTGTCCTTCGACCTCGGCGGCTACGGCGCGGCCTGCGCCTTCGTCGACGCGCTGCGCCTGTGCCGCCTCGCCCCCTCCCTCGGGGGCCCCGAGACGCTCATCACCCACCCGGCCTCGACCTCGCACGCCGGGCTCGGCCCCGAGGAGCTCGCCGAGGCGGGCATCTCCGTCGGCACCGTGCGGCTCTCCGCGGGGCTGGAAGCCACCGCCGACGTGCTCGCCGACGTGCTCGGCGCCGTCGATGCCGCCGCGGGCCTTGAGGACGGCGCGGAATCCTGACAAACTCGATCGGGTTTGTTCGCTTGCCCGCGCCGCGTGCGCATCATGCGGCGCACCTCGACGAAGAGGAGTCCCCTCCATGGCCGTCCGTCTCGGCGACACCGCCCCCGACTTCCAGTCAGACACCACGCAGGGCCCCATCAGCTTCCACGACTGGCTGGGCGACAGCTGGGGCGTGCTCTTCTCGCACCCCAAGGACTTCACCCCGGTGTGCACCACGGAGCTCGGCCTCGTAGCCGCCCTCAAGGGTGAGTTCGACAAGCGCGACGTGAAGGTCATCGGCCTGTCGGTCGACCCCATCGACCGCCACGAGGAGTGGAACAGGGACATCGAGGAGACACAGGGCACGGCGGTGAACTTCCCCCTCATCGGCGACCCTGACCGCACCGTGGCCGACCTGTACGACATGATCCAGCCCGCGGCCAGCGACACCAACACGGTGCGCTCGGTGTTCGTCATCGGGCCGGACAAGAAGGTCAAGCTGACCCTCACCTACCCGGCCTCGACGGGGCGCAACTTCGACGAGATCCTGCGCGTCATCGACTCGCTGCAGCTCACGGCCAACCACCAGGTCGCCACGCCGGGCAACTGGAACTACGGCGACGACGTGGTCATCGTCGGCGCCGTCTCCGACGAGCAGGCCAAGGAGAAGTACCCCGAGGGCTTCCGCACGCTGAAGCCCTACCTGCGCCTCGTGGCCCAGCCCAAGGTCCCTGCGCTCGAGAGCTGAGCGTCGACCGCGAGCTCCGGGCCGGGCCCCGCCGGCCCCGGGGCCCGTGGGCCATCATGGCTAACGTGACCACGTGCAGCGGGCCGGTGGCGTGCGACTCGTGATCTCGGGCGGTGGGGCGCCCCGGGCGGCCGCGGTGCTCGCCGCCGCTGACCACGCCGGCTTCGCCCTGCGCGATTGCCGGGTCAGCCGGGTATACCTGCTCTCGCCCGACCCCGGCGAGGCCGCCACGGCCCGCCTGGTGGAGGAGGTGCTGGCCGACCCGGTGACCGAGACGGCCAGCGTGGGCGGCTACCCGCCGGGCGCCCCCGACGAGGACGGTGCCGTGGTGGTCGAGGTCGGCCCGCTCCCCGGCGTCACCGACGTCGAGGCGCGCCAGCTCGAGCGGGCCGCCGCCCACCTCGGGCTCGGCGAGCTCCGGGCGTCCACGGCCACCCGCTACGAGCTCGTCGGCGAGGACCTCGGGCCCGAGGCCGTGGCCCGGCTCGCCGCCGCCGTGCTGGCCAACCCGACCATCGAGCGGTTCGCCATCGGCGAGCTGACGATGGTGGCCGAGGGGGGGGCGGCCGGCCGGAGCGACGACGTCGCCGTGGTCGCCGTGCGCGACCTCGACGCCGAGGCCCTGGCCGAGCTGTCCCGGAGCCGCCTGCTGTCCCTCGATGCCACCGAGATGGCCACCATCGCCGGCTGGTACCGCGCCGAGGGCCGCGACCCCACCGACGCCGAGCTCGAGACGCTGGCCCAGACCTGGTCCGAGCACTGCGCGCACAAGACCTTCAAGGCGCTCGTCCACTACCGGCGCGAAGCGGCCGACGGGACCGTGGTGGAGAAGCTCGAGGTCGACGGCCTGCTCGCCACGTACCTGCGCGCCGCCACCGAGGCGCTGTGGCCGCCCTGGCTGCGCTCGGCCTTCGTCGACAACGCCGGCATCGTCGCCTTCGACGAGACCACCGACGTGGCCATCAAGGTCGAGACGCACAACCACCCCTCTGCCCTCGAGCCCTTCGGGGGGGCGAACACCGGGGTCGGCGGCGTCGTGCGCGACGTCATCGGCGTGTCCGCCAGGCCGGTGGCCAACATCGACGTGCTCTGCTTCGGCCCCCAGGACCTGCCCGTCGAGGGGGTGCCCGACGGCGTGCTCCACCCCCGGCGCGTCGCCCAGGGCGTCGTCGCCGGCGTGGGCGACTACGGCAACAAGCTGGGCCTGCCCACCGTGGCCGGCGCCGTGCTCGTCGACGAGGGCTACCTGGCCAACCCGCTCGTCTTCTGCGGCAGCATCGGCCTGCTCCCCGCCGGGTCCCACCCTACGACGCCGAGGGTCGGCGACCGGGTGGTGGTGCTCGGCGGGCGCACGGGCCGGGACGGCATCCACGGGGCCACCTTCTCCTCGGCCGACCTCCACGCCGCGACCGCCGAGGCGTCGGGCAGCGCCGTGCAGATCGGCGACCCGATCACCGAGAAGGGCGTGCTCGAGCTGGTCGAGGAGGCCCGCGACGCCGGCCTGTACTCGGCCATCACCGACTGCGGAGCCGGGGGGCTGTCCTCGGCGGTGGGGGAGATGGCCGCCCACCTTGGCGCCGAGGTCGACCTGGTCGACGTGCCCCTGAAGTACCCGGGGCTGCGGCCCTGGGAGGTGTGGCTGTCCGAGGCGCAGGAGCGGATGGTGCTGGCCGTCCCCCCCGAGCGCCTCGACGCCCTCCTCGCCCTCGGGCAGCGCTGGGAGGTGGAGGTGACCGACCTCGGCCACTTCACCGGCGACGGCCGCCTGGTGGTCCGCCACGGGCGCCGGGGCGTCGTCGACCTGCCCATGGGGTTCCTCCACGACGGGCTGCCCCGGCGAGAGCTCGAAGCCGTGTGGCGCGAGCCGGCCCCGATCCCCACCGGCCCAGGCCGCGGCCCGGGCCCGGCGCCCCCAGCCCGTGGCCGCGCCGCCCCGCCGACCGCCGACGAGGTGCTGCTGGCGCTGCTCCGCCACCCCGACGTGGCCTCCAAGGAGCGCATCGTGCGCACCTACGACCACGAGGTGCGCGGCGGCACGGTGGTGCGCCCCCTGTGCGGCCCCGAGGGCGACGGCCCCGCCGACGGCGCCGTGTTCGTGCCCCTCGGGCGCTGGGGGCCCGGGCGGGCGCTGGCCGTCGGGCTCGGCATCAACCCCCGTCTCGGCCGGGTCGACCCCTGGGCCATGGCCGTGGCCGCCGTCGACGAGGCCGTGCGCAACCTCGTCGCCGTGGGCGCCGACCCCGACCGCGTGGCCCTGCTCGACAACTTCTGCTGGGGCAACCCCACCCTCCCGGACCGCCTCGGCGCCCTGGTGCGGGCCTGCCAGGGGTGCCACGACGCCGCCCTCGCCTACCGGGCGCCGTTCGTCTCGGGCAAGGACAGCCTCTTCAACGAGTTCGACGGGACGCCCGTCCCCCCCACCCTGCTCATCACCGCCCTCGGGGTCGTGCCCGACGCCACCCGGGCGCCCACGGCCGCCCTGGCACGCGACGGTGACGTGCTCTACCTGGTCGGCGCCAGCGGGCCCCACCTGGCGGGGACGCTTCACGCCGAGCTGTTCGGCCAGAGCGACGGCGCCCGCGTGCCCGGCCTGTGCGCCGAGGAGCCCCTCGGGCGCTACCGGGCCCTGCACCGGGCCATCGGCGGCGGCCTGGTGGCCTCGGCCCACGACCTGAGCGAGGGGGGCCTCGCCGTGGCCCTGGCCGAGGCGGCCCTGGCGGGCAGGCTCGGCGCCCGGGTGGAGCTGGCCGGGGGCGATCTCGACGACACGGCGTTGCTGTTCGGGGAGACCACGGGGCGCCTGCTGGTAGAGGTGGCGCCGGGCGACGTCGAGCGCTTCGAGGCGCTGTTGGCCGGCCAGCCCCTGGCCCGCCTCGGCCTGGTCACCGCTGAGCCCCGCCTGGTGTTGGCCCGCGCCCGCCGCCCGCTCGTGGGCCTCGGCGTGGACGAGCTGCTGGGGGCGTTCCAGGGCGGCGCGCCGTGGTGAGCGGGCCCATGGCCAGCCGGCCGCCGGTGGCCGTGCTGCACGCCCCGGGGACCAACCGCGACGGCGAGGCTGCCCTCGCCCTCGAGGTGGCCGGGGCCGACGCCCGCATCGTGCTCCTGGTCGACCTCGCCTCCGGCCGGGACCGCCTCGAGCGCTACGCCGGGGTCGTCGTGCCCGGGGGCTTCTCCTACGGCGACGCCCTCGGGGCCGGCACCCGGCTGGCCCTCGAGGCCGGCGAGGCCCTGCGGGCCTATGCCGACGCCGAGGACGGTGCCCGGCCCGTGCTCGGCATCTGCAACGGCTTCCAGGCCCTCGTCCGCAGCGGGCTGCTCGGTGCGGGCATCGGGCCCGACGCCCCTCGTCGGGCGACGCTCACCGCCAACGCCGGCGGGCGCTTCGAGTGCCGTTGGGTGACCCTCGAGCCCCAGCCCTCGTGCACGGCCGCCTGGGTGGGCTCCATCGGCCACCTGGTGGCCTGCCCCGTCGCCCATGGCGAGGGCCGCCTCGCCGTGCGCGGGCCCGAGGTCGAGGCCAGCCTGGCCGCCGAGGGCCTGGTGGCCTTCCGCTACGTCGACCACGAGGGCGCGCCCGCCGGGCGCGCCTACCCGGCCAACCCCAACGGCTCGGCGGGCGACATCGCCGGGCTGTCCAACGCCGGGGGCAACGTGGTCGGCCTCATGCCCCACCCCGAGGACCACGTGCTCGAAGCCCAGGACGCCTTCCGGGGCCGCCGTCCGGGCCGCCTCGGGCGCACCCTGTTCGAGAGGTTCGTGGCCCGTGCTCGAGGCGACTGACCTCTCCGCCCTGCTGGGCCCGGTCGTGCGCGGCAAGGTGCGCGACGTCTACACGCCGGGGGCCGGCCCGGCCCCCGCCACCGTGGCCGAGGGGGCCCTCGACGAGCTCGTCGTGCTCGTGGCCACCGACCGCATCTCGGCCTTCGACCGGGTGCTCGGCTGCGTGGCGGGCAAGGGTCAGCTGCTCACCGGCATCTCGGCCTGGTGGTCCGCCCAGCTGGCCGACGTCCTGGCCTCCCACGTGGTGGCCGTGCCCGACCCCGCCGTCACCGTCACCCGCCGCTGCACGCCCCTGCCCGTGGAGGTGGTGGTGCGCGGCTACCTCACGGGGTCGACGTCCACCTCGGTGTGGACCCGCTACGCGGCGGGCGAGCGGGTGGCCTACGGCATCGAGCTGCCCGACGGGCTGGAGAAGGACGACCCGCTGCCCGCGCCGATCCTCACGCCCACCACCAAGGCCCCCGAGGGCGCCCACGACGAGCCGCTCTCCAGCGCGGCTGTCGTCGAGCGCGGCCTGGTGGCCGCACCGGTGTGGGAGGCGGCCGTCGCCGCCGCGCACGCGCTGTTCCGCCGGGGGAGCGAGCTTGCGGCCGCGGCCGGTCTCACCCTGGTCGACACCAAGTACGAGCTCGGCCTCGACGCCGCGGGGCGCCTCACGCTCATCGACGAGGTCCACACGCCGGACTCGTCGCGCTTCTGGCGGGCCGGAACCACCGAGCACCTCGACAAGGAGCTGCTGCGCCTGCGCTACCGGGCCGCCGGCTACCGGGGCGAGGGCGAGCCGCCAGCCCTGTGGCCCGATCTGGCCGACCAACTCCGCGCCGCCTACGGCGAGGTCCACGAGCGGCTGGTGGGGCGGTCCCCCGAGCTGGCGCCGGGGCCCGACGAGGCCCGCATCGAGGAGAACTTGAGGCGATGGCTGAGCGACCGCTCGTCGGGGTGATCATGGGCAGCAGCTCGGACTGGGCGACCATGCAGGGCGCGGCCCGCACGCTCACTGACCTGGGCGTGGCCCACGAGGCGAAGGTGGTGTCCGCCCACCGCACGCCTGGCCTGATGGTCGACTACGCCACGTCGGCGGAGGCGCGGGGCCTCGAGGTGGTGATCGCCGGGGCGGGAGGCGCCGCCCACCTGCCGGGGATGGTGGCGGGCCACACGCTGCTGCCGGTGATCGGCGTGCCCATCCGCAGCCGGGCGCTCAGCGGGGTCGACTCGCTGCTGTCCATCGTGCAGATGCCGGCCGGAGTACCGGTGGCGACCATGGCCATCGGCGACGCCGGGGCGGTGAACGCCGCCCTGCTGGCGGCGTCGATACTCGCCGCCACCCGGCCCGCGCTCCGCCAGGCCCTCCGCGCCGCCCGGGAGGCGAGGGCCGCCGAGGTGCTCGACACGGTGCTCGACACGGTGCTCGACCCGCGGGACGGGTGACGGTGGGCGGGGAGCG
>WHTX01000155.1:0-7068 GCA_009377505.1 Acidimicrobiia bacterium
GTCGGCGTGACCGCCGCCCTCGGGCCGGGGCTGGTCAACGCCATGGTGGCCGTCGGCGTCGTGTTCTCCCCCAGCTTCGCCCGGCTCATGCGGGGCCAGGTGCTGGCGACCAAGGGGCGCCTGTTCGTGGAGGCGGCCGAGTCCTTCGGGAGCCCGCCGTGGCGGACCGTCACCCGCCACATCGTGCCCAACACCATCCAGCCGGTGATCGTCCAGGGCACCCTGCTGCTGGGCTTGGCGCTGCTTGCCGAGGCAAGCCTCAGCTTCCTGGGCCTGGGCGTGCAGCACCCCACGCCGAGCTGGGGGATCATGCTGCGGCGCTCGGCGCAGTTCCTGTCCAGGGCCCCCCAGCACATCTACGCGCCGGGCCTGGCCATCGCCCTCACCGTGCTGGCCTTCAACGCCCTCGGCGACTCACTGCGCGACGCGCTCGACCCGGTGGCGTCGAGCCGGCGTAGGCTCCGGTCGATGGTCGCCCCCGAGGGAGAGGGCGGTGACGCTGGTGCGCTGTCCTCGGTGCCCATGGAGGCTGGTGAGGGCGCGAGGGAGCCAGAATGAGGTTGCGGGAATGAGGTATGCGGAGGGGCCGACCGTCGCCGTCGAGGTCCTCGTCGACGCGCCTCCCGGCGTGGTGTGGGCCGTGGTCGGCGATGTGTCCGTGCCGGCCCGCTTCTCCGCGGAGCTGCAGGCGGTGGAGTGGTTGGGGGGGGCGAGCGGGCCTGCCGTGGGGGCGCGCTTCGTCGGCCGTAACCAGCACCCGGCCGCGGGCACCTGGGAGACGACCTCGACGATCGTCGCCTGGGAGCCCGAGCGTGCCCTCGCCTGGGATGTC
This sequence comes from Acidimicrobiia bacterium, assembly GCA_009377505.1. Classification (GTDB taxonomy): domain Bacteria; phylum Actinomycetota; class Acidimicrobiia; order Acidimicrobiales; family CAIXPF01; genus WHTX01. Next base: position 833 of record WHTX01000155.1, read on the forward strand.
GGTGAACCGTCCCACCCCTCGGCCTCCTGGCGCTTCGACCTCGAGGCTGCCGGCTCGGGCACCCGCCTGCGGCAGTGGGCACGCCTCGGGCCGGGGCCGTCGGGGCTCACCATTGCCATCGAGGCCATGCCCGAGAAGGAGGAGCGCATCATCGCCCGCCGCCTCGAGGAGCACCGGGTGAACATGGAGGCCACCCTGGCCGGCATCAAGGCGTTGGCCGAAGGCCCGGGGGCGCCATCCCCCTAGTCGTCGGACGGGGGAGGGGGGTTGCCCCGATACCCGTCGTCAGGCGCCGGCGCACCATGTCCCCATCGCCGCTGGGCCTTCCAGCGGGAAGAGCTCCGGAAGGGGATGGGGACATGGGTGACCGGTTCAACGACATCTGGGCAGGTTGGGACGTCGACATCGACATCGACGAGGAGAACGTGCGAGCCGACCGCGGCGCGGTCGCCGTTGGCGACGACCTCGAGGACAGCTCGGTCAACACGGGCCGTTTCGAGGGCATCCAGAACTCGGGCAACGGTGACGTCGACGCCGAAGAGGCCGTGATCGGTGACGGCAACATCACGCTGAACGACTCCGAGGTCGGCGCGCTGGCCTTCGGTCGTGGCGACGCGACCAACGTGGACGCCGAGAACGCCAACCTGGGCGACGGCACGATCAACGACATCAACGCCGACAACGCCAACGTGGGCGACGGCACGCTCCTCGACGTCAACACCTCTGGTGACGGGCAGACGGTCGTGGGCTCGGGCAACGAGCTCGTGGGCGATGTGGACGTCGACGTCGACGATGTCGAGGGCAACGCCAACGTGGCCATCGGCGATGACAACGAGCAGGTCGCGGTGCAGGACAACGACTTCTCGCTCGACCAGTCCGTGACCGACAACTCCGTCGAGGTGCTCGAGATCGACAACAGCGTCGAGGACTCCGGGAACCTCGCCGTCGAGGACTCCTTCAACCTCGAGCAGGACCTGACGTCGGTGGTCGAGGACAACGACGTGTTCGAGGACAACGACTCCTTCGTCGACAACTCCACCTTCGAGTCCGAGTTCGAGGCGACCGAGGTCGATGTCGACCTCGACCGGGTGGACGACACCGACCTGGACGTCGACGCCTGATCCATCGGCACAGCGCGAGCAACCGGGGAGGGGTGGCCGGGCCTGCGGGCTCGGCCACCCTCGCGCGCCTCGAATCACCGGAGGGGCGCGCCTGGCGATGTACCCGGCTGGTCGCGTAGTGCCGTGGACACGGCACTTGCTCAGGTGGCACCCGGCGTCGGCCACGCCGATTCGCTGTCCAACACGTCGAATCGACGTCGAATCGCCGCGCGCCGCCTGCGAGCGCCGGCCGGCCGGTGTTCGCCCTGCTCAGTGACGGTTTCGCTCCCGCGCCCGCCGATTCGCTGGGCGCGTGCGTCGATTCGACGGGCGTGACGGCTTGTCAGACTGGGGACGTGCCAAGCCGGCGCTCACGCATCGCTGTGGCCGCGTCGCTCGCCGCCGCCCTCCTCGGGCTGGGCCATGCGGCGACGAGCGCCTACTGGGCCCAGGGCGGGACGGCGCTGTTGGACACGATCGGCGGCGACATCGAGCGCTGGGGACGCCAGCGAGACCCCTCCGTCGTCGGAGCCCTCTGGGCGATCGCTGTCGTGAAGGCGGTTGTCGCACTCGCCGCGCCGGCCATCGCGGGCCGCCCGACTTGGCTCCCCCGGTGGACCGCCGGACGGGCCCCGCGCATCCTCAGCTGGATCGCGTCGATCACGCTCGTCGCCTACGGCGGGTTCCTCACCGTGGTCGGCCTCCTGGTCCAGAGCGGCCTCGTCCCCGCCGGCTCCGACGCCGACCGTCGTGCGCTGGCCTGGCACGCATTCGTCTGGGACCCGTGGTTCTTCCTGTGGGGCACGGCGTTCCTGGTGACCCTGCTGCTCACCCGCTCGAGCGGACGTCGTCCCGGTGCCCGCTGACGTCGATTCGCTGGCGATTCGGTCGGTGCCCGCTGGTGGCGGGCCGGGCGGGCCGAGCGGGCGGGGCCCTAGTCGGTGGTGGGGGTTGGGGGGGTTGCCCCGATCCGGGGGTGGGGTTGTTGGTCCAGGGTGTCTCTCATCGCCGCTGGGAGCCAGCGGGAGACCGGGACAGATTGGGGATGGGGACATGGGCGATCGGTTCAGCGACATCTGGGCGGGTTGGGACGTGGACATCGACATCGACGAGGAGAACGTGCGGGCGGACCGGGGCGCGGTCGCCGTGGGCGACGACCTGGAGGACAGCTCGGTGAACACGGGCCGTTTCGAGGGCATCCAGAACTCGGGCGACGGTGATGTCGACGCGGAGAACGCGGTGATCGGCAGCGGGAACGTGACCTTCAACGACTCTGAGGTCGGGGCGGCGGCGTTCGGCTCGGGCGATGCCACCAACGTGGACGCGGAGAACGCGAACCTGGGCGACGGCACGATCAACGACATCAACGCTGACAACGCCAACGTGGGCAACGGCACGCTCGTGGACGTGGACAGCTCCGGTGGCGGGCAGACGGTCGTGGGCTCGGGCAACGAGCTGGTGGGCGATGTGGACGTGGACCTCGACGATGTCGAGGGCAACGCCAACGTGGCCATCGGGGACGGCAACGAGCAGGCCGCGGTGCAGGACAACGACACGTTCGTCGACCAGTCCTTCACCGACAACTCGGTGGAGCTGACCGAGGTCGACAACAGCGTCGACGACTCCTTCAACGCCACGCTCGAGGACTCCTTCAACACGGAGCAGGACCTGACGAGCATCGTCGAGGACAACGACATCTTCGAGGACAACGACCGCTTCGCGGACAACTCGACCACCGAGTTCGACACCGAGCTCACCGAGGTCGACGTCGACCTGGACCGGGTCGAGGACACCGACCTCGACGTCGACGCCTGACACACACACACCGCACACGCCGCCGCCGCCGCTGCACAGGCGCAGGGCGACAGGCGCAACAGCACCCCCAGGGGAGCGGGGACCAGACGGCCGGGCCACCAGGCCCGGCCGTCACCGCGCCCCCCCAGCGCCCCACCAACCAACGTGCGCGGTCGAGGTAACGCGTCCTGTGGGAAGCTGGGACATGGCCGGCTGGTCGGAGCCACCGCAGGACGAGCCAGCCCGCCGCAAGATGATCGAGCGGGACCTCACCCAGCGTGGCATCACGGACCGGCGGGTCCTGGCCGCCATGGCCAGCGTGCCCCGCGACCGGTTCGTGGGCCAGGAGCTGTCCGAGCACGCGTACGCCGACCGCCCCCTGCCCATCGGGCTCGGCCAGACGATCTCCCAGCCGCTGATGGTGGCCCTCATGCTCCAGGCCCTCGAGCTGAGGGCCACCGACCGGGTGCTCGAGGTGGGCACGGGCTCGGGCTACGCCGCCGCCGTGGCCAGCCGCCTCGCCGGCTACGTCCACGGGGTCGAGCGGCTCGTCCGCCTGGCGGGCACCGCCGCCGCCCGGCTGCGCGAGCTCGACTACGGCAACGTCAGGGTCCACGTCGGCGACGGCAGGCTCGGCTGGCCGGCGGCCGCGCCCTACGACGCCATCCTCGTCTCTGCCGCTGGGCGCGAGCTGCCCACGGCCCTGGCCGACCAGCTCGTCGAGGGCGGGCGGCTCGTCGTGCCCCTCGGGCCCTCGGGCGAGCAGCGCCTCGTCCGGATGCGCCGGCTCGCCGCCGACGAATGGCAGAGCGAAGACCTCGGAGGTGTGCGCTTCGTACCCCTCCTGTCGGGCGTGGAGGGCGAGGACGCCACCTCGTAGCTCGTAGCTCGTAGCTCGTAGCGGCGAGGACTGCGGCGGGGCGCCCGGTCCGCCCCGGGCACCAGTGCCATGACCACCATCGTTGGTGGACACGGCACTAGGTTTCACGACCATGCCGTGGAAGCTGGCCAACCGTGCAGGTCGGGCGACCCTCGTCGTCGGTGACGGGGTCTACGACCTGCACCACCGAAGCGACGGCCGCCTACCGGCCGACCCCATGGAGGCCCTCGCCCGCCACGAGGACCTCGCCGCCGTCTCCGCCGCCGTGGCCGGGTCAGCGCCCGATGCCGGCCTCGACCCCGCCGCCCTCGGCCCGCCCGTGCCCCGCCCGCAGAAGGTCTTCGGATCGGCCTGAACTACCGCGCCCACGCCGCGGAGGCGGGCATGTCCCTGCCCGAGAGCCCCATGGTCTTCACCAAGTTCCCCTCCTGCCTCGTGGGCCCCACCGGGAACGTGGTGCTGTCGGGCAACCGTGTCGACTGGGAGGTCGAGCTGGTGGTGGTCATCGGGCGGGCCGGCCGCGACATCCCCGCCGCGGGCGCCTGGTCCTACGTGGCTGGGCTCACGGTCGGCCAGGACATCTCCGACCGTCGGGTGCAGATGGCCAACACCCCGCCCCAGTTCTCCATGGGCAAGTCCTTCGACACCTACGGCCCGACCGGGCCTTTCGTGGTGTCGGTCGACTCGGTGGCGGACCCCGACGACCTGGGCCTCACCTGCGACGTCGCGGGCGAGCGGATGCAGGACAGCCGGACGAGCGACCTCATCTTCCCCGTCGCCGAGCTGGTCGCCCGGCTCTCCGCCATCTGTACGCTCGCCCCCGGGGACCTGATCTTCACCGGCACCCCGTCGGGGGTCGGCTCGACTCGGGGCCGCTACCTGGCCGAAGGGGAGCTCGTCACCTCGGCCATCGAGGGGATCGGCACGCTCGCCAACCGCTGCGTGGCGCGGTGACGGTGGGGGTGGCCGCCGCCCCCGGCCTGGGCGAGCTGGGCGAGCGGCGGGACGCCCTCGACGCCCTGGTCGAGCGGGCACGGGCGACCATCCCCTTCTACCGCGACCACCTCGCCGGGGTGCGCTCCAGCGAGCTCGCCGCACTGCCCAGCTCGAGCAAGGCCGACCTGGCGCCCTACGGCCGCTTCCCCCTGTCCCCGGACCGCCTCCAGGGCCTCTTCCGGGTCTCCGCCACCTCGGGCACGACCGGCCCCGCATGTTCGTCGGCTACACCCGGGCGGACTGGGAGGCGGTGGGGGCCAAGTGCGCCCGCATCTGCCGCCACGTGGGCTTCGGGCCCGGCGACTCGCTGCTCAACCTGCTGGGCGGCGGGCTCTGGGTGGGCGGGCCCTGCTTCGACCTGTTGGCCGACGTGAGCGGGGCCGCCCTCGTGAACACCGGCCCGACGGGGCCGCGACAGCTCTTCGAGTGGGTGCCCGAGATGGGCATCACCGGGCTCACCGCCACCCCGTCCTACCTGCGCCTGCTCGTGGAGACCGCCGAGGCGGAGGGCGCGGCCCTGGGCTCGTGGCCCTTGCGGCTGGGCTTCCTCGGTGGCGAGGGCGCGAGCCCCGAGCTACGCCGCCAGGTGTGCGCGGCGATGCCCGAGCAGTTCGTCTGGCAGGAGACCTACGGGTCGACCGAGGTGGGCGGGGCGATCCTGGGCTACAGCCCGCCCCTCGAACCGTTCTCGGGCCACCTCAACGCCGCCACCGACGAGTTCGTCATCGAGCTGTTGCACCCCGACCGCGACGAGCCCGTGCAGCCGGGCGACGTCGGCGAGGTCACGGTGACGACCTTCCGCGAAGCCAGCCCGCTCGTCCGGTACCGGACGCGTGACCTCGCCGCCGCCGTCGACGCGCCCCGCGATGCCTCGGGCCTGCCCAGGATGACCGCGGTGGTGGGGCGGATCGACGACGCCCTCAAGGTGCGTGGCGCCCTCGTCTACCCGTCGTCCATCGAGGAGGTGCTGGTGGCCCGGTTGGCGGCCGGTGCGGAGTGGCGCATCGTGTTGCGCCGCGACCGCGCCGCCCTCGACGTGCTGACCGTGAGCGTCGAGGCCGCCGACGACCGCTCGGCCGAGCGTCTCGCCTCTGACCTCCACCAGCGGCTGCTGGTGCGCCCGGTCGTCGAGGTGGTGCCGGTCGGCACGTTCGAGCGGTTCCCCGGCAAGGCACGCAGGGTGCTCGACGAGCGACCGGAGGACTGAGGATGGCCCGTGTCGCGCTGGTCGGCCCGGGAGCGGTCGGCTCGGTGTTCGCCGCGCAGCTCGCCCTCACTGGGCGCCATGACCTGGTCGTCTGCGCCCGCCGGCCGTTCCAGCGAATCGACGTCGAATCGCCGGAGGCGCCGGCGAGCGTCGAGGTGGACGTGGTCACCGAGCCGGCGGCGATCACGGACAGCGGTCGTGGCGGTGTCGCCGACTGGGTGCTGCTGGCCGTCAAGTCGCACCAGACGGAAGGGGCACG
>WHTX01000155.1:7078-11520 GCA_009377505.1 Acidimicrobiia bacterium
ACGCCCATGGCTCGGGGCGCTCTGCGGGCCCGGCACCAGGGTCGTGGTCATCCAGAACGGCGTCGAGCAGGCCCAGCGAGGAGCGGCCGTGGCCCCGGGGGCAACGATCCTGCCCGCCGTGGTGTACTGCGCCGCCGAGCTCGTCGCCCCCGGCCGGGTCGTCCACCGCTCCGACGTCCGCCTCCAGGTCCCTGCCGGCCCCGACGCCGATGCCCTGGTCGAGCTGTTCGCCGGCACGGCGGCCAGCGTCGAGCCGGAGGCGGACTGGTCGACGGCGGCGTGGACGAAGCTGGCCCTCAACACGGTCCTGAACGGCCTCACCGGCCTGACCGCCCAGCCCATGGGCGTGCTCCGCGGCCCGGGCATGGCAGCGGTCGCCGAGGACCTGCTGCGCGAGGTCGTGGCCGTGGGCGGCGCGTCGGGGGCCAGGCTCCCCGAGGACTTCGCCGCGCGTATGTCGGGGGTCGTCACCGGCCTGGCGCCCGGTGGCACCACGTCCATGCTCCACGACCGCCTCGCCGGACGGCCCACGGAGCACGACGCCCTGCACGGGGCCGTGGTCCGGGCGGGTGACCGCCACGGCGTGCCCGTGCCCTTGCACCGGATGCTCTGGGCGCTGCTCGAGGCCACCAGCCCGAAGCCCTGAGCCGCTCGGCCGAGCGCCCGGCCGTCCAGTCGGCTAATCGATGCTGATGTCGAGCTCGCCGGCGCGCTCCACGACGGTGGCGACCACCGCGGTGGGCAGGTCCGGGCTGTCGCCCATGGCGCTTCCCGACGGCCCCACCAGGGGCTCGAGGATCTTGCGGAACACCAGGTCCGCCCGTTGCTGGGCCGAGGCGGCCCCGGTCACGTCCCGGGCCTCGGCCCACAGCTCGGCGGCGTCGAGGAACAGCCGGTCGTTCACCATGCGCCGCAGGTCGGCCGTGACCTTGCGGGTCAGCGCGTCGTGGATCTGCTGCTCGGTGTCCTCGTCCGGCGTCCCGTTCGTCCACCGCAGCGGCTCGGCGAGGAAGACCCGCATCCCGTCGGTCAGCGCCGCCAGGAGGTCCCCCGCCGGGCGCATCGACTCGTACTCGTCGTTGGAGCGGCGCGCGTAGCGGACACAGAGCGCCTTGACCTTGCTCCAGTGCGCCGGCCGCACGGTCGGGTCCGTCCCCACACCCAGCCGCAGCTCCCAATAGCGCAGGTAGGCGGCGATCGAGTCGTCCACCACCGCGGCGAGGCGGCCCCGGGAGTACAGGGGTCGCGAGTCACCGAGGTCGAGGGGCTCTGCCTCGACCCGCAGCTGGCCCAACAGCCAGCGCAGCTCGCCCAGCGTGTCGGCGTCGTCGGGCCGGTCGAGCCCGCTGTGTAGGCGCGACAGCAGGTACAGGTTGCGGTCGAGGCGCTGGCGCAGCAGCCGCTCCGTGGGGTAGCCGAGTTCGTTGCCGATGGCCGACAGCACCTGGTCGACCGAGGCGATCACGTGCTGGCGACGAGCGTTGATGTCGGGCAGGTTGGGCCCGTGCACGAGCTCGAAGTGCGAGAAGCACAGCACGAGCTTCTCGCCGTAGCCCGCGGCGGCGATCTGGCGCATCGCCGCCACCGGCGCCGCCTGCATCGGCTGCTGGGCGTTGTCGACGATGAGGATCGTGTCCACCTCGTCGAGCATGCGCGTCGTCGAGGAGGGCAGCGAGGAGACCGAGTCGGGCGTGTGGCCCAGGCCCTCCCGGTCGATCAGCATCACGTAGGGGATCTCGTTGGCCCAGTCCGGGTGGAAAGGCCCCCGCACCCGCAGCCCGTTCACCAGCGGGGTGAGCAGGGCGCCGAACTCGGCGGCGTCGTTCCCGCCGAAGCGGCGCAGGTCGGCGAGGATGTCCTCGCGCCGGTCGCGGTGCGCCCGCCAGTACAGCGGCCAGCCGTCACGGAGGTGACGACGTCGGTGGGGCAGAGCAGCTCCACCCGGGCGCGCACCTCGGTGACGAGGAACTCCACGATCTCCTGGATGGTGGCGTTGGCGGCCAGGCGGTCCTTGAGCAGGACGTGGAGCTCCTCCTCCGGCGAGTCCTTGGTGACCGCTCCGGTGTCGATCATCGCCCGGACCTCGCTCGCCACCGCCTCCTCGAGGAGCTGGTGGAGCTGGCCGATGATCGCCTCGGTGTTGCGGCGCAACTCGTGGGCGACGTCGTCGGCCACGTCCGCCGGCTCGCCGTCCGGGTAGCCCTCGCCCAGCAGGTAGCGCAGCCGGAAGCGCTGGTCGACGTGGTCGAGCAGCCGGTTGCGCACCTCGGCCGCGGGCCGGTCGTCGAAGATGGCCAACGCCGCGTTGACGACGTTCTCCTCGAGGTAGGAGCGCACTTCGACGATGGGCATGAAGGTGGCCACCGCGTAGTACGCGCCGGGGGCGAGGAGCACCTCGGTCTCGGCGACGGTGGTCTTCGAGGCCGAGGTCGCGGGGAAGGCGTCCTTGCCCGTCGTGCCCATCAGCTGCCTGATCAGGGTCGACTTGCCGGCACCGGTCGTCCCGATGACGAGGCAGGTGCGGTAGCCGGTGGTCTGAGAGGGACCGGGGAGCACCATCTCCCGCAGCCCGTAGAACGTGTCACCGCTCATGTGCTCGCCTCGGCAACGTCGACGTGGGCTAGAACTGCGCGCCCCCGGGGGCCGATCCGCCGATGCGGGCCTCGGAGCGGGCGCTGGTGCCGCCCCGCCGGAGGCAGGGGCGACGGCCATGTCAAGAGTAGGGGGTCGCCCCCCTGGTCCCCACCGACGGGGAACATTACGCAGGTCAACGCCGCGGCAGGGACCACATGTCGGCTGGCGAGCCATTGGTGGGCGCGTCACGCCGCCGACCCGAAGAACTGGTCGCGCACCGGGAACAGGTAGCGGTCGGTCAGCACGGTGAGGAACCGGCGGATGCCGTCGAAGCTCGACGCCGCCTCGTCGAGGCCGCGAGCGACCGTGGCCAGGGGCGATCGCTGCGCCGCGAGCCGGTACCAGTGGGGGCCGAGAACGCGCAGGACCCCGCCGAGCCCGTCGCTGCCGACGAGGGGGGCGATGTCGGCGACGTCGAGCCGGCCGGCGCCCGGCACGCGCACCGACCGGACGAGGCGGGTGACGGCGATGGGGTGGGCCGGGGTGCGGGCGCAGTGGTCGGGGAAGACGCCGGTGAGGAAGAGTGCCAGGTCGCCGAGGCGGCGGTAGATGCCGGCCTGCTCCTCGGGGTCGACGAGCTCGAGCAGGCCGGCGAGGCGCACGGGGTCGAGCTCGCTGTAGCGCACCCGGCGGTAGCCGCCGCCCTGCCGGCGCACCCACACCCGTCCCGAGGTCACCCGCGTGTAGGAGGCGAGGTGCTCGATCGTGAAGAGCCGCCGGCCGGCGTCGTCGTAGAGGGCGCGCAGCTCGGCCGAGGCGAACACCGGCAGCCGTTTGAAGCCGCCGAAGGGCTCGGCCACGAAGCTCGTGGCGTCGAGGTCCTGCACGGCCCGGTGCACGGCCACGGCGAAGAGCAGGAACGGCGAGGGCAGGGCCGTCGCCTCGATGAGCGCGCCCCCGGCGTCGGGCCCCCCCGGAGCTGGCGGGCCCGACGGCGCGCCACCCGGGGCACCAGCGTGCCCGGGGAAGAAGGCGGGGAAGGTCGACGGCGCTCGCAACGCGTCCTCGATGAGGTCCGGACGGCCACGCAGGAAGGCGACGGACTGGCGCGTCTCCTCCTCGGCGAGGCCGGCGGCTGCCCCCAAGAGCACCAGGTCGGCGTCGCTCAGGTGTTCGAGGTAGCGCTGAGCCGGCTCTCCCATCGAGGCCCCCATGGGCTCACGCTAGCCGTGATGTCCGACCGGCTCGCGCAACGGGGCACGTCTCGGGCTCAGGCGGCGAGGGGCGGGGGCTCGTAGCCGCCGCAGAGCTCGGCGAGGGCGCGGGCGACGAAGATGGCCGAGCGGTCCTCGAGGTAGGGGGCGACCACCTGGACGCCTACGGGCAGCCCTTCGGGGGTGCGGCCCACCGGGGGCACCGTCACCGGCAGGTAGGCCGAGCCGATCATGGTGGTCCAGCTGATGAGGTCGAGGTAGGGCCGCTCGACGCCGTCCACCGACACCGTGCGGTCACCGAAGCCCCCCTCCTGCTGGTGGTGGATGGGTGGGAGGACGGTCACGGGGCACAGCAGCACGTCGTAGTGCGTGAAGAAGTCGGCCCAGACGAGGCGGAGGCGGGCCCGCTCGAGGTCGTTGGCCAGCCACGTCCGGTGGTGCTGGGTGAAGGTCTCGAGGGCCCCGAGGTGGCTGGGGTCCGCCCCGCTGGCCCGGAGCCGTTCGGCCGCCCCCACGAGGCGGGCGAAGCCGCCGTCGTCGAGGCTCGACGTGGTGGCCACGGCGATGAGGCTGCGCCCCAGGGCCGCGGCCCGGGCGAGGTCGAGCCCGGGCCGGGCGTCGCGGTCGACGGGCGCCCCGGCGCGCTCCAGCGCG
>WHTX01000156.1 GCA_009377505.1 Acidimicrobiia bacterium
GCGTCCGCCTGGGGCTGGGGCTGCTCGGCCGGCGCGTCCTGGGCAGCGGGCGGGCTCGCCGGGGGCTGCTCCGCCGCGGCGGGCGCGGCCTCGGTCGCAGCACCACCCGCGGCCCCGTCGCCTGCCGCCGCGCCGGGCGCGGCGGCGTCGCCGAGCACGGCGAGCACCGTGCCCACGTCGACCGTCTCGCCCTCCTGCACGCGGATCTCGGTCAGGACGCCGGCCGAGGTGGAGGGCACCTCGGAATCGACCTTGTCGGTGGACACCTCGTAGAGCACTTCGTCCTGGGCGACCTGGTCGCCGATCTGCTTGAACCACTTGGTGATGGTGCCTTCGGTGACCGTCTCACCGAGTTGAGGCATCACGATCTCGGCCATGTCGTCGTCCGCTCCGGGAGGTGTGGGGGATCAGTGGAGGCTGCGCCCGGTCAGGCTCAGCATCGTCTCGCCGAACAGCTCGCTCAGCGTCGGGTGGGGCTGGAGGAACTGGGCGACCTCGTCCACGTTCGCCTCCCAGTTGACGGCGAGGTATCCCTGGCCCAACTGCTCGGTGACCCAGGGGCCAGCCATGTGGACGCCGAGGACGCGCCCACCGGTGCCGTCCGACTTCCTCTCGGCGATCACCTTCACGAGTCCCTCGGTCTCGCCGAGGATCATGGCCCGGCTGTTGCCTGCGGGCCGGTGCTTGCTCGTCACCACCTCGAAGCCCTTCTCCTTGGCCTGCTCCTCGGAGTAGCCGACGAAGGACACCTCGGGGTGGGAGTAGATGCACCAGGGCACGCGGTCGTAGTCCACAGGGACGGGGCCCTCGCCGAGGATGTCCCTGACGGCGACGACGGCCTCGGCGAAGCCCACGTGGGCCAGGGCCGGGGTGGCGATGAGGTCGCCCACGGCCCACACGCCTTCCGCCGCCGTACGGCAGCGGCCGTCGACCTCGACGAAGCCGCGCTCGTCGAGCGTCACCCCGCTGCCGTCGAGGTCGAGCTGGTCGGCGAAGGGACGACGGCCGACGGACATGACGACGAGGTCGACGGTGACCGACTGGCCTTCGCCGAACTGCACGGTGGTGCTGTTGCCGTCGGGCTCGGGCGTGTGGCCCGACACCTTGACCCCGGTGTGGGTGGCGATGCCGCGCTTCTTGAAGGAGCGGGCGATCACGTCGCCGACGTCCTTGTCCACCCCGGCGAGGATGCGGGGCAGGGCCTCGAGGATGGTGACCTGCACGCCGAGGTCGGAGAGCATCGAGGCGAACTCGCAGCCGATGGCGCCACCGCCGATGACCGCGGCCGAGCCCGGCAGGTCGGCCATGGAGAGCAGCTCGTCGGAGGTGACGACCAGCTTGCCGTCGACGTCGAAGCCGGGCAGGGTGCGGGGGACCGAGCCGGCGGCGAGGATCACGTGGTCGCCCTCGAGGGTCGTCTCGGCACCGTCCCCGCCGGCGACCGTGACCGAGCCCTTCCCGCTCAGCCGGCCGACGCCCTCGGCGATGGTGACCTTGCGGCCGCGCAGGAGCGAGCGCAGCCCGTTGGCCAGCTGGTCGACGATGCGGCCCTTGCGCTCGAGGGTGACCGCCCACTCGACCGTGGGGGCGCCGGCGTTGATGCCGAACTCCTTGGCGCCCGAGACCGTGCGGTAGACGGCTGCCGTCTCGAGCAGCTCCTTGGCGGGGACGCAGCCCACATGGAGGCACGTGCCGCCCACCTTGGCCTTCTCGACGAGGGCGACGTCGAGCCCGGCGGAAGCACCGTAGAGGGCGGCGGCGTAGCCACCCGGCCCGCCACCGATGATCACAACGTCATGCTTGTCGGCCACGAGCTACCTCGCAGGGTTGGGGGCCCGGCCATCGTAGCGCCGGGCCTGGTGGCGGCCCCGAGGAGCCACCGATGGTAGGAACGGTGCGCCGCCGCCCGAGCTTCCGCCCGGTGGCCCGGCCGCCCACGCGCTCCGCGCCCGCGGCGCGCCCGCGGCACGCGCTCACGTGGCGATCAGGATCTGGACGGTGAAGGCCACGAGGATGGCCATGCCGCAGAGCAGGGCGAGCAGCAGGAGCATCCGAGTGCTCACGTGCGACGCGCCTCGGGCACCCGCGCCCCGACCCAGTCGAGGACGTCCTGGAGCACCTCAGGGCCCTCGGGCTCGTTGAACACCTCGTGGTAGAGGCCCGGGTACTCGACCAGGCTCTTGTCGGCCGAGCCGACCAGGGCCAGCAAGGTGCGACTGACGTCGACGGGGACGAGGCTGTCCTCGGTGCCGTGCACGATGAGGAGCGGGGCGTGCAGGCTCGGGACCTCGGCGGCGAAGCTGGCCATGCGGCCGTACACCTCGGCGGCGAGGCGGGCGGTGTAGCGACCGTGGTGCACGAGGGGGTCGGCGCGGTAGTCGGCCACGACGGCGGGGTCGCGGCTGACAGCCGCGGCGTCGAGCGCGAGGACGCGGGCCGCCGGCACGATCGTGGAGAGGGCCCGGCCGAGGAGGGCGACCGCTCTGGCCGGCGGGCCCGTGGCACCGACGGCGGGGCCGGAGAGCACGACCGCCGCCCACGCGCCGGGGTGGCCGAGGGCGTGGGCGAGGGCGATGGCGCCGCCGAGGGAGTGCCCGAGCAGCACCTGGGGGCCGGGTTGGTGGGCGGCGACCAGCAGGCGGAAGGTCTCGAGGTCGGCGACGAAGGTGGAGAAGCGCTCCACGTGGCCGCGGCGGCCCTCCGAGCGGCCGTGGCCCCGGTGATCGAGCGCCCAGGTGGCGTAGCCCTCGGCCGCGAAGCCGGCAGCGACCTCCTCGTAGCGGCCGCTGTGCTCGCCGAGGCCGTGCACGAGGACCACCGTGGCCCGGGCCTCGCCGCCCGGCGCCCAGCTGCGGTAGGCGAGGTCCAGGCCGCCCGCTCCCCTGAAGGTCCCCGTCGCATGCTCCGGCATCGGCTGGCAGGCTAGGTGTGGTCGGGGTCCTCACCGGGGTGGAGGAGGCGCGAAGAATCCTCCACCCCGGTGAGGGATGCTTCGCGGCTGGCAGACCAGGAGGACCCGCCCATGAGCACCACGAGCGAGCGCAAGGTCTCCGTCAGCCGGGTGATCCCGGCCGCACCGGCGGTGATCTTCGCCATCCTCGACGACCCGTCGATGCACCCCGTCATCGACGGGTCAGGAACGGTGCGCTCGAGCCGCCAGCCCGGGCGCCACGTCCGCCTCGGCGACACGTTCAGCATGGACATGCGACGCGGCGTGCCCTACCGGATGCGCTCGACGGTGGTGGAGTACACCCAGGACCGGGTGATCGCCTGGGCGCACTTCGGCGGGCACCGCTGGCGCTACCTGCTCGAGCCCACGGAGGGCGGCACGCTCGTGACCGAGGAGTTCGACTGGTCGACGGCCAAGGTGCCCTGGGTCATCGAGCGGCTCGGCTTCCCCCGCAAGCACCCGGCGTCGATGCGCACGACGCTCGACCGCCTCGCCGACGTGGTGGCGGGCAAGGCCGTCGGCGCCGACGGCTGAGCGCCCCTACTTCGGGGGCAGCCGAATCCCGCCGTCCATCCGGATCGTCTCGCCGTTCATGTAGCTGTTCGCCACGAGGAACAGCGCCGTCCGAGCGTACTCGGGCGGCTGGGCCAGGCGCTTGGGGAAGAGCACGCTCTGGGCCAGTGCCTGGCGGGCGGGCTCGGGCAGCGTGCCCAGCAGCGGCGTCTCCACCAGGCCGGGGGCGATCGTGTTGACCCGGACCCCCGTCGCCGCCAGGTCACGGGCGATGGGCAGGGTCATGCCCACCACGCCGCCCTTGGACGCCGAGTAGGCGGCCTGGCCGATCTGGCCGTCGAAGGCGGCCACCGAGGCCGTGTTGACGATGGCGCCCCGCTCCCCGTGCTCGAGGGGCTCGGTCGCGCTGATGGCCGAGGCGGCGAGGCGCAGGCAATTGAAGGAGCCGATGAGGTTGACGCTGACGACCTTGGTGAACTGGGCCAGGTCGTGCGGCGTGCCCTCCCGGTCGATCGTGCGAGCCGCCCAGCCGATGCCCGCGCAGTTGACGAGCACCCGCAGCGGGCCCATGTCCGAGGCGGCCCGGACGGCGTCGGAGAACTGGTCGGGGTCGGTGACGTCGGCGCGGACGTAGACGCCGCCGACCTCCGAGGCGACGGCGGAGCCCCGCTCGTCCTGGAGGTCCACGATCACCACTCGCGCCCCCTCGGCGGCGAACAGTCGGCTCGTCGCCTCGCCGAGGCCGGACGCGCCACCGGTGACGATGGCTGAGACTCCCTCGATCTGCATGCTCGCGGACCCTACCCGCCCCAGGTCACGCCCACTGATTCGCACTTCGACGGCTCGGCGAGCAGGATTCGGAAGCCACGACGCCGGCCGATGAGGGGTAGAGGCAATGACGATCGCCACCGGAGACCGCATCCCCGAGGTGAAGCTGACCACCATGACGGAGGAAGGCCCCAAGCCGCTCAGCAGCACTGATGCTCTGGGCAAGGGCAAGGTCGTGCTCTTCGCCGTGCCCGGTGCCTTCACGCCCGGCTGCTCCGACCACCACCTGCCGGGCTTCCTACTGCGCGAGGACGAGCTGCGCGCCAAGGGCGTCGACACGATCGCCTGCGTGGCCGTCAACGACGCCTTCGTCATGGGCGCCTGGCGCGACGCCAAGCAGGTCGGGGACAAGATCCTCATGCTGGCGGACGGGAGCGGGAACTTCGCCGCCGCCGTCGGCCTGGAGTGGGACGCCACGAAGATGGGCCTCGGCGTCCGCTCGCAGCGCTACGCCGCCATCCTCGAGGACGGGGTCGTCAAGCAGCTGTTCCTCGAGAACGGCCCGGGCATCGAGCACAGCACCGCCGACAAGGTCCTCGCCGCCCTCTGAGCGGTCCACCGCCCTCGGTCACAGCTCGTGCTCAGCTCGGGGCGAGCCCCCGGGCGCGCCCACGAGCTCGGGCGACCCGGGGGTAGAGGAACATCAGCACCACCCAGCACGCCGCGGCGGACAGCGTGAAGGCCACGAACGCCCGTCGGTAGGCGTCGAGCACGTCGGCCCGTCCCGGGTCGCCGATCACCGCCACGGCGATGGCGATGCCCATCGCCCCGGCGATGTTGCGCACCGTGTTGAACGCCGCGTTGGCCTGGCCGTAGAGGTCCGCGCCGACCTGGGACATCACCGCGCTGTTGAGCGGCGGCTGCGTCAGCGCCCAGCCGCCGCCCATCAGCGCGATCGCCGGGGCGGCCACGAGCCAGTAGTTCGCCTCCTCGCGTAGCAGCGCGAACGCCAAGAGGTTGGCGGCGATGGGCACGAGCGAGCCGACGCGCACCATCAGGTCGGCGCCGAAGCGCTCGGAGAGCTGGGACCCGTACGCGGCGACGACGCCGCTCAGCAGGGGGGCGGGCGTGAGGGCCAGGCCGGTGGCCAGCGTCGAGTAGCCCCACACCCGGTCGAAGAAGAGCGGCCACGCCAGCCAGCTGCCCATCGCCGCCAGGTTCAGGAAGTAGTTGGCCAGGTTCGCCGTCCACACCGGGCGGAGCAGGAACACGTCGAGGTTGAGCAGCGGCTCGGCGTGGCGCCGGCAACGGCGCACGAAGAGCGGCACGCACACGAGGACCGCGGCGTAGCCCACCAGCAGCGGCGAGCTGGTCCAGCCCAGGTCGCTCCCTGGCTGACGGAGAACACGAGCCCGGCGATCCCCACCGTGCCGACGAGCACCCCGACCCAGTCGAGCGCGCCGGTTCGCCGCTCGGCCCTCGACTCCCCGAGGACCCGCCAGCCCCCGGCCAGCGCCCCCAGGGCGATCGGTGCGCTGACCAGGAAGAGCAGCCGCCAGCTGCTGATGGCGAGGATGACCGCGGACAGGCCGGGGGCTATTGCCGAGGCGACCGGCCCCGTCGCTGACCACAGCGTGATGGCGGTGAAGTGGCGCTCGCGAGGGAACTCGGGCAGCACGACGGCGAGGGAGCTGGGGATGACCAGGGCGCCGCCCACCGAGGCCACGAAGCGAGCGGCGATCAGCGCCCCGACGGTCGGCGCGACCGCGGAGAGAGCGGCGCCGACGGCGAAGACCCCGAGGCCGACGCGGAACACCCGGCGCCGGCCAACGCGGTCGGCGAGGCGGCCCGAGACGAGGAGCAGGCTGGCCAGGCCGATGAAGAAGATCGAGGCCACCCAGGACACCGTCGACAGGCTGGCGCCGGGGAAGTCCTCGGCGATGTCGGGGAAGGCGAGGTTCGTGGCCGTCGTGTTGAAGGAGATCAGCGAGAAGCCCGCGCCCCCGACGACCAGCGCCTTCCAGGCACGTCGGGGCACGACAGCGCGTGCGGGGACGGCGTCGGGCGCCTCTCCGGCGGTCACCGCAGGACGATGCCAGCACCGTCCGGGCGCCGTCCAATGCGGCCCACCTGCCCCTCGAGCCCCGAGTCGGGCCGCGTCGGGCGGCCCCGGGAGGGGGCACTACCGTGCGGGCTGACGCCGAACTCCGAGGAGGCCCCGATGGCCACCGTCCAGCTGCGCCGCTACGAGCTCGTCCCCGACGAGCTCGACGCCTTCGTCGCCTGGTTCCCCCGGATCGTCCCCGTGCGGGAGAAGTACGGCTTCCGCGTCCTGTTCGCCTACCTCGACCGGGAGCAGAACCAGTTCGTGTGGGCCGTGGCCCACGACGGTGACTTCGAGGCCGCGCTCGAGGTCTACAACGCCTCGCCCGAACGGGCCGCCGTCTTCGCCGACCAGCCCAAGCGGGTGGCCGAGATGCACCTCTCCTACGTGGAGCCGCTCGTCGGCTGAGGCGAGCCCCCGCCCGGAGCGGAGCGGCGGGGCGCGGCGCTGGCGTCTCCTCTGGGGGTCGGGCCGGCATGGCGCACGCGCCGCCGGGGTACGTGGCGCACGTGCCGGCCGACGCGCCACTCGCCGAGTACGGGTTGATCGGCGACGGTCACACGGCGGCGCTCGTCGGGCGGGACGGCTCCGTCGACTGGTGGTGCCCTGGCCGCTTCGACGCGCCCAGCACGTTCGGCCGCCTGCTCGACTCGGGCGCCGGCCACTGGTCCATCCGGCCTGTCACGTCCTACGAGGTCGAGCGAGCCTACGTGCCGGGGACGTTGGTGCTGGGCGCCACGTTCCGCACGGCGACCGGCGTCGTCCGGCTCACGGACGCGCTCGCCCTCGAGCACGGCGCACGCGGCCACGAGATCGGCCACCGGTCCCCCGACGTGCTCGTGCGCCTCTGTGAGGGCCTCGAGGGGCGGGTGGAGCTGTTGGTCGAGCTGGAGCCCCGGCCCGACCACGGGCGGGCCCGGCCGAGGTTGGCCCGGGGCGGGCCCGGCGTCTCCTTCGACGCCGCCGGCGAGGCGATGCTCCTCGCTTCGGACGTGCCGTCGAGCGGAGGGCCCGGGCCGCGGTGGTCCGTGGTGCTACACGCCGGCGAGCGTGCCGGTTTCACCCTCGGGCCGGCGACAGCCCCGCGGCGTCCGGCGAGCGCCATGGTCGAGGACACCGTCGACGGCTGGCGCTCGTGGGGCGAGGCCCATCCCTACGGCGGCGCCTACGACGGCGTCGTGCGGTCCAGCTCGCTCGTGCTCCAGGGCCTGACGCACGCCCCGACCGGGGCCGTCGTGGCCTCCCCGACGACCACGCTGCGCGAGGTCCCGGGCGGAGACGTCGGGTGGGACCACCGCTACGCGTGGATGCGCGACGCGCGCTCCATCCTCCAGGCGCTGTGGGTCGGTGCCTGCCCGGACGAGGCGCAGCGCTACTTCAGGTGGCTGACAGCCACCGCCTCGGCCGCCGGCGGGCGGGGCGGTGGGGTCGGCGGGGACGGCGGCGGCGTGGGCCGCGGCGGCGTGGGCGCACCGGCCATCACCGGGCTCGGCGGCGCGAGGAACCTGCCGGCGCGCGGCCCGCAGGGGGCCGGCGGGCGGCGTGCGCCGGCCTCGGCGCGAGCGAGCGGCGACGCCTACCTCCGGGAGGAGCTCGACGTGCCCGGCGAGGTGCTCGACGCCGCCTGGCTACTGCGCGACCACCTCGCCCCCGATGACGAGGAGGGGCTCTCGTTCCTCGCCCACCTCGCCGACGTCGTCAGCGAGCGTTGGCAGCAACCCGGTCCCCGCCCCCTGGAGGGGCCCGAGGGCGAGCGCCGTTCCGTGAGCGCGGCCCTCATGAGCTGGGTGGCCGTCGACCGGGGTTGCCGGCTGGCCCCCACCATCGGCCGCGAGGCCAAGCCGGAGCGCTGGGCCACGGTCCGGCGACGGATCCATGACGCCATCCTCGAGGAGGCGTGGGACGAGGAGTCGAGCGCCTTCACCGGTGCCTTCGGCTCGGTCGAGCTCGACGCCAGCCTCCTGCTCATGCCTCTCGTGGGCTTCCTCCCTGCCGACCACCCCCGGGTCGTCGGCACCGTGCGGGCCATCGAGGAGCGCCTCGGCGAGGGTGGCCTCGTGCGCCGCTCGAGTGGGGCCGAGGACGGGCCCTTCCTGGCCTGCTCGTTCTGGCTGGCCGAGTGCCACGCCCGGCGGGGACGTGCCGATCGGGCAGGCGAGGTCTTCGAGGCCGCGGCCGCCCACGGCAACGACCTGGGCCTGCTGGCCGACGAGGTCTCCCTCGTCGACGGCGCCCTGCTGGGGAACTTCCCCGGGGGTCTGGCGCACGCCGCCGCGGTGAACGCGGCGTGGGCGATCCACGAGGCCCGCACCTCGGTGAGCGACCGCCGGCCCTGACCTCTCCCGCCCGCCCTGATCTCCTCGCCGCCCCGTGGCACCGCGCCGGCTCCCGGGCCCCACAGCGGCGAGAGCCGGGCGCGGCACCGAGCTCTCCCGGCGGCAGCTCCTCAGCCGATGACCTCGGCGCGCCAGCGCTCGGGTACGAGGGTGACGACGACCTCGTCGGGCGTGGAGAAGCTCTCGGCGTAGGCGGCGCCGGCCGCCGCCCCGAGGTACCGGCTGGCCATCGAGCGGATGGTCTCCACCGTGGCGTCGCCCAGGGGCTCCACGGTGACGGGCCCCTCGGCCGTCACGTAGCGGTAGGGCCGGTCCTCGGCCTGCACGCAGATGGACGCCCGCCCCTCGGCTCGCAGCCTCGCCGCCTTGGCCGTCGAGCCCCCCATGCAGATGCGGAAGGCCACGCCGGGCGCGTACTGGTACCAGATCGGGGCGAGCAGCGGCCCAGCCTCGTCCCGGCTCATGGCCAGCACGCCCACGCGCCGCTCGCCCAGGAAGGCGTCGCGCTCCTCGTCAGACATCATCCCCATGCCGCGCACCCTACCGGCGGGGGGCTGGCGGGCAGGGGGCACAGCGCTCGGGAGACAGTCACCGAGCAGGCAGGCGCCGAGCAGGCGGGTGCGTCCGGCGAACGCTGCAGGCCGTGGGCGGTGCACGCCGCCGCCGTGGCATGGCGCCGGGCTGTGGATCAGCGAGGCGCCGAGTACGCTCGGGAGCGCCGTCAGCGCACGGAGGGTCCACCCCCGCGAGAAGGGGAGCAGCGTTGAGCACGAAGCAAGGACGGTCGGCTACGGAGGTGGCCGCCCCGGCCGGCGAGGGGCCCGTGCCGGCAGTCGACGTGCCCTCGCCCGAGCTGGCCCGCGTGCGGGACGCACTGCGACGGCTCGCGCTCGGGGACTTCTCCACCCGCCTGCCCGAAGGCAGCGGGCCGCTGGACGAGGTCGCCGAGGCCTTCAACTCCGTGGCCCGCCTCCAATCAGGGCTGCAGGGCGAGCTGCTGCGGATGGCCAAGCAAGTGGGCCGCCAGGGCCAGCTCGACGAGCGGGTCACGCTGGTGGACGCCAACGGCTCCTGGCGCACCACCGTCGACGCGCTCAACGAGTTGGTCGACGACCTCGTCCGGCCCACCCGGGAGCTGTCGGGGGTCATCTCCGCCGTGGCGACGGGCGACCTGAGCCCCCGTATGCGCCTCCACGGGCCGCGCTCCTACCGGGGCGAGTTCCTCGCCCTCGCCCGATCGGCCAACGCCATGGTCGAGGGCCTCGCCGCCCTGTCCTCCGAGGTCAGCCGGGTCGCCCACGAGGTCGGCGTGGAGGGGAAGCTGGGCGTGCAGGCGGTCGTGAAGGGCGCCGGGGGCACGTGGCTCGACCTGACCAAGAACGTCAACCTGCTGGCCGGCAACCTCACCACCCGGCTCCGAAACATCGCCCAGGTCACCACGGCCGTCGCCAACGGCGACCTCAGCCAGAAGGTCACCGTCGACGCCCGGGGGGAGGTCGCCGAGCTGGCGGACACGATCAACCGCATGGTCGACCAGCTCTCCGCGTTCGCCGACGAGGTCACCCGCGTCGCCCGCGAGGTCGGCACCGACGGCCGCCTCGGCGGCCAGGCCCAGGTGCCCGGCGTGTCGGGCACCTGGAAGGACCTCACCGAGTCCGTCAACTCCATGGCCGGCAACCTCACCGACCATGTGCGCAACATCGCCCAGGTCACCACGGCCGTCGCCACCGGCGACCTCAGCCAGAAGATCACCGTGGACGCCCGCGGCGAGGTCGCCGAGCTGAAGGACACCATCAACACGATGGTGGAACAGCTCCGCTCCTTCGCCGACGAGGTCACCCGCGTCGCCACCGAGGTCGGCACCGACGGCCGCCTCGGCGGCCAGGCCCAGGTGGTCGGCGTGGCCGGCACCTGGAAGGACCTCACCGAGTCCGTCAACTCCATGGCCGCCAACCTGACCGCCCAGGTGCGCAACATCGCCCAGGTCACCACCGCCGTCGCCAATGGGGACCTCACCCAGGAGATCACGGTCACCGCCAAGGGCGAGGTGGCCACGCTGGCGTCCACCATCAACACGATGGTGGAACAGCTCCGCTCCTTCGCCGACGAGGTCACCCGCGTCGCCACCGAGGTGGGCACCGACGGCCGCCTCGGCGGCCAGGCCCAGGTGGTCGGCGTGTCGGGCACCTGGAAGGACCTCACCGAGTCCGTCAACTCCATGGCCGGCAACCTCACGGCCCAGGTGCGCAACATCGCCCAGGTCACCACGGCCGTCGCCACCGGGGACCTCAGCCAGAAGATCACCGTCGACGTCAAGGGCGAGGTGCTCGAGCTGAAGGACACCATCAACACGATGGTCGACCAGCTCTCCGCTTTCGCCGACGAGGTCACCCGGGTCGCCCGCGACGTGGGCAACGAAGGCCGCCTCGGCGGCCAGGCCCATGTCGCCGGCGTGTCCGGCACCTGGAAGGACCTCACCGACAACGTCAACTCCATGGCCGGCAACCTCACGAACCAGGTGCGCAACATCGCCCAGGTCACCACGGCCGTCGCCACCGGCGACCTCAGCCAGAAGATCACCGTGGACGCCCGCGGCGAGGTCGCCGAGCTGAAGAACACCATCAACACGATGGTCGACCAGCTGCGCTCCTTCGCTGCGGAGGTCACCCGCGTCGCCCGCGAGGTCGGCACCGAGGGCCGCCTCGGCGGCCAGGCCCACGTCGAGGGGGTGGC
>WHTX01000157.1 GCA_009377505.1 Acidimicrobiia bacterium
CGCTGACCGTGCCGGACGACGCCGGGTGAACCATCGTGCCTGGTACCAGGGCTTCTGTGCTGTCGAGGCCACCGTGCGCTGCGACGGCTGCGACCATCGCGTCCGTTGGCGGGACGGCCGGGTCGCCCTGCTCGACCACGACCTCGCGGCCGAGCGGGCGGTCGTGGCCCTCGGCGGGCGGACGGTGCCCTGCCTCGACGTGGTCGACGCCTGCCGGCACCACCTGCGCAGCGTCGGCCCCTTCGCCCTGTGGGCAGCTGAGGGCGATGCCCTGACAGGGCCCGGCCCCGCCCCGGGCCGGCCGTCCGCCGGCGGGGCGCCGCCCCTGGTGGTGGAGCGCCGCCTCGACGCGCTGCGCGGGCTGCCCGTGGCCTTCCGGCGCCGGCTTGCCCTGGCCAGCCTGGTCGCGGCCGGCCGTCGGGCGGGCCCCGTCGAGCCGTGGGAGGACCAGGGCCTCGCCTCGGTGCTCGGGGGCCTCCTCGTGCCCGCCGTGCGCCGGAGCCTCGGGTCCGCCGGCGCGCCCGCCCAAGCTGTCGGGGCGCTCGACGTGCGCTGGACGGCGATCCCGAGCACGAGCGCCCGTCAGCCGCGGGCGAGGCACGAGCGCGGGGCGGCTGGGCGCGGCTGCGGCTGTCGCCGTCGTGGGCGGCGCGGGTGTGGGCGCACGGCCTGGCCGAGGTGGACGGCGCCCTCGTGCTGCTCGCCAGCTCCGCCCGTGGCGGGGCGCGTCCCGTCCTCGTCGCTCGGTGGCAGCCTGAGGGCCCCGAGCGCTGGCGCCTGGAGGTCGCCCCCGGCGCCATGGCCGGTTGGGCGGGCGGTGACGGCGGTCGGCCCGGGCCCCGACCAGCTTCTCGGTCGGGTCCGTCTCGCATGTGAGACGGAACCGACCGAGAATCGTTGGCCCACGCCGCCGCGCCCCGCCCGCGGTCGCGCCCCCGGCCGAGGCGCCCGGCCCCTCGTCTATGGTCGAGGTGGGAGTGGGGGAGGGCCCCCGACGCGACCGAGGAGGACGACGTTGACGGACGAGGGCTTCACCCGCATCCGCTACGAGGAGCCGGCGGAGGGCGTGGCCCGCGTCGTGCTCGCCCGGCCCGAGGCCGCCAACGCCCAGGACCGGCGCATGCTCTACGAGCTGAACGACGCGTTCGACCGGGCCTCCCGCGACGACTCGGTCAAGGTGATCGTCGTGGCCGCCGACGGCGTGCACTTCTCCTCCGGGCACGACCTGCGGGACACCTCCAAGGTGTCCGACTTCGACACCGTGGGGCCCTACGGCGGCTTCGACGCCCCCGGCCAGGAAGGCTGGATGGCGGCCGAGCAGGAGTTCTTCATGGGCTTCTGCTGGCGCTGGCGCAACCTGCCCAAGCCCACGATCGTGTCCGTGCAGGGCAAGGTCATCGCCGGGGGCCTGATGCTCGTCTGGCCCTTCGACATCGTCATCGCCGCCGAGGACGCCCAGTTCTCCGACCCTGTCGTCGCCTTCGGGGTGAACGGCCACGAGTACTTCGTGCACCCCTACGAGGTCGGCGCCCGCAAGGCCAAGCAGATGCTGTTCACCAGCGAGGCCATCACCGCGGCCGAGGCCCACCGCCTGGGCATGGTCAACGAGGTCGTGGCCCGCGACGACCTCGAGCGCTTCAGCCTGGAGATGGCCTCCAAGATCGCCCAGCAGCCCTTGATGGGCCTCAAGCTGGCCAAGCTGAGCGTGAACCAGGCGCTCGACAACATGGGCATGTGGAACACGATCCAGGCGGCGTTCGGGCTCCACCACCTGGGCCACTCGCACAACGGCCAGCGCTTCGGGATGATCGTCGACCCTGAGGGCGCCGACCGCATCCGCGCCATCGCCAAGGGCGGCAAGAGCTGAGCGCGGTCCCGGTGCGAGGGGCCCGTCGGGGTCGCAGCGTGGGAGTCGGAGACCGGCGTGGACCTCGCTGAGGTGGCGGAACGGCTGGGGCCGTTCTGCCGGGACGCGTACGGCGACCCCGACGTCGCGGTCGGCGAGGTGACCAAGATGCCGGGCCACGCCGGCTTCGCCTACGGCTTCGCCGCCACCAGCCGCGGCCGCACCGAGCGGTGGTTCCTCCGCCTGCCACCTCCGGGGGCCCGCTGGCGGGGCACGGCGGACATGGGCCGCCAGGTCACGGCCCTGCGCGCCCTCGAGGGCAGCGACGTCCCCCACTGCCGCGTGCGCTGGTCGGGCGGGCCGGAGGACCTCGAGTGGTTCGGGTGCCCGTACTTCGTGGTCGACCAGCTCGAGGGCGGCTCGGTCGTGGGGATGGGCGGCTCGGGCTGGGTGCTCGAGCTTCCCGAGGCGGGCCGTAGCGAGATGGCGCGCCAGGCCATGGCCGCGCTCGCCGGCGTGCACCGGGTCGACTGGCGGGCGCGCTGTGGGTACCTGGGCGAGCCCGTCCCCCTCGACGATGACGTCACCCGCTGGGACCGCCTCGCCGACAAGGCGGCGGGCCCGGCCATGCTCGCCCACGTCCCCCGCCTGCGCCGGCTGCTGCTCGACCAGGTCCCCACGGGCGCGCCCGTGGGGCTGTTCCACGGCGACTACCAGTTCGGCAACCTCTACTACGCCACCGACGGCACGCTCGAGGCGGTGCTCGACTGGGAGCTGTGCGGCGTGGGCGCCACCCTCAACGACGTCGGCTGGATGGCGACCTTCAACGACCCGGAGGCCTGGGACCACGAGGGCGCCGTCCCCGAGGCCATGCCCCGGGCGCCCGAGCTCGTGGACCACTACGAGGCGGCGTGGGGCGCCCGGCTGCCCGACGTCACGTGGTACCGGGCGCTCGCCGCCTACAAGTTCGCCATCATCGCCGGCTTCAACCTGGGCCTGCACCTGCGGGGCAAGCGCCACGACCCGCTCTGGGAGCGGATCGGGCGCTCGACCGGCAGCCTGCAGGAGCGGGCGCTGCAGCTGCTCACCTGAGGAGGTCCCCATGTCCGTCGACTTCAGCTTCCCGCCCGAGGTGGAGGAGGTGCGCACGAAGGTCCGGGGCTTCATGGACAGCGTCGTGCGCCCGGCCGAGGAGAAGGCCGACGCCGATGGCTGGGGGCGCGACGACTGGCGAGGCGCCATCCGCGACCTCCGGGCCTCGGCTCGGGAGTGGGGCCTGTGGTTGCCCCACATGCCCGCCGAGTGGGGGGGGATGGGCCTCGGCCACGTGGCCATGGCGGCGGTCTCCGCCGAGGCGGGCCGGACCCGCATCGGGCCCCTCGTGCTCAACGCCCAGGCCCCCGACGAGGGCAACATGCACACGCTGCTGCACTGGGCCACCGACGAGCAGAAGGAGGACTACCTGCGGCCCCTGTGCGAGGCCCGCACCCGGTCCTGCTTCGCCATGACCGAGCCCGAGGTGGCCGGCTCCGACCCCACCCTCATCCGTACCCGGGCCTACCCGGACGGCGACGAGTGGGTCGTCGACGGCCACAAGTGGTTCATCTCCGGCGCCCGTGGCGCCCGCTTCGCCGTCCTCATCGCCAAGACCGAGGACGACCCCGAGATCCCTCAGGCGGCGAACACGGCCTTCCTCGTCGACCTCCCCAACCCCGGCTGGGAGATCGTGCGCGACATCGAGACCATGTCGGGCAGCCACAACCACTGCGAGATCCGGGTCACCGACCTCCGGGTGCACCGGTCCAAGCTGCTCGGCGGCCGCGGGCAGGGCCACCTCCTGGGCCAGTACCGCCTCGGGCCCGCCCGCCTGGCCCACTGCATGCGCTGGATCGGCCAGGCCGAGAACGCGCTGGAGCTGATGGTGGGCCGGGCGATCGAGCGCTACGCCCACGGCAGCCTGTTGGCCGAGAAGCAGGGCGTGCAGTGGCTGATCGCCGACTCGGTGCTCGAGCTGTACCAGGCGAAGCTCATGGTGCTGCACTGCGCCTACCTCATCGACCAGAAGCTGGACTTCCGCAACGAGTCCTCGATGGCGAAGTTCCACGTGGCCAACACGCTGTGGCGCATCGTCGACCGGTCCATCCAGGTCCACGGGGCGCTCGGCTACTCGACGGACACGCCCCTCGCCCGCCAGATGACCCAGATCCGCTCGGCCCGCCTCGTCGACGGCTCGGACGAGGTGCACAAGATGCGCATCGCCCAGATGGCCATCTCCGCCTACAAGGACCACGGGACGACCCGGCCGGCCACGGGCAAGCTGCCCCTCTGAGCCTCTGGCGGCGCCGCCGCCCGACCGGGGATTACAGGTCAGTGTTGGAGTGTTCCCCGGCGGGGCCCGCCGAGGGCCTGCCAGGCGAGGGAGGCGACGCGGGCCGCCCAGTCGGGCGGCGGGGGCGTGCCGGCCAGGCCGAGCGCGTACCAGGAGCCCGTGAGCAGGGTCACGGCCAGCTCGACGTCGGCGTCGTGGTCGACGTGGCCGTGGCGCAGGGCCCGCTCGAGGACGGCCCGGAGGCGCTCGGCGCGAGGCCGCACCAGCCGGTCGCGGTACAGCTCGACCAGCTCGCGCTCGGCGGTGCCCTGCAGCATCGTGCCGGCCATGGCGAGCCCGGTGGGCCCGGCCATGGCGCGGGCGAAGTCCTCCAGCTCGCCGACGAGGTCGGTGAACGGGTCGTCGCTGGCGGGGCGGTCGATTGCCGCGGAAAGCGCGGCGATGGCCGCGGTGGCGAGCTGGGCTTTTGTCGGGAAGCGCCGGTAGAGGGCCTGGCGGGTGGTGTTGGCGTCGGCGGCCACGGCGGAGAGCGACATGGCCTCGTAGCCGGTGTTGGCCAGGTGGCGCTGGGCGGCGGTGAGGATGGCGACGTCGATGGCTGCGTCACGGGGCCGGCCCGGGCCGGAGCTGCGCTCGCCGTCGCCGTGCACCGGCGCAGCATAGGCAGGATTCGGTACAGCCCCGTACGGCTCGTTGCTGGAAATGGCCCAGCCGTCGACGGCCCTTTCGGGGTTTCCCCGGTGACGAAATGGCCGACCGGCGCGGAGTGCGCCCGGATGGCGGTCTCGTTGATCGCTGTCGACGACGTGCGCACCGCCGGGGATCACGATTCGTCACCGGTCAGGAACGCACATGGCCCGAACGGCTCGGCCGGCGCCGACCGCCACCACGAAGCGCGACAGCGGGACCGCTCAGGGCGCGGCGGCGACGACGGCGACCTCCAGGCGCCACTCGGGCCGGGCGAGGGCGGGCACCAGTACCAGGGTCGACGCCGCCTCGTGGCCGCCCATGGCCTCGTCCCGGGCCGCCATCACCACCCCGAGGTCGTTGCCGGCCACCACGTAGGTCGTCACCGAGACCACGTCGCCCACCGACATCGCCGCCTCGGCCAGCAACACGGCGATGATCTGCCACACCAGCGCCGCCTGCTCGTGGAGGCCCTCGGGCACGCCGCCCCCCGGCGACGCCGGCACGACGCCCGAGGTGTGCAGCCAGCGCCCCGCCCCCTCGGTGAGCACGGCGTGGCTGTAGCGGGCGGCCGGGGGCGCGACCTTGCCCGGCGTGATGGCCCGGCTCACCGCAGGCGCGCTCACGGTCGGCCGACGGCCCCGAGGAACTCCACCAGCAGCTCGTTCACCTCCCCTGGGCGCTCCTGCTGGGTCCAGTGGCCGCAGCCCTCGAGGATGACCGAGCGCCACAGGCGGGGCAGGTTCTGCCCGAACCGGGCGATGGCACGGGCGCCCCAGGCGGTGGGGCCGTCCTTCGCCCCGCCCACGAACAGCGCGGGCACCGCGACCGGGCACAGCCGCCAGGCGGCGAGGTCCTCCCAGTCCCGGTCGACGTTGCGGTACCGGTTGAGCGGCCCCCGGAAGCCGCCGTACTCGAACTCGGCGACGTAGAAGCCCAGGTCCTCCTCGGTCAGCCAGGCGGGTAGGGCCCCCTCGGGCGGGTAGAGGAACTTGTCGCGCTGCTCACCGCCCGGCGCCACCCTGGCGATGCCCAGGCCCGGGCTGGACGTCCAGTCGGCGTCGCCCGAGGCCGAGTGGTAGAAGCCCAGCAGCCATTCCCGCAGGTCGGGCTCGATCTCCGCTTCGGCGCGGCCCGGTCGCTGGTAGTACTCGATGTAGAACTCCTCGTCGCCGCCCATGGCCCGGAACCCGTCGGTGGGCCGGACCGCGCCCCTGGGGTTGTAGGGCACCGACAGCCCGGCCACGGCGCGGAACACGTCGGGGCGGAGCAGGGCCGAGTTCCAGGCGATCGGCGCACCCCAGTCGTGCCCGACGACCACCGCGCTCTGCTCGCCGAGGGCGGCAACGAGCTCGACGTTGTCGGCCACGTGCTCGAGCATCCGGTAGGCGTCGACGGCGTAGGGCTTGGAGGACCGGCCGTAGCCCCGCACGTCGATGGCCACGGCGCGGTACCCGGCCGCGGCGAGCACGGGCAGCTGGTGCCGCCACGAGTACCAGGACTCGGGGAAGCCGTGGACCATCAGCACGAGGGGCCCCTCGCCCTGGGTGACGCCGTGGACGCGGATGCCGTTGACGGGCAGGCTGAAGTGCTGCAGGTCGCTCACGGCCGCAGTCTCGCGCCCGCCGCCCCCTCCCGTAGGGGCCTAGGCGACGAGTGGGGCGTAGGCGCCGCGGGACACGGGCTCGCTGGTGAGGGAGCCGTCGCCCCGGGGCACCTGCACGGGCTCGCCGTCGAGGGTGAAGCCGACGCGCTCCACGTCGTTGCGGTCGGTCAGCGTGAACACCATCTGGGCGATGGCCAGCAGCTGGTCCGCCCCGGTGAGCTCGGCGAACTCCCTGCTGAGGTCCACGGTGGCCACCCCGCCGACGAGCTCCACGGAAGCCACGACGTCAGGCCCGGGCACCGCGGAGCGCAGGCCGCCGGACGCCTCGGCCGGAGTCGGCCCTTCGGCGAGCACCTTCAGCCGCGACGACAGGGCACCCGTGGGAGCGAGGCGGGCCACGCCCACGAGGTGGCCATCCTCGCGCACGAGGAACACCGCCACGGCCGCGCCCGTCCCCTGCACCGGCGAGGAGGTCTCCGTCGGGTCGAGCAGGCCGAAGGGCACCTCCTCGTCGTCGGCCAGCGAGACCCCGGACTGCGCCGTCACCCCACAGCCGCCGAGCGCGCCCGCCAGCAGCGCCGACGCCGCCAGCACCAGGGCGGGGCCGCGCCGTAGTCGCCCCGGCGACCCCGGTCGCTCTGGCCGTTCTGGCCGAGAACGCCAGCCCCTCACAACGCGAGCTCCCCGGTCGGCTCGCCGTCGGCGTCCCGGCGGGGCAGCAGGATGACGAAGCGGGCGCCGCCCCCGACGCGGTCCTCGAGGCGGACGACGCCGCCGTGCAGCTTGGCGTGCTGGGCCACGAGGGACAGCCCGAGGCCGGTGCCACCGGCAGCCGACACGATGGCGGCCTCGCCCCGGGCGAAGCGCTCGAAGACGTAGCTGCGCTCGTGCTCGGCAACGCCCGGCCCCGCGTCCTCCACGGCGATGGTCACCACTCGGTCGTCGAGGTCGATCTCGACGCGCGTCGCCCCCTTGCCGTAGCGGTCGGCGTTCTCCACCAGGTTCATCACCATCTGGCCGAGCCTCCGCTTGTCGAGGAGGAGCGGGCTCGCCAGGTCGGCCCGCATGTCGACGGGCACGTCGGCCCGGCCCATCGAGTCGAGCACGGCGCCGACCAGGCGGGCGGGGTCCACCGGCTCGGGCCTCAGGGTGGCGACGCCGGCGTCGAGGCGGGAGATCTCGAGCAGGTCGAGCACGAGGCGGTTGAACGCCTCGACCCGCCGCTGGAGGACGTCGAGCGCCTCGTCCTCGACGAGGGCGCCCGGTTGATGGCGCCTGCGGGCCACCTCGATGGCGGCGAGCATGGCGGCCAGGGGCGAGCGCAGCTCGTGGCTGACGTCCGAGGCGAAGCGCGACTCGCGGGCGATCCGCTCCTGGACGGCCTCGGCCATCCGGTTGAAGGAGGCGACGAGCGGCTCGAGGTCGGGGTCGCCCACGGCGTCGAGCCGCGTGTCCAGCGTGCCCCGGGCGATCCCCCCGGCGGCCAGGCTCATGCGGCGCAACGGCCGCAGGACGCGCCCGCTCGTGTACCAGCCCACCCCCGCGCCGGCCGCGGTGGCCACGGTGGCGGCCACCATCAGCCCCCGTGCCAGCACCTCGAGGGCACGTTCCACATCGGCGAGGGGCGAGACCTCGAAGTAGAGGGCGTCGACGGCGGGCAGGGGCACCCCGACGGCGACGTAGGGGGCCCCGGCGACCCGGACGCGCTGGCGGCCGGCCGAGCCTTCGGCCGCCGCCTCCCCGAGGGCGTCGGGCACGGCGTCGGGGCCCACGCCGACGGAGCCGGAGAACCACTCCGCCCCGACCTGGGCGAGGGTCATGGTGCCGGCGTTGCCGCCCAGGGAGGCGAGCACGGTGGTGACGTCGGGGTCGGGGGAGCGGAGGGCGTTGCGGACGAGGCGGGCGTCGACGTACGCCTGGCGCTGGGCGCCGTCCTCCCGGTCGCTTATGAGCTGGGACCTGGTCAGCTGGTAGGCAGCGACGGACAGCCCGGCCGAGAGCACCAGGGCGAGCAGCCCGGAGGCCACGGCGGCACGCGCCCGCAGGCCCAGCTGGCGTCGGCGCGGCGCGCCCCGCCCAGGCCCCCGCCGCCACTCGACGGGGACACCACCGCTCCTCGTCGCCTGTCGGTGCTGGTCCGCGACCAGCACGCTACCGGCCCGGCCGCGCGGCCTGGGGTCAGCCGAAGTTCTCCGCCCACCAGTCGTTGAGCCCCCCCAGCGGCGCGGCGGGCGCGACCGGGCGGGTGCGCGTCGTCGGCCCCTCGGTGGCCAGCTCTTCCCGTAGGGCGGCGAGCATGGCGACGGCCTGGTCGGGAGCGGGCGACAGCGGGTCGGACAGCTCGAGGTCCACGCCCGGGGGGATGGAGTGGATGCGGCAGCGCGCCCAGGTGACGTCGTAGTTGTGCCCGGTCGCCCGCAGCAGCCGCACGAGCTCGCCCCGCGTGGCGGCCCGGGTCGAGGCCGGCGGGTGGTCGCGCAGCTGCTCGACGGCGGCGCTGCAGACGAGCGAGCGCATGCGACCCCCGGCGAGGAGACGCCCGAAGACGGAGCGGTCGGGCCGGACGTCGTGGTAGGCGAGGTCGGCGGCGACGAGGCGGGGGTCGTCGGGCTCGAGGCCCTCGCGGTCGGCCAAGGTCCGCAGCACCCGTCGCTTGGCCACCCAGTCGAGTTGGTCGGCCAGTTCGTCGGGGTCGCGCTCGAGCCCGGCGAGCACGGCGTCCCACAGCGGGAGCACGACCGCCTCCGCCGCGGGGAGTCCCTGCTCGTCGTGGTAGCGCTCAGCAGCGTCGAGCCACTGCCGCTGCACGTCCGTGGCCCGCATCTTGCCGATCGAGGACACCGCTGTCGTCTTGAGGTCGGGGTCCGCGCTCCACTGGTGGAAGGCCACGAGCGGGCGGTCGAGCTCGACCGCCGGGGCCCTGCTCGCCTCCACCAGGCGGAGGGCGATCATCGTGGTCGTGAGCTTGAGCAGGGTGGCGGTGTGGGACATGGAGGCGTCACCGCAGACCACCTGCAGGCGCCGGTAGCGGTTGGGGTCGGCCAGCGGCTCGTCCCGGGCGAGGACCATGGGCCGCCCGGTCGGGCCGTCGACGGCGGACAGGGAGAGGACCGTGCCCACGTAGGGCGCTCGCTGGGAGAGGCGGAACTGGCCGTGGGGCTGCCCGTGGGCGCCGATGATCGTGCCGGCACCGGCGAAGCAGACCCGGCTGGCCAGGTGGGAGACGAGCGGCCGCGACAGGTCGGCCCAGGAGAGCGACGCCGGGGCCAGGTAGTTCTCGTGCGTCCCCCAGGACTCGCCGTTCGGGGCCAGGTTGTTGCGCAGCACCCGGACCCGCACCGCCTTGCCGGCCGTGTCGCTGAGCGAGCGCTCGGCGTTCTCGGCCATCGTGGCGAGGATGGCCATGCCCGCGCAGTCGGCGGCGAGCAGCTCCTGGGGGGTGCTGCACTCCGGAGTGGCGTACTCGGGGTGCTCGCCGCAGTCCACATAGAGGCGGGCGCCGTTCTCGAGGTACTGGTAGGGGACGACATCGCGCGAGCCCCGCTCGCCGAGGCGCAGGAGGGCGGCGGCGGGGCTCTCTCGAGGGGCGAGCACGTCGGCGGGGTCGATGGACAGCCCCACTTCGTGCTCGAGGCCCATGACCGTGGGCCTGGATGCATTCCCGCTCTCCCAGTGGTCCACGGACGACCTCCTGACTCTGCCCTCAGCTCTGGGGAGCGCTGGGGCCGGCTACGGGGTCACGCCCCTCTGGTGAAGGGCCACAGGAGCCCACCGGGTTGCGGTGGGAGCGGACGACGTGTCCGTGCCGTGAGCCTCGGGGCGCCGCCCCCTCAGGCTGTTGGTAGGCCTCACGGTACCGGTGCCCCTCCCCCGTACAGGCGCGTCGAGGCCGTTCGTCACCGTGGTGTCTCTGGCGTTCACACGCCCGTAGCCCCGCCGGGCTGGCCTACCGCGGGCCGGGGCGCCACCCGCGCGTCAGCCGCCGTTGTGGTTGGGCGCCACCTCGGTGAAGGTGCCAGACCTGAAGTTGCGGGGCGCGGAGCTGACCGGTGTCGAGCCCTCGGCGGTCGCGCCTGGTGGCGGAGGGCTCGTCGTCCGGGCGCCGGAGGCGGCCAGGGCAGCCGCCTTGTTGGGCGCCGGCTCGCCGGGCAGGTGCAGCAGGCTCTCCACTTCGGCGACGCCGGGCACGGCCCGCACAGCGGAGACCACGCTCGTGGCGTGGGCGGGCTCTTCGACCTGGCCACGGAGGCGGACGAGGCCCTCGACCACCTCCACGGTCACCGCCGAGGTGGGCACGTGGAGGTTGGCGAGCACCATGCGCAGGTGCTCGTGGAGGTCGGTGTCGCTGTGGGGGTGGTAGCGCCCGGCGCCCCGCGCCCGCGCCGCTTCGCCCGCCTTGACGCCCTCCTCGTAGCGTGCAGCACGTTCGGCGTTGCGCCGGCGGCGATTGGTCCACGCCTGGAGTTGGCTCTTGGCCTTGGTGCGGCGGCGCCTGCCCTGGGACCGGTCGCCGAAGTAGGCAGCTCCCGCCCCGATAGCGAGGGCCAGCACAGTACGTACCTTGAGCATGGGCTTCCTCCTCGGGTCGTTCGTGGGTGGGACTACCCGGAGCCTTGGCGACGAAACGTGGCGGGCCTTGGCGACGAAACGTGGCGGGCCTTGGCGACGAAACGTGGCGGGCCTGGCGGGCGAATCAGCCGGCCCCGAGAAGGGCCCGGGCCGCCGGCGCATCGGTCGAGCGGCGCAGCTTGCTCAGGGCCCGGCGCTCGATGCGGCGGACGTGCTCGGTCGGAACGCCCAGGGTGGCGGCAACGT
>WHTX01000158.1 GCA_009377505.1 Acidimicrobiia bacterium
CCCCCACCACCACCCCTCCCCCTCCCCGCGCCGGCCCCGACCGTCGCCACTCGACGGGTGGGCCGGGTGCTCGCCTACCTCCTCGGCGCCCTCGTCCTGCTCATCGTCGCCGCCTCGCTGGCCTTCGCCTCCCTCGCCGCCCGCTCGGCGCGGCGTGAGCACGACACGGCCGAGCGGTGGCGGGCCCGTAGCCAGCTGCAGGACCAGGTGATCACGGACACCCTCGCCGAGCGCGCCGCCGCCGAGGAGGCGGCGGACGAGGCCACCGCCGAGCGCGACCGCGTCCAGGCCGAGCTGGCGGCACGCGTCGCCGAGGCCGAGGAGCTGCGCGCCGCTCTGGCCGCGACCACCCAGGTCCTGGCGGACACGGAGCAGCAACTCGCCGAGGTGGCGGGCACCGAGGCGACGGCCCGGGACCAGGCCGCGCTCGGGGGCTGACCCGTGCCTGCCCTACGGCGCCCCCGAGCCGCCGCCCTCGCCCTCGTCGTGGCCGGCCTCGGCCTGAGCGGCGCCATCGCCGGCGGCTACCAGGCCCACGGGCTCGTCGAGGTGACCGCGGGGCCGCCCCGGTGGCAGGCCTCGACGACGCTCGAGGTGCCCTCCAGCACCGTGGCTGCCGTGTCGCCGACCAGCCTCGGGCCCCCCGACGTGGCCACCGCACCGTTCTCCGCCTTCTTCGACGGCGTGCTGCGGGTGCGGGCAGTCGAGCCCGGGGCGCTCGGCGTGGGGACGGCCTTCGTCGTCGGCGACGGCCATTGGGCGCTGACGAACGAGCACGTCGTCGCCGACGCCTCCCGCATCGAGCTCGAGACCTGGGACGGGCGCTCGGCGGGCACCGCCACGCACGTGGGCACCGCCCCGGGGGGCCAGGACCTTGCCCTGTTGCGCCTCGACGACGGCCTGCAGCCCGCCCTGCGGCTGCGGACCGAACGACCGGCATCGAGCGAGCCGGTGGTGACGGCCGGCTACCCCGCGGGCCGCTGGCTCACACGCGAGGCCGGCGAGGTGCAGGGCCGAGCGCGTAGCGGGGGCAACATCGTCCTCGTCACCGACCTGGCGTGCGAGCCTGGCTGCTCGGGCAGCCCGGTCTTCGACACCCAGGCACGCGTCGTCGGTGTCATCGTCGGCGGGACGTCAATCGGCCAGACGCTCGCCATACCCATCGAGGACGCGAGCGCGCTGCTACGTGCCAACCACGTCCTCCACTGAGCCGTCCGCCCCTCGCATCCCCCTTCCCCGCGTCATCGGCCTCGCCCCCGCGAGCCCCCCTGCCCTTGTACTCCCTGCTAACTCGCTTCGCGTTCGGCCAGCAACGCCTTGCGCTCGTTCTCCGTCAGCCCGCCCCAGATCCCGTGGGGCTCCCTTATGGCCAGGGCGTACTCCAGGCACTCACGCCGGACCGCGCAGGTCAGACAGATCTGCTTCGCCCCTGCCTCGCGAGCGAGCCGCTCATGC
The DNA here is from genome assembly GCA_009377505.1 of Acidimicrobiia bacterium. Lineage (GTDB taxonomy): Bacteria > Actinomycetota > Acidimicrobiia > Acidimicrobiales > CAIXPF01 > WHTX01. Next base: position 1,456 of record WHTX01000158.1, read on the forward strand.
TTGCGCTCGAACCGCGGCGGCGGGAAGAAGACCGTGGCGTGGGGGCCCCGACACGCAGCGCGGAGCTGCCAATCGTCCTCGAGCCTCTGTGCACTCACGTGATCCCCCTTTCACGCGCGGACAGTACCCCCGGCCCCGAGAGCGGGACAAGACTACTCTCGCGTGCGTTCAGCTAACTATCGCGATCACCCATCCCCGGGCGTCCCCGCTCGCGAGCCGGCCGCGTCCGAGCCCCCCTCGGCCCGGCCGGCACGGCGTCGCTCTCGGTAGTCGACGGCGCCACCTTCCTCGGGCTCGCCCGAGCACGACACCCTCGATGCCCACCACCCGCACCCGGTCGCCCACGTCGATCGGGGTGGCCCGGTTGGTCCGCGCCGGCCAACGCGCCGAGCGGACCGAAACCGTTCCGTCGGGGCTGACGGCGGTGAGGGCGAGGCCCATCTCCCCGATCATCCACTCCCGGCCGATCGTCGGGGTCGAGAAGCGCGTGCGCACCATCGCCGGCATGCCGGAGAGGAAGGTGAGCGCGACCCCGGCCAGCCCCACCAGCATCGTGATCCACGACAGGCTCACCCCGTCGAAGAGGAACAGCGTCCCCACGAGGAAGAGGGCGAACCCCACCGCGGTCCAGAACCGGGGGATGCCGGTCTGCACGTCGACGGCGAAGGCAACGAAGGCGACGACGAGGGCGACGAGCGCCCATGTGCGCGTCGGCAGGGCGGCGATGCCGTAGCAGCCGAGCGCCAGGCAGCCGGCGCCCACCACCCCGGCCACGCCGATCCCCGCCGTGTAGAGCTCGAAGACGAGGAGGGCGAGGCCGATGGCCAGCAGCAGGTACGCCACCGAGGGGCTGGCCACGGTGTGCATGAGCTGGGCCATGAGCGAGGGCTGGGTGAAGCGCACGTCGACGAGGGGCTCGCGGCGAATCTGGTCACCCTGGGTGACCTCACGGCTCTGGACGGTCTCGAGGTCGACGACGAAGTCGCCGAGCGTCGGCGCCAGCACCAGTTCGAGCGCCTCGATGGCCCGGAGGTCGTCCTCGTCGCCGCGCACGAAGGCGCTCTCCACCCGGCCCGCCTCGCTGCCCCACAGGGGCCCGAACTCGTCGACAGGTAGGACCTGGCTGCCGGCCTTGCCGAGCCTGGCCCCCTGGGCCAAGCCGCCCGGTTGGGCCACGGCGACGAGTTGGGCGGCGCCGCCGCGGGCCTGGGCCCCGCTCGGGCCGACCCAGATGGCCACGGGCACGGTCGAGTCGCGCACCTGGCGGGCGAGCTCCACGATGCGCTCGTCCGAGACCGTGGCCCCCGGGCTGTCGAGCTGGAGGACGATGGCCACGTAGCCGCCGTCCTGGACGGCGACGATGCGCTCCTCGATGAAGGACACGAGCACGTCGTCGAGCAGGCCGCTGGCCTTCACCACCTCGACGGAACCGACTGCGCCGCCGCCCGGCGCCTGTTCACCAGCGGCTGGCGCGGTTCCACCGGCTGGCGCAGCCCCGACGACGACGGTGGTCGACGTGGCCGCCTGGGCGGTCGTCCCGGCGCCGGCTGGCGGGGCGGCGAGGCCGACCAGCCCGGCGAGGGCCGCGGCGATGGCGGCGACGGCCGCGGCCAACGGTAAGGTGCGCGTTCGGGGCGTCGAGCTCATGTTGCTCCCCAGTGTCGCCCCCGCCAGCCGCCTGGACCAAGACGCTGTGGACATCACCGACTTCTTCGCTGCCTCGCGGGCCCACATCGTCGCGGGCAAGGGCGGCGTGGGCAAGACCACGATGACCGCGGCGCTCGCCCTCGTGGCCTCCCGGGCCGGGTTGTCGGTGCTGGTCCTCGACGTGGAGGGCCGCCCGGAGCTGCCCGGCCTCTTCGGGCGGCCGCCCCTGGGCTTCGCCGAGGCCACCCTCGCTCCCGGCGTGCGGGGCCGCTGGATCTCGGCCGACGATGCGCTCATGGAGTACCTGGCCGACCACGGCCTGCGCCGCCTGGCCCGGACGATGTTCGAGACGGGCGTGGTCGACGTGCTCGCCCGGGCCACCCCCGGCATGCAGGACATCCTCGTGCTCGGAAAGATCAAGCAGCTCGAGCGGACCGGCGCGGCCGACGTCATCCTCGTCGACGCCCCGGCGTCCGGGCACGCCATCAGCTTCCTGCGCTCGCCGCGTGGGCTGCTCGACGCCGTGCGCCGGGGCCCGGTGCACACCCAGGCGCGCGAGGTGCTGGAGCTCTTGACCGACGGGCACCGCTGCCAGGTGCTCCTCGCCGCGCTGCCCGAGGAGACGCCGGTGAACGAACTGGTGGAGACGGCGTTCAGCCTCGAGGAGGACATCGGCATCAAGCTCGGGCCCGTCCTCCTCAACGGCAGCTACCCGCAGCTCGACCTTCCCGGGGAGGACGACGCGGCCGCGCTCGTGGCCGGGCGGCCCGACGCCGGCGCGCTGCTCGAGGCGGCGGTGTTCCGCCGGCGGCGCGCCGCGCTGCAAGCCCGCCAGGCCGATCGGCTGGCGGCGGCGCTGCCCCTCCAGCAGCTACGGACGTCCTTCCGCTTCGTGCCCGCCCTCGGGCCTGACGACGTCGACGCCCTCGCCGGCGAGCTGGCCGACGCCATCGCCGAGCTGACGTGAGCGGCCCCGCCCAGGGCCCCGCCCGCCACGGGCGCGGCCGGGCCGACTCCGAGGCGCAACGAGCGCTCGCCGACCTGGTGGGCGCCATCGAGGTGCTCGTCTGCACCGGGTCGGGCGGGGTGGGCAAGACCACCACCGCGGCGACGCTGGCCACCGAGGGCGCGCGACGCGGGCGCCGGGCCGCGGTGGTGACGATCGACCCCGCCCGCAGGCTGGGCGACGCCCTCGGGCTCGGCCCCGGCGCCCTCGGCAACGAGCCCGTGGCCGTGCACGGCGACTGGGCGGGCACGCTGCACGCCCTCGTCCTCGACACCCCCACGACTTTCGACGAGCTCGTCACCCGCTACTCGACCGACACCCGCCAGGCTGCCCGCATCCTCGGCAACCGCTTCTACCAGAACATCTCGCGGACGCTCTCGGGCACTCAGGAGTACATGGCGGGCGAGAAGCTCTACGAGCTGTACGAGTCGGGCCACTTCGACCTCATCGTCGTCGACACCCCCCCGACCCGGGACGCGCTCGACTTCCTCGACGCCCCGGGGCAGCTCACCCGCCTTCTCGACCACCGCGTGTACCGGGTGCTCACCGCGCCGGGGCGCGGCGTGGCCCGCGTGGTGAACCGGGCGGCCCAGGTGGTCGTGCGGGCCGGGGCGAGGGTCGTCGGCTCCGACGTGGTGGAGGACGTCGTGGCCTTCTTCGCCGCCTTCGAGGGGATGGAGGACGGCTTCCGCGACCGGGGCGAGCGGGTCCGCGAACTCCTGGGCTCGGCTTCCACCGCCTTCGTGCTCGTGGCCTCGCCGCGGCCCGACACCGTGGCCGAGGCCGCCTTCTTCAGCGAGCGGCTGGCCGAGCGGGGCCTCGCCGTGCGATCGCTCGTGGTCAACCGCATGCAACCGAACTTCGAGGCCTCGGCCCGCCCGGAAGCGGGAAGGCCCGACCTGGCGGCTGGGGCGCCGGCGGCGCTCGGCGCCCTCGTCAGGAACCTCGCCGACTTCCGCTCGGTCGCCGCCCGGGAGGAGGAGGTGCTGCGCAGCCTGGCCGCGCGCGTCGCCCCGGCCCCGGTGGTGCGGGTCCCCCTGCTCGACGACGACGTGCACGACCTCGGGGGCCTGGCCCGCCTGCGGCCTCACCTCGTCGGGGGCGAGTAGGGGGTCGCCGAGGCGCCGCGGCCCGCGGGGCCGCGGCGGCCGATGGGCTCAGTCCCGGGGGCTGCCGGCGGCCTGCACGGCGTCGATGGCCCCGTCGAGGGTCTCGGTCACCTCGACGATGCGGTCGAAGCCCGTGGTGTGCAGCAGGCGGGTCAGGGTCGGGCGGTTGCAGGCCACCGCCACCTCGCCGTCGTTCTCCCGCGCCCGGCGGATGCCGCCGATCAGCGCTCCCAGGCCGGCGGAGTCCATGAAAGGCACCAGGGACAGGTCGATCACCAGGCGGGGCACCCCGGCGAAGGAGGCCAGGGTCTCGCGGAACTGGTTGACGGTGTACGCGTCGAGCTCCCCCACGGGACGGCACACGGTGTAGTCGTCGCTCTGCTCGACCTGGATCTCGAGCATCTCGCCTCCGACGTCGTCGCTCGGCCGGGCCCGGTGGCTCCAGCGGCGTGCGGCTGTCCGGGAGGGGCCCATGCGCCGCGCACGGGGCGTCATGCTAGCGGCCCGCTACGCGCGACCGTGCCGGCCCGAACGTCCACGGAGGCCCGGTGAACGAGTTGGGGGGAGCGAGCAGCACCAGTGCCGTGTGGACATGGCACTAGCCTCGCCGCCGTGACCACGGTGCTGGTAGCCACGGACGCCGACTGGGTGTTCGACGACGTCGACGCGGCCCTTCAGGACCAGGACACCGCCGTCTTCCGTGTGCGCTCGGGTCGCGACGTGCTGCCGGCGTTCCCCCAGGTCAACCCGGACCTCCTGGTCCTCGACCTGCAGATCGGCCAGCAGGGCGGCGTGGCCACGGCGCTGCTCGTCCGCCAGGAGCAGGAGGTCGGCCGCCTGCCCGATTGCCGATTGCTCATGCTGCTCGACCGTTCGGCGGACGTCTTCATGGCCCAGTTCTCCCGCTCGGACGGGTGGCTGGTGAAGCCCGTCGACGCCTTCCGGCTGCGCCGGGCGGCGGCCACCGTGCTCGCCGGCGGCGAGTACCGGGAGGGCATGGCCGACTCGGCCACCTCGGCCTGACGGGCGGCGCACGCGGCGGCTACGATGGCACGTTGCACCACGGGTGGTGGCGCAGTTTGGCAGCGCGCCTCGTTCGGGACGAGGAGGCCGGGAGTTCAAATCTCCCCCACCCGACGAGAGCCCGTCGAGGGGCTGGTTTCCTCCGCAGCCTCCTCGGCATCGCTCCGGTGACGGAACATGGGGCCGCGGTCGGACGGCCACAATGGGGCGTCCTGTCACCGGGGAAACAGCCGAAGGAACGGGCCGTCGACGAACGTGCTCAGTCGCAGGCCCGGCTCGGCGTTCCCCCAGCCAAAGCCTCGGCACGGGCCGGACAGGGCGGAGCGAGCTTCCCTATGCGGGCCGGCCTCCTCGCCGCTGACGTCATTGACACCGTGTGACCTGCGAGAACGTATTGCGGTGGCACCGTCCAGCAACTAGAACGAGCCGCGGGACCGGATGACACCTCGTGTGACGAGGGCGTCCGGGGGCCTGGGGGGTTCGACCGGGGGGTCGCCGAGAGATGTCAAGGTTCAACGGACCGGGCTCGCCACAACGGGCCGGCAGTCGCCTGCTCGTGGCCGTCGCCGCGCTGTGCCTCGTCGCCGTCTCCTGCGGTGGCGACGACAGTGATGACGAAGCCACCGCGGACACTGGCGCGACGGCCACGACGAGCGGCGCGGCCGCCCCGACGGGCGAGCCGATCAAGGTCATGACCATGGCGCCGGTCAACACCGACGTCCCGCCGTACCCGAACATCCCGGCCGCGGCCGAGGTCTACGAGCAGTGGATCAACGACCAGGGTGGCATCAACGGCCGGCCGCTCGAGGTGACCACCTGCGACACGAGAGGTGACGTCAACGAGGGCGCGGCCTGCGCCCGCCGGGCGGTGGAAGAGGGCATGGTCGCCGTCGTCGGCTCATTCACCTTCGAGCCAGCCGCCTCGTCTCCGTGCTGGAGGAGGGCGGCGTCCCCTGGTTCGGCGCCTGTTGCCCGCTCGTCGAGCAGGAGTTCACGAGCCCCTATTCTTTCGTGCTCGGCAGCCTGTTCCCCGCCCAAGGGGTCGGCGCCGTCCTCAAGATGGTCGAGGACGGCTGTGCGAACATCGTCCAGCTCTACGTGGACATCCCCGCCGCCGACATCGGGCTGACCTTCACCAACAACGCCCTGCGGTCGGTGGGCTACGACCTGTCCAAGCAGAAGGTCGTCAAGATCCCCCTCGCCGCGCAGGACTACAGCGCGCAGGCAGCCGAGGCCACCGACGGTACCGATTGCATCTACGGGGGGATCGCCGACTCGAACTGGGCCGCGTTCCTGCCCGCCATGCAATCGGCCGGGGCCGACCAGCGCCTCTACGGGCTCCAGGGCAACCTCAACTCGAAGATCGTCGAGCAGTTCCCCGACCTCACCCAGGACGCGGTGATCTCGAACTCCTACCCGCACCTCGACGGACCGATGTGGGAGGACTACCGCGGGGCGCTCGAGACCTACGACGCTCCCGACCTCGACTGGAACAGCCTGGCCGGGCTGGGGACGTGGGCCGCCTACACCGCCTTCACCGACATCGCCTCGGGCCTCGAGGACATCACCGCCGAGACCTTCTTCGAGGCGGCGAACAGCACCACCGCGCTCGACACGGGCGGGATGGTGCCCGTGCTCGACCTGTCGACGCCCTACGAAGGCGCCGGGGGGACGCTGCCCCGCATCGTCAACCGCTCCGTGTACTTCGACATCGCCAAGGACGGCAAGGTCGAGCCGCTCGAGACCGAGCCCCTCGACGTCACCAACGCCATCGACGGCGAGCCGCTGTAAGCGCTCGGCACCTGGCCCGCTGGGCGTACCGGGCACGTCCTGGGGCGTCCCCGTGCTCGGCTGAGTTCACAAGGGGGGTCGACCATCCATGCAAGAGGTGATCCGGTTCGCGCTGCTGGGCCTGGGGCTCGGCGCGCTCTACTCGCTCGCCTCCCAGGGCCTCATGGTCGTGTACCGGGGCTCGGGCGTCCTCAACTTCGCCCACGGCGCCATCGGCATGGTCGGGGCGTACGTCTGCTGGGAGGTGCGCGTCACCCACGAGCAGGCCTTCGTCGTGGCACTCGTCGCCGGTGTGGTCGTGTCCGCCCTGCTGGGGCTGCTCACCCACCTGCTGGTCATGCGCCCGCTGCGGAGGGCCGCGCCTCTGGCCCGCATGGTGGCCACCCTCGGCGTGCTGATCGTGCTGCAGGCCGGGGCCGTGCTCCGTTACGGCTCGAACATCACCTTCGTGCGGCCCGAGTTGCCGACCGACGTGGTGCGGCCCTTCGGGGTGACCATCTCCGTCGACCGGTTCATCCTCTTCGGCATCGCCGCCGTGCTGAGCGTCGGCCTCTGGGCGCTCTACCGGTACACCAAGTTCGGTTTAGCCACCTCGGCCGTGGCCGAGAACCAGCGGGCGGCGGCGGCGATCGGGCTGTCCCCGGACCGGCTGGCCGCGGCGAACTGGGCACTGGGCTCAGCCCTCGCCGGCCTGGCGGCGATCCTCATCGCGCCGATCGTGACGCTGCAGGTCCGCACGATGACGAGCCTGGTGCTGGCGGCCATGGCCGCTGCCTTGGTGGCCAGCTTCCGCTCCTTCCCCGTGGCCTTCGTCGCCGGCATGCTCATGGGCATCGGCCAGACGGAGCTGACCCGCTACGTCGACCTCCCCGGCGCGTCGGAGTCGCTCCCCTTCGCCGTGATCATCCTGTGGATGGTGCTCAAGGGCCAGGCATTACCCCTGCGGGACTACTTCCTGCAGCGGCTGCCGTCGACGGGCGACGGGCAGGTCCGCTCCGGGGCCGTGGGCGGCGCCGTCATCGTCGGCGCGCTCCTCGTCGCCTTCCTCCCCGTTCGCTACGTCGACGCGCTCACGACCACCTTCGCCATGGGCCTGGTGCTGCTGTCGATCGTGGTGCTCACCGGGTACGCCGGCCAGCTCTCCCTGGCGCAGTTCGCCCTGGCCGGCTTCGGGGCGTGGATCGCCGGGCGCCTGGTCGACGTGTGGGGCTGGCCGTTCTGGGCCGCGCTGCTGGCCGGGATCGTCGGCTCGGTCCCCCTCGGGGCGCTCTTCGCCCTGCCCGCGGTGCGGGCGCGGGGCATCAACCTGGCCATCGTCACGCTCGGCCTCGGTAGCGCCATCGAGCTCATGATCTTCGGCAACGGCGACCTGGTCGGCGGTTTCGCCGGGACCGACGTCGGTTCGCCCACGCTGTTCGGGTGGGAGATCAACGCCATCCGCTACCCCGAGCGCTACGCCTGGGTCTGCCTCGGCGCGTTCGTGCTCGTGGCGCTGATGGTGGCCAGCCTGCGGCGGGGGCGCAGCGGCCGGCGGCTCCTCGCCGTGCGGACGAACGAGCGCGCCGCGGCTGCGCTCGGCATCAGCGTCCGAGGGGCCAAGGTGTACGCCTTCGCCGTCTCCGCCGGTATCGCCGCCGTGGGCGGCACGCTCATCGCCTTCCGCAAGGACGTGATCATCTACGGCAGCGAGTTCACGAACTTCACCTCGATCACGGCCGTGGGCTGGGCGTTCATCGGCGGCATCGGTTTCCTCGCCGGGCCGGTCTTCGGCGCCACGCTGGCGCCCGGCGCGCTCGGCGCCCAGATCAGCAACGAGATCTTCGCGGGCCTCGACGAGTACATCCAGCTCATCGGCGGCGCCATCCTGCTGCTGCTGGTGTTGCAGAACCAGGACGGCATCGCCGCGGAGTCCGTGAAGCAGATGGCGTGGCTGGGCTCCAAGGCCCGCAAGCGCTTCCCCCGCTTCACCAAGGAGGCAGCCCCCACGGCGTTGCCCGCGCTGGCACCCGAGGAGCAACGCGAGCGGGTGCCGGCCCGGGCCCTGCAGGTGGTGGGCCTCACCGTGCGCTACGGCGGCGTCGTGGCCGTGGACACGGTGTCCTTCGCCGTGACGCCCGGCCGGGTCCTCGGGCTGATCGGGCCGAACGGCGCCGGCAAGACCTCGGTGATCGACGCCGTCACCGGGTTCACCCGGGCCGAGGCGGGCAGCAGCGTGACCCTCGACGGGCGGGAGATCCTCGGGCTCGAGGCGGCCAAGCGGGCACGAGCGGGGCTCAGCCGCTCCTTCCAGTCCCTCGAGCTGTTCGAGGACGCCACCGTGCTCGACAACCTGCGGGCGGCGTCGGACCCTCGGGACCGCATGTCCTACCTCACCGACCTCGTCCGCCCCGTCACTCCGCCCCTGCCCGGCCAGGTCGTCGCCGCCATCGGGGAGTTCCGACTCGGCGGCGTGCTCGACCGCAAGGTCCAGGACCTGCCCTACGGGCAGCGGCGGCTGCTGGCCATCGCCCGGGCCGTGGCCACCCGGCCGAGCGTGCTCCTGCTCGACGAGCCCGCCGCCGGCCTCGGCGACATGGAGACGGCCGAGCTCGGCCACCTCGTCCGCCGCCTTGCCGACGACTGGGGCATAGCCGTCCTCGTCGTCGAGCACGACATGACCTTCGTGATGAACGTGTGCGACGAGATCGTCGTGCTCGACTTCGGCCAGCGGATCAGCGCCGGCACGCCCGAGGAGGTACGCCGCGACCCCGTCGTGGTCAGCGCCTACCTCGGAGACGAGCACGCAGGCGAGGCCACGGCCGGCGGGCCGGACCGCGGGGCGGGCGGCGGAGCGGGCGAGGATGCCGACCGCGTCCCGGAAGGGGTGGAGCGGTGACGTCGGCGGGCGAGGCGGTGGCGGCCGGCGCCGGGGGGCCGGTGATCGAGGCCCGGGGGCTCGCCGCCGGGTACGGGCCTCAAGCAGTCGTCCACGACGTCGACCTCGTGGTCCACCCCGGCGAGGTGGTCGCCCTCCTCGGCCCGAACGGGGCGGGCAAGACCACGACCCTGCTCGCCCTCAGCGGCGAACTGCCCCTCCTCGACGGCCAGGTCCTCCTCGACGGCACGCCGACGCGGGCGCCGCTCCACCGCCGCGCCCGGCAGGGGCTCACCTTCGTCACCGAGGAGAAGTCCGTCTTCATGGGGCTCTCGGCCTGGGAC
>WHTX01000159.1 GCA_009377505.1 Acidimicrobiia bacterium
GCTGGTCCGGTCGCTCACCTGGGGGCAAGGGGGCCCGCTCGGCGAAGCGGTGGCGGTACTCGGCCAGCCAGTCGTCGTCTACCTCCGAGCTGCGAGCGTCGGCCCAGAGGGTGTCGAACGCCTCGACCAGCGCCCCGATAGCGGCCGTGCCAACGGCCCACTCGACGCCCCCGTCGAGCCCGGAACGGGTGAGGTTGTTGCTGCCGACGAAGCCCCGGCCGGTGCGGTCGACGGCGGACCAGAACAGGTACGCCTTCGGGTGGAAGCTGGTCACGGGGTCTTGGAAGACCTTGAGCTCGAGCTGGCCGCGGGCTGGGCCGAGAGTGGGCGTGCGGGCGAGGTCGGTGAGGCGCATGAGCGCGTCGGGGTGCGTGATGACCAGGTAGTCGGTCGTGAGGACGCGCACCTGGGCGCCGCGGTCGAGGGCGCGGTCGAGGTTGTCGCCAACGAGGTCGAGGCCGGAGGGCTGGATGAAGCTGACGAGCAGGTCGATGCGGTCGAACCGGTCGGTGAGCAGGTACTGGAGCAGGTCGACCTTGAGCATTCGTTCGCCGAGGCCATCGACGAGCCAGAGGGGGTTTGGGGAGGGGGCGGCCGGGGCGAGGTAGTTGCCCTCGGCGGGGATGACCCAACGGATGCCGCCCCGCGGGTCGGGCACGTCGCCGGTGTAGCGGGGGATGATGTGGAGGTGCAGGTGGTCGACGGTTTGGCCGGCGGCTGGCCCAGCGTTGAAGCCGACGTTGTATCCCGCAGGCCCGTGCCGAGCGTCGAGCAGGTACTTGACCTGGTCGACGAGCTGCCAGAGGTCCCTTCGCTCTTCAGCCGTCGTGTCCCACCAGGTCGTGACGAGCCGCCGAGGCACCACCAGCGTGTGCCCCTCCGACACCGGGTAGGCGTCAGCGAGTGCGAACGCCGACCGGTTCGCCGCCACCCACTCCGACGCCGGCATCTCCAAGAACGGGGACGTAGACATCACTCGATCAGTCTGCCCCGACGCCGACCGTGGCGGCCCCGTAGTCGGGCGTCACTCGCTCGCCGGAGGCACTTGGTGCCACCGGGAACCGGCCCGCAGTCGGTCATAGGTGATCAGCCGAACGGGCTGAGCCGTCAGCTCGAGCACTTCAGCGACAACGCAGTGGGTCGCGTTGGTGTCACGGAGGCGCTCGAGGGGGTCGGACTGCTCGGCGTAGTTCGTCGCAATTCGGCCGTAGCCGTGCTCGTCATCCCACAGAAGCCGGTAGCGCACGGGTCCTTCACCTCCTCGGGAGCGCTTTTGGCAGTTTGTCGAGCTCATCGCCGCAGGACGCCCAACCGCAGCACGCTGTGTCCGTGAGGTCGACGTCGGTGGCCGCCGGCAGCACGCCGGGCGAGGTAGCCGTGTCGTGCAGCCATTTTCCGGAGCTGAGCCTCATCGTCGGGTGGCAGTTGCTGGTGGAGGAAGCTGTCGAGCACGTGCGGGTGTGGTTCCACATGCACCGCCGGGAGCCGCGTCTCCCACTGGCCGAAGTCGTGAGGATCATCGGTAAGGATGAGGCCAATGCCATGCCCGCGAGCGGCCTGCTCGATCGGTTCCAGCCGCGGAACGGTGCCGAGGCTCGTTGGCCGATGGACCAGGACGTAGGCCCGGTGCGCCCGACGGCGGTGGGCCAGCGCTTCGTAGACCGCGGTGACGTTGGCGCCCTCGAATGTCTTGACCTCAAACGTCACCGCCTCGACGTCGACCTGGGGCAGCACTGCATAGCGGCGGACACCGACGACGAGGATGTCGGGACGCGTCCAGCGCCCACCCGTCGTGCGCGAGCCTTGGTCGGCGGTGACCGCGGCCACCGCGTCGCTGAACTCCTCCTCCTTCGTCCAGTTCGCCCGCAGCACACAGCACATCGGCTCGTAGAGCTCGCGTTCCGGTCGGGGCACGTACTCGACGTACGACGACGGCCGCGCCTCTTCGGTCAGCCGAACTGAGCCGCCTTTGCCCCCACAGCGTTCCAGGAAGGCGAGGTCGATCAGGTGGTTGCGGACCTCCCAGTACCGATCGATCTTGCTCCGCATCTGGAGGTCGTCCCGGAGCGTCATGTTGCCGACGGTCGAACCATCCAAGGGCACGAGGAGCAGCAGCTCGTAGGCGCTCTCCCGATCAGCCGGCTCGAGTTTCTGGAGGAGTAGGTCCACAGGAGTCATCCGCCGTCCCGCCTTGTTCGTCGAGGGATAGGTCGAGAGAAAGGAGCGCCGCCAGCTCCGTAGGCAGAGGCACCCGTTCGGCCAGGCGGTCGGTCGCGCCTTCGTCCAACTCGAGGGGTGCGCCCATCACGACGTTGAACCAGCGGTCGCGGTCCTTCACCACGCGGTATTGCTTCTCGTCCTGCGCGCCGGCGAGGAAGGGCTCGTAGACGACGATCGGCGACCCGGTCCGCTCGGCCAGGCTGCCGATCCGGTCGACTCGGCCCGTGCGCTGCTCCAGCACCGACGGGTTCCAGTCGCCGTCGTGGTGGATCACGTGCCGGCACTGCTGGTGCAGGTCGACGCCTTCCCCCATGACCGAGCTGGCGATCAGCACCTCGGGCAGGAAGGGGGAGTTGAACGCCAGCAGGAGCCGCTCGCGCACGTTCCGGTCCGTCGCGCCGTTGGCGAGGCGGACGTTGGGCACCCTGACCTCCCGGGCGCCGTCCCCCTCGTCGTCAGCACCGGCCGTTCGCACACCCGTCTCCAAGCTCCGGAGGGCGTCGAGCAGGTTCGCCCGCTCGTCACCGATCCGCGAGGCGGCGTAGCCGGCGAACTGTCCGATCCTGGCGCCGAGGCTCCCGGGCTCGGGGTCGAGGGCGGCCATGACGGCGCGCGTGAGGTCGTGCTCTCGGAGGTCCACGTAGCGCACCAGGAACGACGGCGTCCGCAGGAAGCGCAAGCTGATGGCGACCAGCTCGTGCCGCTCGTGGTCGCTGAGGCCAGGAACCGAGACGAGCTCGGTCAGTCTCTCCCGACTCGTCTGTGTGAGCGAGGTGTCAGGGTGGAAGAACCGATCCGCGAGATCGTCGAGGCGCTTGGTGACCGCAGCCGGTTCGGTGGGGTCGAGGCCCAGCGCCTCAGCAGCCAAGGAGACGGTCCGGTCGTGGATCGCACGGCTGATGTGAGTCCTGAGGGCTCGACCCGTCGCTACGTAGAAGCAGAAGACCAGGAGCTTCTCGCGCTGCTCCCACGTCTCGACGGCGCGCGCAACCGTGGCGGCGACCTTCGGGTGAGCTGCCCAGCGACCGCTGTCCGCTTCGGGTAGCGCCTTGTCGATGTACGTCAGGTACCAGGCGACCTCTGACGACGTCGCCAGCTCGAGAGGCGCGCCCCCGCCGGTCGCCTCCGCCTCGATGAGCGTCTCGCCAGCGGCGGCTCTGGTGCGCCGGTACGCCTCGAAGGACGAGCAGAGCCCTTCAGCGAAGAAGGCCCGAGCAGCCGCCCCAGCGCGGTCACCGGACGTCGCCACCATGCCCTGCGCCCGAGCGGCGAGGAGGAAGGGGAGCACAGCCTCGCCGCCGACCTCGATCCCGGTGGGCGGGCGCAGGTCGGACAACAGCTGTTGGCCAGGGCGAGCCGATCGGCGAGTGTCGCGGTGCGCCTTGAGGTGGCGGATGACCCACGGTCGGAGCAGCTCTTGCACCTCGGCGAAGCGGTCCCTCGTCTCGGTGACATGCTCAGCGACCCGTTGGCGAGCCCCTTCGGGCTGCGCGTCGGAACCGCTCGCCCACCACGAGCGCGACGCCCCCGCCACGTCCGCCGGCCGCAGCCGCGCCCACGCCGACTGAAGCCGGACCGCCGCAGCCTGAGACCGGTCGAGGGCGCCCTTCAGCTGGGCCCGCTGGCGCGCGAACGTCGCCCTCGCGCTCTCCTCCTCCCAACGCGCGCCGTCGAAGCGGTCGAGGACTCGGATCAGCTCGTCGTGGCCCAACTGGAAGGGCGTGGCTGTGAGGAAGAGCATCCGTTCGAAGGCCCCGGCGAGGGCGCCGCGGTTCGCGACGTCACCGTCGGTGAAGGGCCGGGCGAGTTGCGTCCAGGAGTTCCGAACGTGGTGGGCCTCGTCGAGGACGAGCAACGGGAGTCGCAGGTCCAGGCGGGCGAGCGCCGCCCTCCAGAGCAGCTCTCGCTCCTCGCGGACCTGCACCCTGACAGCATCGACGTAGGCGGCCCGGTGTCTGCTGTCGCGGAGCGGTAGCTGAGCCAGCGCCGCAGAGAGGGACGCCGTGTCCAGGCGGGCGAGCGGCTCGAGGAGGGCGCCGGGGACGGGGTCGTCCGGCAGCACCCGGCCGGCCACCTTCTCGACGACCCCCGCCCACGTCATCGGCTCGGCGTCGAGCAGCGCGGCGACGAGCCGCGGGTCGCGCAGGGCGGGCTCCCGGCTGATGATGTCCGGCGCCCAGCGGGCGAAGCTCCGACGCTGGTCCGCGAGCCCCGGCGACCGTTCGAACGCCGCCTGCACCAGCGCCAGCTGCGTCCACGGGTCGGTGAGGGACCTGCTCAGGGCGCCGTGCGTGGCGAACACGATGTGGTTCCGCCGTTCGGGCGGGTCGTCGAGGAGGCGGAGGAAGTCGGTGCCCTTGTTCGCCGTGACCGGAGCGGCGCGGATCTCGGGGCCGGAGCCGCGGAGGCACACATCACGGAAGACGGTCCACTCCTGGGGCCACTTCCGCTGCACGCCGGGTGGGACCATCACCACGACCTGGCGTTCGAACCCGGTGGCCTCGACCACCGACGCCGCCACGGCCAGGGCCACGTACGTCTTTCCCATGCCGACCTCGTCAGCGAGGACGAGACCCGGCTGCCCTTCCAGGCGCCGCAGGATCTCGGCCGCGGTGCGCGCTTGGCGAGCGGCGTCGTGGCTGCTGATCCGGCCCGTGGCGAGGTCGACCCGAGGCGAGAGCTCCCACGTCATCGGTGGGCCTCCCCGAAGGCGGCCTCGACGTAGGCGGCGAGCTCGTCGGCGAGTGTCGTCTCCGCGCACCTCGTGGCCAGCTCGTCGACCACAGCCGCCGCTTCGCTTCGCAGCAGCTCGACCGGGACAGCCGGTGTCGCCGCCCTCCCCCAGTCGCTGCGGGCGACAGTGAGGGCCACTTCGGCGACGGCGAAGGCGGCCTCACCGGGCAGCCGGCCCCCGGCCTCGGCTTCCGCGAGGAGCAGGTCGGCCACCGATACCGGCCCGAATGGCCCGTGGAGGCGCCACCGCAGCGCCTCCGGGTTGCCCACCGGGCGTTCGAGCCTGGCACGCAGCCCGCTGAGCGCGCCCGACAGCCGGCGGGTCCGGCGGAACAGGCCATCGGTGGTGTGGCGCTTCAACGGATCGAGCTCGTTGAGTTGCGCGTCGTTGGCCTTGCGCTCCTCGGCCGCGAGGGCGTCGCGGAGCGCTTCGTGGATCGGGCGCGTCGACGCCAAGGCGGCCAGCAGTGCGTCGACGGGCAGGTCGCGCAGCTCGCTCGGCGGCGGGAGCGCGGATGGGTCGGTGACGTTCACCGCCCACGGCGCCCGGCATGGGCCAGCGTCGTCGTCCCACGTCACGTCGACCCAGAACGGTGGGTGGTCGATGGCGACGTCGAATGTCAGCTCACGCGGCGACCCGGCGGCTCGCCACCGCTCGTCGTCCGTGAGCACGCCCGCCCCGGGCAAGGAGATGTGCCAGCGGGGCGGCAGGCTCGAGGCGTCGAGTGACAGGGTCATGGTCCTGGCAGCCGGGTCGAGGAGGCAGTCCTCGAACGCAGCGGGGAGCACGGCGCCGACGGGCACGTCGTCCTCGACGGCGGGCGCCCACTGCGCATCCTGGGGCTCGATGGGCTCGCCGGCGGGGACGAGGGCCGTGAGCGCCGTCCCTTCGGGTGAGCCGGCGGGTGCGCCGAGCCAGACGTTCAGCTCGAGGTGGCCGAAGTGCTCCGACAAGCCGAGCCCGGCCTCGGTGAAGTTCGAGGACCCCACCAGCGCGGCCACCCACTCGTCGCTCTCGAGCACGATCACCTTGGCATGGAGGCGGCGGGGCTCGGTGCCGGGCGCCATGAAGGTCTCGAAGGAGCAGTCGACCCGCTTGGGGACCGATGCCGTCAGGGTCCCGGGTGCGCGGACGACGAGGCCGGCGGTGGTGTGATCGGCGGAGACCGCGAAGCGGATGGCGGCGTCGCCTCGTTGCGCCAGCCGTCGGGCGAGGGCGGCGGCGGCCGCGCCTCGTCCGTCGGCGGTGTCCCAGAACGGCGACAGGACGCGGGCACGTCGAGGCTGGATGCCCGACCAGACGTCGCCGAGCTGGTCGAGGGGCGACGTTCCCGGCTGTGCGGGGGCGGCGGCGGCCCGGAGGCCCCGCCGTGGCCAGCTCATCGGCAGCCCGAGCCCTCGGGCGCGCTGCCGGGCGTCGGCCAGGGTGGCCAGGGCGCGCGCCTTGGGGCCGGGACGGCCGCGGTCACCCGGGGCAGCCTCGACGATCTCCACCAGCGCGTCCAGCAGCTCCTCGGCGAAGGGCAGCGGCACGGAGGCGCCAGGGGCCAGGTCGAAGGCCATCATCGTCTCGACCTGGGAGCGGTAGCCGGCGGGGGTGAGGTTGGCGGAGCTGACGATGATGCGGACGAGCCGCTCCCACACGGCCAGGGTGGTCTTGGCGTGCTGGAGCCCGCCGGGTGCTGCCACGGTGAGCAGGTCCCAACGCAGGCTGCGACCGCTGGGCCGTTCGCTGCGGTCGACGACCACCGACGCTCGCACCTCGGCCAGCCGTTCCTCCTCCTCGATGACGGCGACGAGCCTGTCGCTCTCTCCTCGCCGGGCGTCGAGGCCGAGGAAGCGGGACAGGCAGGCCGATTCGAAGAACTCGGCGTCGAAGGTGAACGAGGTGGCGACGAGCCCGACGGCGGCTCCGGCGCCTTCGGGCGGTTGCCAGAGCTCGAGCAGCTTGGCGGTCACCGGAGGTCCTCGCAGAAGGTGCGCAACGCCGTGACGCGGGTCGGGTGGACGTAGCTGGCAGGGTCCACGAGGCCGTAGATGGGCCGGACGGTGAAGCCGGTGGGCACGCGCTCGAACCAGGGCCGCTTACCGCCTGGCGGCTTGGCGGCCTGGACCCGGTCGTGGTGGTCGAGCAGCTCGACGGCGAGGTCTCGCGGTGGCATTCGTCGGGCGAAGCCTCCGAGCCCGAGATCGAGCCGGGTGCCCAGCTCGCCCGGGTCGACTTCGGCGATCCTCTTGTCGGCGGAGGCGTAGAGGTCGGGGAGGCGGTGGGCGGCGGCGACCTCGGCGAGCTCCGCTGCCGTGTCGAGGTCGATCGTGACCAAGCCGTGCTGACGGGAGACGACCCGGAGGGCGTCGAACGCCCGCGTCAGGGTGGAGCTCAGCGCCTGGTAGGCGTCGATGGCGTCGAGCCGGGCGCGTAGTCTGCTGCTGGCGCCGGCAGCCTTGGCCCGCAGGGTGACTGCTTCTGACTGCGCTGCTGGCTCCTCGGCGGTGAGTGCCAGGAGCACCTCTCGCCGGAGGGGCTCGGCCGGGTCGAGCCAACGCCAGAGCAGGTCGCGTTCGGCGCGGCCGGCGGCGTCAGGTCGCAGCGCCTTGGCGACCGTGGCGCCGGCGGACCCGAGCGCCTGGGCCGTCCCGGCTGCGAGCGCGTGGTCGACGGCACGACGAAGTGCGCGACGGAGGTTGGCGCCTGGTGAGCCGGGCAGGTCGTCGACGAAGCCCTCCAGTCCCTGCTCGTGTTCCCAGATGCGCACCAGCTCGTAGCCGCGCTCCGTGAGGGCGAGGGTGTCGTCGATGACACCGAGGTTGACGGCGAGGCGCTTGAAGACGCCGTGGAAGCCGAAGACCTTGGGGGTCATGAGGTAGCTGCGAGCGTCGAGGTGCCCGCCGCGCTGGAGGGCGGCCGCCGTCTTGGCGGAACCTCCGACGCCGCGCAGCGCGGTGGGAGGGAGTCCCTTGACGCCGACCAAGGCTTCGACGATGTGCCACTCGACCACCAGCCAGGGTGGGCCGACGCGGTCGGCGGCGACGCGGTCGGGGAAGTCGGCGGCGACCACGGCGCTGACGGCGATGGCGGTGATCAACCGGGGCCGGGTCATGCGGGCGGTGACGCCGGGAGCGATGAGGTCGACCAGCGCGTCGGCGATGCCAGCCAGGCCGAGCGGGTCGATGCTGCCCTCGGCGACCACATCAGGATCGGCCTCGGTGAGGCGGGGGAGGAGCAGGCCGGCCGTCACGCCGCACCCTCCCGGCGGGGTCGGGCCTCGGCCGCCCTGCTCTGGTCGAGCAGCCGGAGCGCCTTGGCCACGTCGTTGAACCACGCCCGCAGCTCCACGGCGGTCGGGGCGAGGTCGTAGGCGTGGTGGTGGCAGGCATTCGACAGGCCGGCCCAGGTCTCGTGCACCTGGCGGGCCGCGGCGGCGTCCTCGAGGTACCAGGGGAGGCAGATCAACTGGCGCTTGCGGGGGACGCCTCGCATCTCCAGGCTCTGTGCCTGCCAGAACCGATCGATACCGGCTTCGAGCGCCTGGCGGGCGAGCAGTGCCGAGGACCGGTGCCAGCTGGCGTTGCCGAACGCCTCTTTGCGGTCGAGCACGATGCGGGCCGCTGCCAGGGTGCGCTCGGGAGCGTCGGGCGCGGTCATGGGTACGCCGCCTCGAGGGCGTCGACGAGCGCCCGGGCCGACGTCACCAAACCGCGGGGGTCGCCGGTGAGGACCCCGTGTGCTCCTTCGTTGAGCTGGCGGAACGTGGTGGTGTGGCCGGGCCCCAGGCGGCGGAGCTCGTCCTTTGCTCGGTCCTCGTCGCCCGTGTCGCCGAACATGGCCAGCTCCGCCTTCGTCCACATCCGCGTCGCCTCCGCCAGCTCCTCGTCGACGCGCCGGTGCGGCGTGCCGCCTCGGAGCATCCGTCGTTGGGCGATGGCGGTCAGCGCCGCTTCCACGCCGAGGCGGCAGCGCCCGGGTACGACCCGCTGCTTCACCTCCGGGGGTGTGTGGCGATCCCCGGCGACCTTCTTGGCGTCGCGCAGCGCGAGGCCCGCCGGGTCGGCGCCGGGGACGATCTCGACGAGCGACTTCGCCCGCCGTTGCACCTGCACGATCCGGGCCGGGAGCAGGAGGCGGCGAACGGCGGCGGGGAGGCGGTCGTCGTGGCTGAAGACCACCACCTGGCGACCCTCGGCCACCTCGGCCAGGGCCAGGGCGAGCCCGTCGACCTTGGAGGGGTCCATGGCCTGGACCGGGTCGTCGATGATGACGAAGCCGAACGGGCTCTCGGGCAGCGTGGCGCGAGGTAGGAAGAGGCTGAGGGCGAGCGCGTTGACCTCGCCCTGGCTCATCACCCCCAGTGCCTGGCCCGGGGCGCCGTCGACGCTGCCGCCGATGTCGAGCGTGCGCCGGGTCGCACTGCCGGCGAGGCGGATTGCGCCGAGGTCGACGTTGCTCTCGTGGCGGAGGCGGGCCCAGATGGCCTGGGCCTGCTCGCCAAGAGGCCGGAGCCGTTCGTTGCGGATGTCGTCGTGAGCCTCCTTGAGCCACCTCTCGGCCGCCTTGAGCGCCTTCACCTGGGGCTCGGCCAGGCCGGCGGCTCGACCGTCGTCGAGCCAGCGAGCGAGCCGTTCGGCGATTGGCGACCAGCGGTCCTCCCGGGCCTGCAGCTCGGCGGCCGCCGCTGCCCGCACCTGTTCGGTTGTGGCGATCACCGCGGGCACGGCCCGGCGCAGGCGCTCGGCGGCGGCACGGAGGGCGGCGGCGTCGTCGAGCGTGACGGGGAGGGAGAGGTCGTCCCAGGCGGCGACGAGGGCGCTGACGTCGATGCCCAGCTCCGCGGCGCTGTCCTCGTCGAGCGCCGGGCGGGCGGCGAGCTGGCGGGCCGACCCGGTAGCGAGGCGAGCCCGCCGGTCGGCCTGGTCAGCGGCCGTCGCTCGCTCTCGTAGGTCGGCGACCGTCGCCCGGGCTTCGTCGGCCCATGCCGTGGTGAGTGCTTCCGACCGTCCGCAGACGGGGCACTCCCGCTCGTCGGGGTGGTCGTCGTGGTGGCGGAGGGCGGCGTCGAGCAGGTCGGCCAGGGCTCGGGCCTCGCCGGCGGCCGAGCCGGTGAGGGCGTCGAGCTCGTCGGCCGCGGTGTCGAGCTCGGTGGCTGCGGCCTCGACCTCGTCGGTGGTGGGGCAGGTGAGGGTGCTGAGCCGGCGGAGCACGGCGAGGCCACCGGCCGCGACGGGCGAGGTGCCGACGGCCAGGTCCTGGAGGGCATCGAAGTCGGGTGCCTTGGCGGCGAGGAGCGCGGCGGCGTCGGCGGCCCGGGGGTCGGCGAGCTCGCCCAGGTCGGTGAGGAGCGCCTTGCGCTCGTCGGCGGTCTCCTTGGCTTGGCGCTCCAGGACCTTGCGCCGCTCGGCGAGGCGCTGCTGGGTGGCGACGAGCTCCCCGAGGCCGAGCACGGCGGCGACCCGGTCGTGCAGCTCGGAGGGCCGGCCGAACATGGCGCCGAGCTCGCCGTGGGCGAGGAAGGGCTTGTGGGTGACGAGGTGCTCGGCCCAGCCCAGGGCATCGAGGCCGTCGTGGCACTCGCTGCTGGGCAGCTCGACCGAGAGCTGGCCGTCGTCCAGGCTGGCGTCGTCTGCCCAGCGCCGCTCGAGGTGGGTGACGCCCGGGTGGCCTTCGACGTGGAGGTCGGCGGCGACGGACGTGCTGGTGGGCTCGTGCCGGTTGCGCCAGCCGTCGCGGAAGACGGTCGTGCTGTCGAAGCGGTGGGTGCTGCCGGTGAGGAGGACCTCGAGGCCCTCGGCGAAGGACGACTTGCCGGAGCCGTTGCGCCCGACGACGACGGTGAGCCCGGGGCCGGGGTGGAGGTTCAGGGCCCGCTCCGGCCCGACGCCCCGGAAGCCGCGCACGGTGATGCCCGCGAGGTAGGCGCCGATCGGCCGTGAGGGCTCGCTGGTACTCGGCGATGTGCCCGCCGGGGCGGGCGGCGGGCTGCCGGCGAGGGTGGCGTCGAGGTGATCGTCGCCGGCGCAGGCGGCGAGGAGTAGGTCACGGGCCGCCGGCGTGGGCAGCGGCGACCGGACGGTGCGTTCGAGGATTACTTCGAGCAGCGCGTCGTCCATCCCAGCTGAGCGTACGGACGCAATGAGCAAATCCGACCGCCGTTAGTTTAGTTCCCATGGCCCTGGCGGGGCCGCCCTCGTGGGATGAGAATCGGTGGGCTGGCCCGGGCAGAGGTCGAACGTCTATGGCGCTTCGGAGCCCGTCGTTAGTTTGAGCC
>WHTX01000160.1 GCA_009377505.1 Acidimicrobiia bacterium
CCAACTCGGGCCCGGTTCAGCCGGAAGACCGTGTCGCCGGCCTGGCCCGGCAAGCGGATCACCCGGCTCGAGTTGGCGACGCCACGCTGGATCGCCTGGCGGATCCACCAGGTGGCGTAGGTGGAGAACTTGAAGCCCTTGCGCCAGTCGAACTTCTCGACGGCGTGGATGAGGCCGAGGTTCCCCTCCTGGACCAGGTCGAGCAGCGGCAGGCCGGTGGCCTGGTAGCTCTTGGCGATGGAGACGACGAGGCGGAGGTTGGAGGTGACGAAGGTCCGCTGGGCGTCCTCACCTTCTCGCACCGTCCTCTTGAGCTCGCGGCGCCGGAGGGGGTCGACGCTTGCGCCGGGGCCTTCGAGCTCGGCCAAGGCGGACCGCCCGGCCTCGATGAGCTGGGCCAGGCGCGCCTCACCGGCGCGGTCGAGCAGCTCGTATCGGCCGATCTCGTCGAGGTACACCCGAACGAGGTCCTCGGTGGGGGCGTCTGTGGTTCGCTTCCTGCTCACATGCACTACCTGTCGTTACGTGCTGGCACCCTCACAACGCTGTTCTCCTACACGATGTTCCCTAAAGCCAGGCGAAGATCGCAGGTGAGGGGCGTGTTGGAGGCGTTGGAGGGAGGCGCCTGGGGGCGGGGGACCCTGATTGTGCTCGAATGCGGGGATGCAGCTGGGGATCTGCGTGAGAGATTGTCCCACGGACGAGGTCGAACGGCTGAGCCGTTTCGCTGAGGACAACGCGTTTTCACATCTGTTCTTGCCCGAAGCGACCCAACTTCAAGCAGACGGGCGTCTCAGCGGGCGTAGCCCATGGGTCAGCCTGGCGGCGAGCTTCGGTGCCACGACCTCGCTACGGGCCGGTGTGGGCGTGGCTGCGCTGCCATTCTGGTCCCTGCCTCACCCCGCCGCCACGGCGGCCACCCTCCACGAGCTCTCCGGGGGCCGGTTCGTGCTCGGTGTCGGCGCCTCGCATCGGGAAGCAACCACCAAGCTCGGCGCTTCCTTCCCCAATTCACCCCTCGGCTACACACGCGCCGCGCTCCGCCAGCTGGCCGAGCGGCCCACGGTCAATGGTTGGGGCTTCCCCGTGCTCGTCGGGGCGCTCGGGCCCAAGATGGTGGCGCTGGGGTGCCGGGAGGCCGACGGGGTGGTCCTCAACTGGCTGACCCCCGAGCACGCGGCCGCGAGCGTGGCCGCAGCCCGTGCCGCCGCCCAGGACGCCGGTCGATCGCCCCTGGTCGTGCTCTACGTCCGGTTGGCCCGGCCCGAGGCCCTCTTGGCCGACGCGGTCGCCTACGACCAGATGCGCAACTACCGCCAGCACTTCCTCGGCCAGGGGCTCGCCGCTCCCGAAGCCGTGGCGGCGGGGACGTGCCTGCGGTGGGACGACCCGGGCCGGGCGCGCGAACAGCTGTCCCGCTACGCCGAGGCCGGCGTCGACGTCGTGTGCCTCTACCCCCACGGCCTCGACGCCGCCGAGCGGGAGAAGGCCCTGGCCGCCCTGGCCTGACTCGCCTTGGCTCGGCCCGTCCAGTCCCCGAGCCCGCCGTTCGCCATCCTCGCAGCCGCCGCGGGTAGCGTCGCCGGGGCCTGTCCCCCAGCAGAAAGGCCAGCCCATGGCCATCGACCCGCCCGCCGCTGACGGTTCGAGCGCGCGCCGCACGGAGTTCCCCGAGGCGCCGCCCATGGTCATCGACCCGGCGAAGCGCTACACGGCCGAGCTGGTGACCTCGGTCGGCACCATGGTGATCGCCCTCGACGCCGTGAACGCCCCGACGACGGTCAACAACTTCGTCTTCCTCGCCCGGTACCACTACTACGACGGCGTCATCTTCCACCGCATCATCAAGGGCTTCATGGCCCAGGGGGGTGACCCCAAGGGCACAGGCACCGGCGGCCCGGGCTACAAGTTCGCCGACGAGCTGCCCAAGCCGGGCCGGTACCAGATCGGCTCGTTGGCCATGGCCAACGCCGGCCCCAACACGAACGGCAGCCAGTTCTTCATCGTGTCCGGCTCGTCCGGGGTCGGGCTTCCGCCGCAGTACTCCCTGTTCGGCCAGGTCGTGACCGGTCTCGATGTCGTCGAGGCCCTCCAGAGCGTGGACACGGGCCCCGGCGACCGGCCGAAGACCGAGGTCGTCATCCAGTCGGTGAGCATCACCGAAGCGGACTGATCGACGGGCGGCTCGCCGGGAGGGACCCTCCCACCCGGCGATCCGTCACTGGCCGCAATGTTTCATTCGGGCTCGTTCCGCATGGTCAGCCCACTCGGCGCCCGCTGAACGCATACTCATGTCTGGCCAGCTCAGATGGCTCGGCCACGAGTCTCATGAAACATCACGGCTGGCGACCGGTCGACGCCCAGCTCCCGGTGGGCTCGAGCTTGTCCTGGAGGCGCCGCATCCCTTCGAGCCAGCGGTCGAGGTCCTCGGACTTGCGCCGCATCCACTCGGCGGCCACCTGGTCGGTGAGCACGAGGAAGCGCTCGGCCCCGAAGGCCTCCACGACCTGGCCCGCCACCTCTTCGGGCTTGCGGATAGGGCCCGCAGCCTGGCGGGCGAACTGCGAGGAGGTGTCGAGCATGGGCGTGTCGACCCCGAGCGGGGCGAGCAGGAACACCTTGACGCCCCGGTGCCCGTAGGTGATCGACAGCCACTCGGCCAGGCCGACCACGGCGTGCTTGGTCGCCGCGTAGGCGGCAGCCCCGTGGCTGGTGAGGATGCCGGCCATGGACGCCGTGTGCTGGAGGGCGCCCTCGCCCCGCTCGAGCATCTGGGGCAGGACGGCCCGTACGGCGTACACGTGGGACATCACGTTCACCGCCCATTGCGCGGCCCACGGCCCGACGGTGCCTTCGAGGAAGTCCTCGTCGTTGGCGATGCCGGCGTTGTTGCACAGCACGTCGATGCGCCCGTAGCGCTCGTTCGCCGCTGCCACCATGGCGTTGACCTCGGCCTCGACACCGAGGTCGCAGCCGGCCGCCATCCCGCCGACCGCCTCGGCCACGGCGTTGGCCCCCTCGGTGTTGCGGTCGACCACGACGATGCCCGCGGCCCCTTCGGCGGCGAGCCGCTCGCACAGGGCCTTGCCGATGCCCGACGCGCCGCCGGTGACGACGCAGACCTTGCCCTCGACCTTCATCTTTCCAGCCCCTTTCCTCGCTGGCGCGCAGTCTCCCACGGCCCGCGGGGACGCTCGGTAGGCTCGACCGGCCCCGGGGACCAGACACCGCTTTGCGGACGAGGCTGCGACGGATGAGCACCACCCTCCACGACCGATCCCCGGGTCCCGGAGCCAAGCGCTGGCTGGCCGTCGGAGTGGCCTGCTGCCTGCTGTTGGGCACGCTCTTCGGCCTCTGGCTGCGCCGCGACCGGGCCCCGTCCGAGGACGGCGTGGACGTGGGGTTCCTGCGGGACATGGTCGACCACCACGACCAGGCGAACGAGATGGCCGTCATCGCCCTCTACAACGGCGTTGAGCGTGCCGTGGACCGCTTCGCCACCGAGGTCATCCTCACCCAGCGCTGGGAGCTCGGCCGCATGTACGCCTGGCTCGACGATTGGGGTTACTCCCTCGGCGACCCCGAGCGCACCGACGCCATGGCCTGGATGGGCCACGCCGGACCGGTGGCGACCATGGCCGGCATGCAGTCCCAGGAGAACCTCGACCGGCTCGTCGAGGGGCCCGAGGAAGCCCGCTCCCAGCTGTTCCTCGAGCTGATGATCGACCACCACCGCGGGGCGGTGCACATGGCCGAGGCCGCCGCCGAGGACGCGACGGTGGGCAAGGTGCGCGAGTTCGCGGCCGTCACGGCCCGCAACCAGGCCATGGAGATCCGGGAGTACGAGGTCGCCCTCGACGAGCTGCGGGCCTGAGGCCGAGCGGCGGCCGGCGGCCGCGAGGCGGCGGAAGAGCCCTCACCGCGAAGCTGACCGTGGCATGCTGCGATCGGCGTTCGTGGCGGGCGACGGCGGCCCGGTGCTCGGCGGAGTGCAGGTGCCGACTGTGCGACGAATCGTGGCCGCGACGACAGGCGTGCCGAGGTGAGCGCGGCGCGGGTGGGCGGCCCGGGGCAGGTGGGCCCTCGCGCTGCCCGCCGCGCCCGGCGGTGGTGGCCGGTCGGGGTCGGGTCGGTCGTGATCGTGCTGCTCATGGCCCTTGCCCTCCTGGCCAAGGCTGCCGACGAGGTCGAGGAGGTCGCGGTCTCCGGCCCGAGGACGGCGAGCACCGCGGCCCGCCCGACGACGAGCTCGGTAGCGACAACGGCCGCGACGACGACACACCCCGACGACGGCCGCACCGACCACGACCGTGGCTGTGGCCATCGCGCCGCCCGCCACCCTGCCACCGCTGCCCAGCTTCAGCGCCGGCGTGAAGTTGGTGAACCATGAGATCGCCCCCGGCCGCTATCTCTCCCCGTCGGGGGCGGGCTGCTCGTGGTCGCGGCTGGCCGATCTCACCGGCAGCTACGCGTCCTTCCTCGGCCGGTCCAACGGCAGCAGTGGCCAGGTGGTCGTCGACATCCTGCCCTCGGACGTCGCCTTCGAGTCCGAGGGGTGCGGCGCGTTCGTGCGATACACCCCGCCCCCCACCCGGCTGGTCACCTTCGGGGACGGCACCTGGATGGTGAACGACCAGATCAGCCCGGGGCGCTACGAGTCGACCGGCGCGAGGACGTGCTCGTGGCAACGTCTCGCCGACCTCACGGGCACGGGCGCCGGCTACGCCACGGCCGGGAGCGCCATCGCCGAGGCTGAGGTCGAGGGCAGCGTGGTCGTCGACATCCTGCCCACCGATGTCGGCTTCAGCGCCTCCGGCTGTGGCACCTGGGTGCCCAAGGGCTGACCACCGGTCCCGCATCCCTGCGACCGGGCCCGATGCGACGCCGAGCCGCCTGTGAGCTGGGCGCCCCCGGCACGACTCGAACGTGCGACCGGCGGATTAGAAGTCCGCTGCTCTATCCAGCTGAGCTACGAGGGCGTGCGCCGGCAGGCCGCGGACGAGCGCGGCTGCCCGCTTTCGCCCCGACTCCCGAGCGCCCTATGGTAGAGGCTCCCATCATGGTGGCCGTAGCTCAGCTGGTTAGAGCGCCAGGTTGTGATCCTGGAAGTCGGGGGTTCGAGTCCCCTCGGTCACCCCAACGCAACGCGACGGCGGGCCCCCGTAGGGCTATGCTGCCTCGCCACCAGGCGCCTCTAGCTCAACGGCAGAGCAACGGACTCTTAATCCGCAGGTTCTGGGTTCGAATCCCAGGGGGCGCACTGGGCAGAAACCCAGGTCAGCAAGGGTTTATGCCGCAAGACACCGCCTCTTGGAGAGGTGCATCGCACCGGCGGTAAGCACCTGCAGGTGCCGATGCACCGCCGCGATGGACCGCGATGCACCTCCGAGGGTCCCTCCCGTGCGCTGCCGCCGAGTATGTTGGCCGCCGCGGTCGACGGCGCCGCACTGCGTCTGTGTCGTCCTTCTCCACCGGCTCTGCCCCCGTGGCCGGGCCCTCCCGAGGGAAGGACGACGATGATCGACGACGTCGTCGCTCTGCGGTTCGAAAGGCTGGTCGACCGCTCCGGTGTGCACCACCTGTGGACGGGCGCCACCAACGCCAGCCGCGGGACAGGACGCCTGAAGGTCCACGGCCGCAACGTCACGGCCCAACGAGTCGCCTGGGAACTCGCCCGAGGCCCGCTCCCCCCGTCCGTCAAAGTGCTCGCCTGTCCTGACGAGCCGGCCTGTGTCCGCGTCGAGCACCTCCGTCGCGATCCCCCCGAGCGCAACCTTCCGACGCAAGCAACGTCCGGCCGCGGGCGTGGCCGCCGTGGTGGCGGCTCGCTCCAGCAGGTCCGCCCGGGGGTGTGGAAGCTGACGGCGCGGACACCCGCTGATGAGAACGGCGAGACCCAGCGCGTCCACCGGACCGTCGGAGCCCGCAACGGCATCGAGGCCGCCGCGGAGCTCGCCCGTTTCGTCGCCGAGGTGGCCTGCATGCCTGTGGTCGCCCCCAAGCGAGAAACCCGGGTGTCCATGGACGACGCGGTCGAGCGGTTCCTGACGGAACACCTGGGCGACGAGAAGGGTCGGGAGGACAAGACGATCCGGGACTACCGGGCGCTGCACCGCAAGTGGTTCTCGCCCATGATCGGGCGGCGCCTCGTCCGAGAGGTCGACCGGGCATCGCTCGACCGTGCCTTCGGGCAGATGCGCTCCGCGGGGCTCAGCCGGTCCCGCCTCAACCAAGCCAAGAGCCTCTACGCGCCCTTCTTCAGGTGGGCTTCGCACCGTGGCCTCACCCGCGTGAACCCCATGGCCAGCTTCGAGCTGCCGACGAGCACGCACGTCGCCACCGAGCGCACACCGCCCGAGGTCGAGGAGCTCTGCCTCCTGCTCCGGGAGGCCGTCACCACCATCCCTGACGTCGCGCCTGTGCTCGTCCTCGGCGCCGCCACCGGCATGCGCCGAGGCGAGCTCGTGGGACTGCGCCGGTCCCGGATCCGTTGGGAGGACCTCCGCCTGACCGTGGACTCGGCCATCGACGGCCAGCGCGTCAAGAGCACCAAGTCCCGCAAGGAGCGGAGCTTCCACGTCGACGGCGAGACGATGGACATGCTCGCTCGAGTCTGTGAGCAACAGGACCAGCTGGCCGCGGCGGCGGACACGCCGCTGGTCGCGGACCCGTTCGTGTTCAGCCTCGCCCTCGACGGGTCCCGGCCCATGCCTCCCGACTTCGTCACCAAACGAGTCGCCGTCCTCAAGGAGCACCTCGGGATCGACGAGAAGTCCGCCGCGACCATCTCACGGGAGGATGAAGCGCTGCGCCTGTTCCGCGAGCCAGCCGCACCCCGGGTGCCGGGCCGGACCGGGCCCCAGCCGACGGGCGGCCTGTCCTACCGGGGGATCGGCGCCCTCCTGGGGAGGAGCGAGCGGTGGGCATCGCTGGCTGTTGCCTCGGCCGAGCGGAGGGAGCTGGCCGGCGTCCGTGGCGACCATCTCGACTTCGACGGGTCAGTCGTCGCGCTGCGCAAGTTCACCTCGAGCGAGCTGCTCGACGCCGGCTTCAGCATCAGCATGGTCGCCCAACGCCAAGGCCACGGCCCACAGGTCCTCGCCAAGCACTACGCCAAGGGCCGCCAATCCGCTGACCGGAAGGCCGCCGAGCATCTCGGCCGAGCAATCCACGGTCAGATCTGAGTTCGCATGGGATGGCAGGAGCGTCTCCGCAGAAGGGGCCGGAGGCGATGGGCCGACGGCGAGCCCGTCCAGGGCTCGCCGAGGGCTGGAGGGCGCCTCGTCGCGTGGACCGTGACCACGGAGCCGTGTCGCTCTCAGCTGGCGTCTGGCGCGAGCACGTTGAGGAGGCTGGGTTCGTCGCGGAGGCGGGCGAGTTGGACTTCGTCGGCGAGCCCGGGGGGGAGGATGGCTTGCAGTTTGAGGGGGGCGGCGGCGTCGCCGACGAGGGCGAGGAGCGTGTCGGCGCTCGCGGGGTGGTGGCATTGGGCGGCGATGTCGGTGGCGGAGACGTCGGCGCTGAGGGAGATGGCGAGGTTGTCGCGTCGGGTGACCTGGTCGCGGAGGGGGCCGAGGCGGGCGGCGAGCTCGAGGTTGGCCCGCAGCCCGGCGAAGGTCCACCAGGTCGTGCGGTCCTCTCGGTGCTGGGCCAGGGTGCGCCCGGGTGCGATGGCGGGGATCTCGGCTCGGAGGTCGGCCAGCGCGGCGACCGCCCGGCGGGTGAGGGTCACGTCGGGGTCGGTGCCAGCAGCGACCGCGGCCATGGCCTGGCACAGCTCGTAGCTGAGGGGCACGGGCCCGCCCCGGAAGCGGATCGTGCCCCGTCCTTCGCCCGGTTCGACCTGCACCCGGCGGCGTTTCCAGTCCACCGCCTTGACGGCCCAGGCCCGGCCGGCGAGCAGCAGGGTGGTTGGGCCGGCCCGGTTGGCGCCTGCGGCGAGCGCGACGTCGGGGACCTGGCCGATCTCGGTGCGGCCTTGCAGCACGGTCAGCACGGGGTCGGCGACGAAGGCGGAGGTGAGCTCGAGGAAGTGGCGGCGGCCGAGGGTGCGCTCACCTTCGGGGCCCATGCCGAGCATGCCCTGGTCCTGGGCGAGGATCCCCGTGGCCAGGAAGTGGTCGAGCAGCCCCGGGGCGTACGCCATCGCTTGGGCGCCGAGCACGGGCGGGTCGCCCAGCCACTCGGTCCAGGAGCTCGAGGCCAGGCCCCGGTCGCCCTCCTGCAGGGTGAGGGCCAGGAGCTGTTGGGCGACGAGGTGCACCGGCAGCGGCGGGGCGGCCACGGGCTCGATGTAGCCCTGGGTGAACAGGTGGAGCAGCCCCGCAGCGCGCAACAGGGCGTCCTGGTCGGTGGTGAGCAACAGGGCGTTGCGGCTCGAACCGGCCCGTCGCCCGGTCCGGCCGACCCGTTGGAGGAACGCGGCCACCGTGGAGGGGGCGTCGACCTGGATGACCCGGTCGAGGTCCCCAACGTCGATGCCCAGCTCGAGGGTGCTGGTGGCCACGATGACGCAGTCGCTGGCCTCGGCGAAGGCCTGTTCGGCCAAGTTGCGCTCGTCCCGGCCGAGGGAGCCGTGGGACACGAAGGTGGCCACGTCCCGGGCGCGCAGGGCGACGGACAGCTCCTCGACCCGGCGGCGCGAGTCGACGAACACGAGGCGCTTCTCGCCCCGGTGCAGGCGGCTGATGACCGTGGCCGCGTTGTCGAGGCTGCCAACGTGGTCGAGGGTCACGTCCGGCTCGGCGACAGCCTCGGCGTAGGGGTTCACGACCCGGCTGGGCCGTTCACAGGTGCTGGTCAGCCAGGCCAACAGCTGATCGGGGTTGCCGACCGTGGCCGACAGCCCGATCCGCTGCAGTTCCCGCCCCGCCAGCCGGCCGAGTCGTTCCAGTACGGCCAGTAGGTGCCAGCCCCGGTCCGCGGCGGCGAAGGAGTGCACCTCGTCGATGACGACGGTGCGCAGGTTGGGGAACAGCCAGCGCTCGTTGACCCGGCGGGAGATGAGCATCGCTTCGAGGGACTCGGGCGTGGTGAGCAGCAGGTCAGGCGGGTCCGTGGCGATGCGGCTGCGCGCCCGGTCCCCGACGTCGCCGTGCCACAGGCCGACCCGGTGCCCGGTGTACGCCGCGTAGCGCTCGAGGCGGGGCAGCAGGTTGTTGAGCAGCGCCCGCAGCGGCGCCAGGTACAGCACGCTGAGGGGCCGCCAGCCCTCGGTCGCCATCCGGCTGAGCACCGGGAAGGTCGCCGCTTCGGTCTTGCCGCCCGCTGTCGGCGCCAACAGCAACGTGTGCTCACCGGCGAGGACCGGCCCGATGGCGGCCTCCTGCAACGGCCTCAGCCCCGGCCAGGCCAGCGAGTTGACCACATGGTGCTGCACCGAGGGGTGCAGCCGGTCGAACTCGGTCACGGGGCGAGGCCGGCCACGGTCAGAGGTCGAGCTCGATGTCGTCCGGGCCGACAGCAGCGCGGGCGTTGCGCTCGACGTCGGTGAGCTCGGTGTCGACCACCGTGAGCTTGTAGTGCTGGCGGGGGTCGAACTCGGGCAGCAGGTCGACCCGGTCGAGCACGTCGCCGACCAACTTCTTGATGTACAGACGGGGGGCGATGCCGACCTTGGCGCCCAGCTCGCCGGTGACCGCCACCGCCAGCAGTGCCAAGTAGTCGTCGTCGCACACCGTCCGGATGCGCGCCGGGTCCGCCGCGCCCTCGGCGAACAGGCCTCGCACCCGCGTGCCGACCTCGACGAGGGAGTCGATGGTGAACCCGGGCAGGCGGACCTGCACGGCGCGGGGGTTGTCGAAGCGGGCCTCGGTGGCGAAATCGGTGTGGAGCCGCTGGGCGAGCGGGGCGAGGCGCTGCACGCCCTGGGGCCCGTCGAAGAACGCCGGGGTGCCCGTGATCAGCAGGTACAAGCCCGGGAAGCGGCCCTCGTACACGTCGTCGACGAGCTTGCGGAGCGCTTCGAGGCCCTTGTCGCGGGTGTCGCTGCGCATGCGCTGCATCGTCTCGACCTCGTCGAGGACCACCAGCAGCCCCGGGTAGCCGGCGTCACGCAGCACCGCCAACAGCCCCGCCAGGAACGACAAGGCGGCGTCGTGGTCCAAGTCGCCCTTGATCCCCGCTGCCCGCTTCACCGACGCCGCCACATGGGGCTGGCCGCCGAGCCAGGCCAACTGCCCGTCCGCCGTGGCCCGGTCCCCCATGGTCGTCGCCTCGAGGTAGGCGCGCAGCACCGCCGAGAACGCCGGCGCCCGCCGGGTGACCTCCCCCAACCGGCGCTCCATCAACAACCCGGTGCGGCGCGTCAGCTCCACCGTGTCCTGCTCGTCCACCCCGCCCTCGGCGAGCACGTCCTCCTCAAGGGTGAAGAACCAGCTGTCCACGATCGTGCGCAGCGCCCCGCCCCGCACCGACGCCGTCGACAGCTGCTCGACCAGGCGCCGGTAGATCGTCTGGTAGCGGTGCGGCGGCGTGTCGGTCTCCGAGATCTGCACCTCCGCCGCCGCCAGACCCCGACCCTTGGCCCGCTCCGCCAGCCAACGGGTCAAGAACGTCTTACCCGCCCCGTACTCCCCCCGCACCGCCTTGAACACCCCAGCACCCGACGCCGCCCGGTCCAACTCCTCATCGAACGTCGCCACGAACCGGTCCAAGCCGACCGCAAGCACGTCGAGCCCCTGACCCGGCACCGTGCCCCGCCGCAACGCGTCGAGGATGTCCAGCCGCCGCTGCGGCGAAACCGCCGTCACCGCGCCCAGTTCATGAAGCCCAACCGGCAACTGGTCCCCGGCGCCGGTCGGCCGCAGCCCCAAGCACCGGCGTGGCGCCGGTAGACCTTGGCGCAAGGTGGGTCACTGACGAGGGCGTTCGCCATGCCCGCCAGACGCTAGCGCCGACAAGGAGTTGGCCGTCAGCGACGCAGAGGTCATCGCCCGGGGCAGGGCGGCAGCGGACCAGATCGACGCCTCCGCCGCCCGGGGCGAGAAGCACCTGTCGGTCCGCCTACCCGGCGAGGTGCACGACGCACTACGGGACTGAGCCGAGGAGAGCCGGGAGACGACCTCTGCGCTCCTCCACCGCGTCATCGACGAAGCCCTCAACCGGCGCGCCCACCCCGACGTCGTCTCCCTTGACGCAGCCATCGACGCTTTACAAGCCCTGCGGGCCGCCGCTC
>WHTX01000161.1 GCA_009377505.1 Acidimicrobiia bacterium
AGGCTCCTCGGCGACCTCGTCGGCCGCTATGGCGGGCTCGCCGACCCCCACGTGCGCCAGGCCCAGGCCCGCCTGCACACCCGCCGCCAGCTCATGACCTACACGAACCTGCGCGTGCGGGCCGGGCGGGGGGCGAGCCCGCTACCCGGGGCCGAGGGCGCCATCAGCAAGATCACCGTCTCGGACCTGACCCGGGGCCAGCGAGACCTCGGCCTCGCCGTGCAGGGCCCCGCCGGCATGCTCGTCGGCGAGGACGCCCCCTCGGGCCAGTTCCAGTACTTCGCCCTCAACACCCCGTCCATGTCCATCGCCGGGGGCACCGACGAGATCCAGCGCAACCACCTGGCCGAGCGCGTGCTGGGCCTGCCGCCCGAGCCCCGGGTGGACGCCGACGTGCCCTTCGGCCAGGTACCCGCCTCGGGAGCACCGGGCGCTGCGCCAGGTGCCGGGGCCCGTGCTCAGCGCCGGTCGGCTGGCACTGAGCCCGGGCCGGGCCCGTCGCTCAGGCCTTGAGCTGGGACATGAACATCCCGTTGTCGAAGTAGTCACGCCAGAACGTGATGCGGCCGTCGTGCACCTCGAACACGCCGGTCACGGGCAGGGCGATCTGCTTGCCCTTCATCACGAACTTGTCGGTGCGCTCGTTGAACACGACGTCCCCGGTGCACGCCTGGCGGTGCACCTCGAACTCGAGCGGGCCCGAGCTCCCGAACATCGGCCCGAGGAACTCGCGCATGGCGGTGTGGCCGCGCATGTCCCCGATGGGCACGTTGTCGTAGTGGCAGTCCTCGGCCACGAGGGCCATGGCGCCCTCGAGGTCCTTACGCCCGAACGCGGCGATGAACTCGTCGACAGTCTGCTCGGCGCCCATGTGACGTCCCCCTTCTGGCGGTGCCCGTGTACCGTCACAATTAGCAGACCGACACGGCGGCCCGCGTCACGAGCCGAATAAGGTGGTGGCGCCGTGGCGTGCGCACACCTCGACCAGATCAGGGACGTCGTGCCCGACTCCCGGCGTTGCGAGGCCTGTGTCGCGCTCGGGGACACCTGGGTGCACCTGCGCATGTGCCTGGTGTGTGGGCAGGTGGGGTGCTGTGACTCCTCCAAGAACCGGCACGCCTCCGCCCACGCCGCGAGCACCGGGCACCCCATCGCCCGCTCCGTCGAGCCCGGCGAGACCTGGCGCTGGTGCTACGTCGACCACGAGCTGGTGTGAGGCTGTGAACAACCCCGCTTCGCACCCGCCGACGGCCAGCGAGCGCGCCGCCAACGCCACGCGCCAATGCCGCCGGCGCCGCTTGCGCGAGGAGCTCATCGACGAGGGAGTGCCCCTGCCCCTCGAGGGCCGCCTCGGCGAGGTCGTGCTCGAGGAGCTCGACCACGCCCGCCACCCCGAGCTCCACGAGGGCTCCCTGCCTCGCTACGGCGCGCTGGTGCTCGACGAGGGCGCCGAGCTGTGGCCGGGGGCCAAGGCCGCCCCCGAGGTGGTGAAGCTCCCGCTCGAGGGATTCGAGCTCGGCCGACGGCTGGCCGACGGCCGGGCGTCCTTCGTGCTGCGCTACGGCCCCGACACGTCCCACGTCGTCTTCTTCGACCGCTCGCTCGAGTTCGAGTCCTCCCTCGTCGACCTCCAACGCGGCTCGGGCGCCATCGTCGTGCAGCGCTCGGCCTCGGGCCGGGTGCGCGCCGTGTCCCCCGACGGCATCATCACCTGGGACTCGGCGCGTTGGACGTTCAAGCCCCTGGCCGGGCATTATGCGCCCCCCATCCGCCGCCTCGTGCCCAAGGCCGACCCTGGCGTGCTCGACGGCCTGCTCGAGCTCTGCGTGCACTGGCTGAGCGCCGGCCGCATCGGGGCCACGCTCGAGTGGGTGCTCGACGAGGACGAGCCCGGTCGGCGCCCCGGGCTCGACCTGCGGGCGTCGATCCCCTCCCCGGATCTGTGGGCGGACCGTGACGTGCACTTCCCCGGCGTACTCGGAGCCGCCGCCCAGATGGACCGGGCCATCATCGTGGGCGCCCGGGGCCGGGTCGTCCGTTTCGGCGTCGGGCTGCGCTCGAGCGACACCGCCTCGAGGCTCATCGCCCCCGTCGGCGGCACGCGCCACACCTCCGCCCGGCGCTACTCCTACGACGACCCGAACTCGATCGTGTTCGTCGTCTCCCAGGACGGGCCAGTCACGGTGTTCCGCGGTGGGGCCCCGGCCGCCTCCCTACGCGTCGAGCGCTGCGAGGCGACGGTGCGCTTCGATCCCCACCGATCGGGGGGAGCCTCGACACCACCAGGGCCGAGCGCTGCGCCCGGTGCGGTTCGTCCCTCCTCGTGGACGTGGTCGACTTCTCCGGCTGGGCGAGTGGGCCCGAGCACCTCCAGTGCCCCGTGTGCGGGGCGACCCTCGTGGTGGCCGTGTACCGGGCGGCGGTGCGCGGCGTGCTCGACGGGCCGGGGAGCGCGCTGGCCCCGCGGCGGCCCATCGACCCGTCTTGGTGCCCCCCGGGCAAAGCTGGCTGAGGGCCCCCGGGCAAAGCTGGCTGAGGGCCCCCGGGCAAAGCTGGCTGAGCGCCCCCCGGGCGCGGCTGGCTGAGGCCCCGGTGGCGGCTGCGCCCGGGGCCGGCGACTACTCGGCGGCGATGGCCTGGAGGATGTCGAGCTTGCCGGCGCGGCGCGAGGGCCGGAGGCTGGCGAGCACGCCGAGGATGGCGAAGACCACGACGATCACGACGATGGACCCATAGGGCACCTGGAAGACGCTGAAGCCTTGGCTCTTGAGCGCCTGGATCATCACGTAGCTCAACGTCACGCCGATGACCAGGCCAAGTGCCGTGCCGATGAGGGAGATGAGGACCGCCTCCCAGCGCACGGTCGAGCGCACCTGCCGCCGGGTCATGCCCACGGCGCGCAGCAGGCCGAGCTCCCGCGTCCGCTCGTGGATGGACAACGAGAGCGTGTTGCCGATGCCGATGAGGGCGATGAGGATCGACAGCGCCAGCATGCCGTAGACGATGTTCAGGGCCTGGTTCAGCACGGCGGCGATGCTGCCGAGGAACTCGTCGCGGTCCTGCACCTGGACGGTGGGGTACGGCTCGGCCAGCACGTCGAGCTCGTCGTGCAGGCTCTGGAGGTTCGCGCCCTCCTCGGCACCCACGAACACCATCGTGTCGGTGGGGTTGACCGTGTTGGCGTTCCAGTCCTCCACGTTGATGGTGTAGACGCCGAGCAGGGTGGGCTCGTCGCTGATGGCGGAGACCTGCAGGTCGAGGCGGTTGCCCGTCGAGAAGAGCACGGAGACCGTGTCGCCGATGGCGAGGTCCTCGTCGCGGGCCGCCTGGCGGTCGACCACGATCGTGCCCGGCTCGAGGGCACTGAGCTCGCCCTCGCTCATCCGCACGTCGATGAGCTGGGTGTAGGTCTCGGGGTCGGTGGAGCTGAGGAAGGTGTTCGTCTCCGAGCCGTCGGGCAGGGCGAGCCGGGCGAGGCCTTGGCGCAGGGAGGCCACGGTCTCCACGCCGTCGGCCCCGCGGACCGCGTCGGCGTACTCGGCGGGGATACCGAAGTCGAACGCCTCGGACTGGACCACGAAGTCGCCCTTGAAGCCCCGGCTGATCTCCGCGTCCACCGAGGCACGGGCGGAGGAGGCGAAGATGGTGATGAAGCCGACGAGGGCCACGCCGATCATGAGGGCCGACGCCGTCGCCGCCGTCCGCTTGGGGTTGCGTGAGGCGTTCTCGCGGGCGAGCGTGCCGGTCATGCCCTTGATCTTGGGCAGGGCCCACCCGATGCCCTTGGAGAGCGGCCGTGCCAGGATGGGCCCGAGCACGATCAGCGCGACCAGGAACACCAGCGCGCCCAGGCCCACGGACTGCAGAGAGCTGGTGGGCGGGTCGGCCCCGAAGGCGGGCAGGACGAGGACGGCGGCGAGCACGACGAGCACCACGCCGGCCCCGGCCCGCACCTTCGAGGTGCCCGAGGTGTCGATGGCCACGTCGCGAAGCGCAGCTATGGGGGGCACGCGGGTGGCCCGCAGGGCGGGGACGATGGCGGAGATGAAGGTGATGAGCAGCCCGGCGACGAGCGAGATGATGATCGTGTTGGGCCCGACGGTGGTGTCGCTGGTCGGTAGGTCGAGCCCGAAGGCGCTGAGCAGTGCCTGGAGCCCGATGGCCAGGCTGATGCCGGCGACGAGGCCGATCACGGCGGCGACGAGGCCCACGATCGCCGCCTCGACCAGCACCGACAGGAGCACCTGCTTGCGGCTGGCGCCGATGGCCCGCAGCAGCGCCAGCTCGCGGCCCCGCTGGGCGACGAGGATGGCGAAGGTGTTGTAGATGATGAAGCCGCCCACGGCGAGGGCGATGACGGCGAAGATGGTGAGGAACGTCGTGAAGAAGGAGAGGCCGCCGCTGATGGCGTCGGCCTGGTCCTGGGAGGACTGCTCGCCGGTGACCACCTCGGCCCCCTCGGGGAGCACGGGGGCGATGCGGGAGACGAGCTCCTCCTGGGAGATGTCCTGGTCCGTGCGGGCGAGGACGGTGTTGAACTGGCCCGGCTGGCCGGCGAGCTCCTGGGCGACCTCGGGCACGAAGTCGGCGAGGATGGTGCCACCGGCCGTGTCCCGCCCGCCGATGGTGTACACGCCGACGAGCGTGAAGGTGCGGCGCCCTTCGGCGACCAGGACCTCGATCTGGTCGCCGATGGCGAAGTCGCCGTCCTCGGCCGCGCCGCGACTCAGGACCATCTCGTCGTCGGCTTCGGGCCCATGTCCTTCGACCATCTCGGTGCCGGAGAGCTCGGGGTCGGCGATGTAGGACTGGAGCAGCGTGGGCGGGCCCTGGGCGGGGCCGATTGGCTCGCCCTCGCTGTCGAGGATGCGCCCGGCCGACGTCTGGATGTAGCCGGCGGCGGAGGTCACCCCGTCGACGTCGGCGACGTCCTCGACCAGGGACTCGTCGAGGGGCTGGCGGATGGCGCCGAAGCCGGTGTCGAAGAGCTCGGTGCCGCGGACCTCGGCGTCGATGCCCTCGCCGATGTCAGCGAAGAGGTTGTCGAAGGAGTTGTCGAGCGTGTCGCCGAGCACGAGCGTGCCGGCCATGAAGGCCACGCCCAGCACGACGGCGACCACGGTGGAGATCAGGCGGCGCTTGTGCTCCCACAGGGAGCGGAGGGTGGTGCGCAGCATCTCAGGGCCCAGGCGTCGATTCGACGTCGATTCGCTCGACCGGTTCGGGCACGTGCACGGGGGGTGTCCTCTCCGTCGTCATTCGCTCGCGCGCGCCCTTGGCGGCGGGGCGCGGCGACGATCGTACGGCACACGGAGTGCCGGGCCCGGTGCAAATTGGTCCTCCACACGCCGACGGTCAGGGCACGGTGAGGGCACGGTCGGGGGGCGACGACGCCCACCTGGGGGGTCAGGACCTGAAGGCCTTGCGGGCGGCCGCGGCGCCGACGCCCGCCCGCTCCCAGAAGCCGTAGGTGCCCTGCTCCGTGAGCTCGCGCGCCGCTTCGACGACGGCCCCGATCGCCGCCGAGGCGAAGGCGCCGCCCACGGAGATCCGGGCCACGCCCACGGCGCCGAGCTCGGCCACGCTCGGGCCGCCGGGAAGGGCGAGGACGTTGACCGGGCGGTCGAGCGCGGCCACGAGCTGGCGGATCTCCGCCAGCGCGACCAGGCCGGGGGCGTACAGCGCGTCGGCGCCCGCTTCCTGGTAGGCCCGCAGGCGGTTGATCGTGTCCTCGAGGTCCTGGCGGCCGCGTAGGTAGTTCTCGGCCCGGGCGGTGAGCACGAGGTGCACCGGCCCCCGGTGCGCGGCCTCGACGGCGGCGGCCACGCGCTCGGTGGCCTGGGCGAGGTCGTAGATGGGGGCGTCGCGTTCCCGCGTGTAGTCCTCCACCGAGCAGCCGGCGAGCCCGGCAGCGACAGCCCGCTCGACCGTCTCGGCCACGCCGGCGGGGTCGGAGCCGAAGCCGTCCTCGAGGTCGGCCGACACGGGCAGCTCGGTGGCCTCGACGATGTCTCGGGAGTGCGCGATCGCCTCGTCCCTGGTCACGCCGCCGTCCAGGCGGCCGAGCGAGTTGGCGAAGCCCCCGCTGGTCGTGGCGAGCGCCTGGAAGCCGAGCGAGGCCAGGAGCTTCGCCGAGCCCCGGTCCCAGGGATTGGGCAGCAGCAGCGGGGTAGCGCCCCGGTGGAGGGCGAGGAAGCGTTCGGCCTTGGCCTGCTGGGTGGTCACGCGCGCAACGTAGCCCCGCGCCTGCGCCTCGTCCGGCGGATTCCGGACCTGGTCGGTTCGGGCGGGCGAGGGCCGCCGCGTAGAACATGCCCGACGTTGATCAACGTTGACGAGCGCGCCAGCGGGCCGGGATGGTGGGGGCCCGGACCGAGGCGCACTGCCGGCGCGAAGGTTCGTGCACCGTGACGGTGCAGGATCTTTCGCGGTTCTTGCCGGTCATTGGGTCGAGCCCTCTGGCCGCACCATCCGCGAAGGTTCGTGCACCGTGGCGGTGCAGGATCCTTCGCGGTTCCCTGGCCGGGGGGCGCAGCGGCCGGCCCCCCGCTGATCGCCCCGCCGCCCACTCGGCCGGGAGGCGTGACGCCCCCGGTACCCTGGGAACTACTCGCCTTCTGGGACGGGCGCAGCGCCTACGGTGGCGCCATGAGCACCAGCGAGGGCGGCGTCGAGCGCCCGGTCCTGGACGGTGTGCGCCGCATCTGCATGGCCCTCCCCGAGGTGACCGAGCGGCTCAGCCACGGCGCGCCGACCTGGTTCGTGAGGGGCAAGAAGACGTTCGCCTCGCTGTGGTACCACGGCCACCACCAGGACGACTTCCCCCACCTCGTCTGCGCGGCGCCGGCCGGCGCCCAGGCGGAGCTGGTGGCCGCCGAGCCCGACCGCTTCTTCCGCCCGCCCTACGTGGGGGGCCGCGGCTGGCTGGGCCTGCGCCTCGACGTCGGCCTCGACTGGGACGAGGTGGCCGCCATCTGCGACGACGCCTACCGGGTGATCGCCCCCAAGCGCCTGGTCGCCCAACTGGACGGCGAAGTCGCGCCGTGACGACCGTCGACTGAGCGGGCCAGCACCGCCCGAGCGGCGGAGAGCGGGCCAGCACCGCCCGAGCGGCGGAGAGCGGGCCAGCACCGCGCCCGGCCGGCTACGCCGAGGCGGGAAGGATCGTCCCCTACCACGTATGCGACCGTGGCACCTGCTCGCCTACTGTCCAGGGCCAGGGCCATGGCCGACGACGACGTCCCGCGCATGCTCGATGGGGTGAAGGTCCTCGACTTCACCCAGTACCTCGCGGGCCCGACGGTCACGCGCCTCATGGCCGAGCTGGGCGCCGACATCGTCAAGGTCGAGCAGGCGCCGGGCGGCGACCCCTCCCGCATGCTGCCCTTCCTGCGGGACGGCCGCAGCGGCTACTACGTGCAGCAGAACCGGGGCAAGCGCAGCGTGTGCCTCGACTTCTCCCGCCCCGAGTCCCTCGACGTCATCCGCGACCTGGCCCGCGGCGCGGACGTCGTGGTGGAGAACTATGGCCCCGGCGTGCTCGAGAAGCGGGGCCTCGACTACGAGTCGCTGCGGCAGGACAACCCGCGCCTGGTCATGGCGTCCATCTCCGCCTTCGGCCGCAAGAACAGCCCCTACGCCCACAAGGTCGGCTTCGACACGATCGCCCAGGCGTTCTCCGGGTTCATGCACATGACCGGCGAGCGTGACGGGCCGCCGCAGATGGTCGGGGTTGGCTTCGCCGACGTGAGCGCCGGCGTGCACGCCCTCACCGGGCTCGCCCTCGCCCTCTTCCACCGGGAGCGGACGGGCCGGGGCCAGTGGGTGGACATCTCCATGGTCGACTGCCTCTTCCACGCCCACGAGCTCGCCGTGCAGCTGCCGGCCATGACCGGAGGGCGCGTCGTGCCCAAGCGCACAGGCCACCACAGCGGCATCGGCTTCCCCATGGGCTCCTTCCGCGGCCCCCAGGGGTGGATCGTCATCCTCTGTCTCGAGCGCCAGTGGCCGGCGTTCTGCAAGGCCATCGACCGGCTCGACCTCCTCGAGGACCCGCGCTACGCCGCGCCCCGCGAGCGCGCCCGCAACCGCCACGAGCTGATCGAGCTGACCGAGGCGTGGATGGCAACCTTCGAGAGCGACGACGCCGTGCTGGCCGTGCTCGAGGCCCACCGCGTGCCCGCCGCGCCCGTCCTCAGCCCCACCGACGCCCTCGAGCACCCCTACTACCAGCAGCGGGAGATGGTGCGCACGGTGCCCGACCCCCTGCTCGGCGAGGTGACCATCCCGGGCTTCCCCTTCAAGTTCTCGGACTGGGAGGACCTGCCCGACCTCGTGGCTCCCAGGCTCGGCGAGCACAACGCCGAGGCCCTCGGGGCGTGGGCAGGCTACGACGGTGCGCGCGTCGCGGAGATGGTCGCCTCGGGCGTGCTGGTCGCCGGGGAAACCTGAGCCCCGCCGCCCCCTGACGCCGAGGTCACAGTGGGGGCTTTCCCCGACGTGCGCGGACCCCTGAGTCTGAAAGACTGCAATCGGGCGAACGCACGCCGGGCGGGAAGGGAGAGCTGAGTGGGCTACTGCCTCGGCATCGATGTCGGGACCACGTCCACCGCGGCCGCCATCGTGCGCGACGGCGCCGTGCAGGTCGTCGCGCTCGGGGCCCTGTCCGACAGCGTCCCCTCCATCCTGTTCGTCACCCGGGACTTCCAGCTCGTCGTGGGGGAGGCCGCGGCCCGCCAGGCCCTCACCGACCCGAGCGCGGCGGCGCGCCACTACAAGCGTCGCCTGGGCGACCCGGTGCCGCTCCTCGTGCGTGGCTCGCCGTACTCGGCGGAGATGCTCATCGCCAAGATGCTCAGCTGGGTGGTCGACCAGGTGGTGGACCGCGAGGGGGAAGAGCCCGAGACCATCGTGGCCTCCCACCCGGCCAACTGGGGCCCCTACAAGCAGGAGCTGTTCCACCAGGCCCTCCGCCTCGCCGACCTCGGCCGGGCCACCACCATCACCGAGCCCTCGGCCGCTGCCCAGTTCTACGCCTCGCAGCGCCGCGTGCCCCCCGGGGCCACGTTGGCCGTCTACGACCTCGGCGGGGGCACCTTCGACGCCGCTGTGCTGCGCAAGGACGACGAGTCCTTCGAGATGCTCGGCGACTCCACCGGCATCGAGCACCTGGGCGGGGTGGACTTCGACGAGGCCGTGCTGGGCCACGCCATCAGGGCGCTGCCCACGCCCCTGCCCCCCGACGCCGACGAGGACCCGGCCTACCTCCGGCCGATGTACGCCCTGCGCCGGGCGTGCGTCGAGGCCAAGGAGCTGCTCTCCAGCGAGTCCTCGGCCGCCATCCCCGTCCTGCTGCCTGGGGTCGACAGGACGGTGCGGCTGACCCGGGCCGAGCTCGAGGACATGATCCGCAGCCAGATCGGCACCACGCTCGACGTCACCCGGGAGGCGATCGAGCAGGCCGGCGTGGCGCCCTCGGAGCTGTCGGCCATCCTGCTCGTCGGCGGGTCGTCACGGATCCCCCTCGTCGCCGACATGCTGCGCAGCCGGTTCGGCCTGCCCGTCACCTCCGACATCGACCCGATCTACGCCGTGGCCCGCGGCGCCGCCCTGG
This sequence comes from Acidimicrobiia bacterium, assembly GCA_009377505.1. Classification (GTDB taxonomy): domain Bacteria; phylum Actinomycetota; class Acidimicrobiia; order Acidimicrobiales; family CAIXPF01; genus WHTX01. The sequence goes on from WHTX01000161.1 coordinate 9,614, forward strand.
ACGCAGCCGCCCGCGCCGCCAGCATGGCGACGAGCCGGCCTGTGGGGCCGCCAGCCACGCCACCGCTGGCCGCGCCCCCGGCCCCCGTCATCGTCGTCGGCCCCCCGCCGGTCAGCGAGCGCCCCACCGCGGGCCTCGCCGCCTCGCTCGCCCCGGCCACGGCCGGGGGCGCCGCCGGTGCCGCTGACGCACCCGCCGCCCACGGCCCACCGCCCGCGCCGCCCGTGCCCCAGGGCCATCCGCCGACGGCGAGCCGGGACGAGGAGGACGGCCTCGTCGAGTCCGTGCACCTCCACGGGGGCAACGGGGGCGGTCGCCGCCGCCTGGCGCTCGTGGGCGGCGCGGCGGTGGTGGTCGCGGCTCTCGTGGGCGGGGCGCTGGCCCTGCGCGGGGGAGGCGACTCCGACAACGCGTCCTCGTCCGACAGCACCTCGGTGCCCGGGGCGCCCGCCGACCCCCTCAGCTTCACCGCCGCCGGCATGGTGCCAATCGCCGCGGGGACCTATGCCATCGGCGACGAGGAGCCCATCCTCGGCGAGCTGCGCCGCCAGGAGGTCGTCCTCGACGCCTACTACCTCGACGAGTACGAGGTGAAGGTGGCCGACTACCGCGCCTTCTGGCCGAGGGCGGGGCGGCCCTCCCCCCGCGGCTGGAACGGCAGCGACCCCGGCCAGGACGTCACCGACGAGCACCCCGTCGAGGGCGTGAGCCTGGGGTGGGCGGGGGCGTACTGCCAGGCCCTAGGCAAGCGGCTGCCGAGCGAGGTCGAGTTCGAGGTGGCGGCCCGGGGGCCCGAGGGCCTCAAGTTCCCCTGGGGGAACGCCAGCCGGGGCGAGGGGGCGGTGCAGCTGCCACGGTCGGGTACCTACGCGATCGGCGCCCCCGAGTTCGCCGCCAACGTCAGCGGCTTCGGGGCGCACGACCTCTACGGCAACGCCTGGGAGTGGGTGTCGCCGCCCACGGACCCCGTGCGGACCGGCTACGTGATGCTGCGCAGCCCAGGGCGGGACAGCTACGGCGGCACGAACGGCACCCGGCTGTGGCTCGACCCCGAGACCTCGGGCCTCGACGCCGGGTTCCGTTGCGCGGCGTCGCCCGACGCCACGGTGAAGGCGGCCCCGCAGTTCGGCGCCTTCGACGAGCCGCCGCCCGAGCCGCCCCCGGCCGAGTCGGTCCTCCAGCCCGGTGAGATCATCGCCACCAACTTCAGCGACCCGGGCCACATCGGCTTCGTCCGGGGCAGCCTCCCCAACGGGTACCACGGGTGGCACCCCGAGCCGGCCGAGCTCGGCAACGCCGCCTCCTACCACCTCGACGCCCGGGACGGGGACCCCTCCCCGATCGTCGCCCTCCAGGGGGTCCAGGTCCCCGAGTCGGTGAACGTCCAGGTGGAGACGGAGGTAAGGCGGTTCCGCCAGCTCGAGCACGAGGTCCCGGCCGAACAGGACGTCGGCGGGTTCTGGTACGGCCTGGTGGCCCGGGCCTCGGCCGACCCCGCCGAGCCCGCCAAGGCCACGTCCTACCTGGCCTTCGAG
>WHTX01000162.1 GCA_009377505.1 Acidimicrobiia bacterium
GGCCAGGGTGAAGCCCAGGTCCTTGGCCCGGCGGACGAAGGCGAGCCGCCAGATGTCGTCCTCGGAGTAGCGGCGGTCGCCCGCGTGCGTGCGGGGCGGCGAGGGCAGCAGGCCGCGCCGCTCGTAGTAGCGGATGGTCTCGACGTTGACCCCGGCCTCGCGGGCCAGCTGGCCGACGGTGAACGTGCCCACGGCACGACGGTACGCCCCGTAGCGTGGTACGAGGTCAAGCGTGGTCGTCATGGGGCGGGCCTAGGCTTTGCCCCGATGCTGGTCGGGGCGTGGGACGGTGCCGCCGTGGCCACGCTGGTGGCGTCGGTCGTCGCCGCCGCGGCGTCGGTGGTCGCCGCGCTCCTGGCGGCCAGGGCGGCGCGGGGGACCGAGCGCGAACGGTGGCAGCGGGAGCAACGTCTGCCGCTGTACGCCGCCTTCCTCCAGCTCACGCGGGCCGTCGTCGACGCCGCTGACCAGTCCCGCCAGCTGTTCGAGCTGTACGGGCTCGACGCTGCCGAGCAGGAGGAGGTCCGCACCGCCTACGTCTACGCCTACGACGACGTGGACAAGGCGGCGGCCGAGCTCGACCTCGTGGCCTCCGACGCCGTCCGGGCCGCCGCCGCCGAGGTGCGAGCGGCCGCCAACGAGCTGCGCCCGTGGGCGGGGCTGCTGCCCAGGATCGCCGGCCTCCCTGTCTCGGCCTACGACCTGCGGTTGGACGAGCTCGCTGCGGCCGAGGCGTCCTTCGTGTCCGCCGTCCGCGAAGACCTCGACTCGGAGGACTGACGGCGCTGGCGGCCTGGCGGAGCTGGTGGTGAGGCGCTGGTGTTGCTGGTGGGCCAGCGTCACGACGGATGGCCCTCACGGCCGCCTCGGTCGCGGGGTCAGCGGCCGGCGTCGGGCTGGCGCCCCGGGCCAACGTCGTTGACCACGAGGCCGTACCAGGACTGGAGGTTGCCGAGGTCGCCGACGAGCTGCTCGAGCACGTCGATCGCCCGCTCTTGCTCGCCGCGCCGGGTCTCGGTGAGCGCCTGCCGGGCCGTCCGCGCCAGGTCGTCGAGCGTGTCGCCCTGGACGGCGACGGCCGGCCGACGGCGGCGGGGCAGGCGTACCACGGCGAAGTCGTCGGAGTCTGCGAGCAACTCCATGTGAACGTCGTCAGACATGGGACCTCGGGGGCGTGCCGCGTGCGCTCTGGCCGGGTGCCGAACTCCGAGCAACTCTACCCTCACGTAACAGAAGGCTGGAGGTGACGGCCCGGCGTTTGTCGCACTCGAGCCACACCAGCCTCCGAGGCGTGTGGGCGGCCAGGAGCGTCTGCCCGCTGGCGGCCGAGAGATCGCGGGGGGCCACCCTGTTCAGGGCCTCAGCCCATCAGCTCTTCCATCGGAACCGGTTGTGAGCCCGTCGTCGTGGCGTCTGACCAGGTGACCAACGGCAGGTCGTGGTACCGGGCCTCGTCGCTGAGCTCGGCCCGCTTCCTCGTCGTCTACTGCTGGGCGCCTCACCGCCACCCGTGGCGCCCGTCGGCGGATGGCGTCGGCTCGGCGGTGCTCAGGCGATGGCATCGACGATGCGCGGCAGCGTTTGGCGCAGGCCGTAGGGGATGCTGAGGACGGACGCGAAGGCGAAGGCGAGCGCCGTGTCGAAGTCCATCGGGACGTAGCTGCCCCGTTGCACAGAGGGCAGCTGCTCGAACAGCGGTCTGGATTCGAAGGCACGAGGGCTCTCGTCAGTGGAGAACGTCAACAGGACGACGTCGGCGTCGATGAGGTCGAGCTGCTCGGCGCTGATCTCGGTCCGGTTCGGGATCGTTCCCTCGGGAAGGGCGGTGACCTGGGGCGACAGAACGAGGCCGAGCTCGCCGAGCAGCGCTGCGGACGCATCGTCGGTGCGGTTGATGGTGAAGGTCCGCCCGTCGGGTTGCACGGGGCCGAACGTGAACGTCTTGCCCTCGAGCTCGGGGTGGTCGCGCCGGGCGGCGGCGAGCTCGGCCTCGGCATCGGCGACCAGCGCGTCGGCCTCGGCGGTCTTGCCGAGGGCTGGGCCGATGTGGGTGGCCATCGTCTGCCAGCTGTCGTCGTTGCGGCCGGTCTTGTACGACAGCGTCGGCGCGATCGCGGAGAGCGCGCCGTAGTCCTCCTCGAGCGTGAAGCTGTCGGTGGCCAGGATCAGGTCCGGTCGCAGCGCGGCGACCTGTTCGAGGTTGACCGACTCGCCTGGCAGCAGCTCGGGTTGCGACGTCCCGGCCAGCGCGTCGGCCACCCAGGGGGCCAGCCCGCCCTCGAACAGACCCCGGTCGGCGATCCCGACGGGGACGACGCCGAGCGCGACGGCGATGTCGGTGTCGCGGAGGTAGCCGACGGTGACGACGCGTTCGAGACGACGCTCGACCGTGATCGGCCCGAGCGCACCCACGACCTCGACCGGGAAGGGGTCCGCCCCGCTCGACGTCGCTGCAGACCGCGGCTCGGTGGAAGGTGCCGCATCGTCGCCACACGCGGCGACGAGGGCGGACGCCGTCGCCGCCAACGAGCCGACGAGGAAGCGTCGTCGCGTCGACCGGGCCGTCTCGTCGTCTCGTCGCTCGTCCATCGTTCCTCCCTGTTGTCCCGCCCTAACTGCTTGTCCCACCCTGACTACGATCCCGGCTCGGCCGAGCTTGGCAAGAATAGATAGGTTCCCCTAACAGACGCCAAGCGAGGAGCGGCCGATGAACGACGAACACGCCCAGCTGTGCTCCAGCGCCCAGTGGGCCGAGCACATCCAGACCGAGGTCGTGCCGTGGGCCATGGATGCCCTCGCGCCGCCGGCCTTGCTGCTGGAGATCGGCCCCGGCTACGGCGCCGCGACGGAGGTGTTGCGGCAACGGGTCCAGCGGCTCGTCGCCGTCGAGAAGGACCCCGAGCTCGCCCGGCGGCTCCAGGACCGCTTCGCCGCCGACCCGGTCGTCGACGTCCAGGAAGGCGACGGCACCCAGCTTCCCTTCCCCGACCACGCCTTCGACGGCGCCACCTGCTTCACCATGCTCCACCACGTCCCGTCGCTCGAACTACAGGACCGCCTGTTCACCGAGGCCGCCAGAGTCGTACGCCCCGGCGGCGTCTTCTTCGGCGTCGACAGCCTCGGGGGCCCGGCGTTCGAGGCCTTCCACCACGACGACGTCTGCGTCGCCGTCGACCCCCTCACCCTCGCTGATCGCCTCACAGCCGCCGGCTTCGACGACGTCGACATCGCCGTGCTGGCGATGGGCGTGCGCTTCTCCGGAACCGTCCCCGCGGCATGAACGAACGCTTCGCAGCGCTCTACGCCGAGCCCGACTTCGTCGCCACCGTGCGCGACCACATGATCCCATCCCTGCTCGCCGTAGCCGAGCTCGGCGACGGTCCACTCCACCTGGTGGCTGGTCCTGGTCACGCTGCCGCATCGCTGCGCACCGTCGCGCCTCGGCTGACCATCGCCCAGATGGACGCCGGCTGCGCCGCCGAGGTCGCGTCCCGGTTCGCCGCCGACCCCGACGTCGACGTGGTCAACGTCGACGCCACGTGCCTCCCCTTCCCCGACCAGCGGTTCAGCGCCGCGACCGTCGTCCTGTCGCTGCTGCACCTCCCCACCCCAGACGCCCAAGACACCGCGCTGCGCGAGCTCGCCCGGGTCCTCCGACCTGGCGCGTCACTCGTCCGGCTCAACGCCGTCGACGGCCCTCACTTCCGGCGCCTCGCCGGCGACGACACCACCGTCACCCCCATCGACCCCCTCGACTTCCCCGCCCGGCTCGAGGCCGCCGGCTTCCAGGCCCCCCACTACGACCTCTGGCAGTTCGCGCTTCCTCGCCCGCACGCCACACCGATCAACGTGAGGGACAGGGGCTCCGGAGGCTCGGGACGGCGTGAGAACCACCGAGTCTTCGAGCCGAGTTGCTTGCGGTGACCTCTTGCTCCAGCTCAGCTCCACCGGACCGAACAGGCGTCCTGGTCGTGGAAGCCTGCTACGACTTCCACTGGAACAGCGCTAAGAGCACCATATGTGCTGCTGCTGTGTTGCTCCGGAGCCAGCTTTTCCGTGACACGCTGGTGACACATTGGCCCCTCGAAATGGGTGTCATTCGGTGGCGCCCTGGCCGAAGGCTGCGTCGATCGCGCCCCGTAGACGGTCCTCATCTCCCGGCCAGAGGTGCGAGTAGGTCGAGAGCGTCGTGGAGGCGCTGGCGTGCCCGAGGGCGTGCTGCACGGCGCGTACCGAGCAGCCGGCCGAGATCAGGGCACTGGCGAACGCGTGCCGGAGATCGTGGAACCGCACCGAGGCGTCCAGCCCGGCCGCCTTCCGGGCGAAGCGCCACGCCTGGGCGAAGGAGATGTGGCCGACCGGCTCGTGGTCGCGGTGTAGCACGTAGCCACCGACCGGCACGCCCTCCAGGTGGCGCTCCAGCTCCGCCAGGATCCACCGCGAGGCCGGGATGGATCGGTAGGCGCTCGATGACTTGGGCGGCGCCCAGCGGCCCGGCTCCGAGCCGCGGGAGACGTACTGCCGATCTACCCTCACGACCTCGCCGCCGAAGTCGATGCGGTCCCGGGTGAGGCCCGAGGCCTCAGCCTGCCGCAGCCCCAGCCCGGCCCCCAAGATGATGGCGACGCGGAACCACGGGTGCGCCACGTCCAGGAGGCGTTCCACCTGCGCCCGGGAGAGCGGCACCACCTGGCAGCGCTCGAGGGCGGGTAGCCGCATCCTGGCCGCCGGGTTCCTGCTCAAGATCCCGTCCTCGTGCGCTGTCTCCAGCATGGCGTGCAGGTGCTGGTGCACGAGGTGGACGGTGCCGGGGGCGAGCTCGTCCCGCAGGCCGGCGAGGAACGCCTCCATGTCGGCCTTCCGCAGCTCGATCAGCGGCACGTCGCTGAAGCGCCTGTGGGCCCTGGAGTCTGGGCCGACGGCATTCCGCCCCACGTGGCGGGCCGAGTCTCTCCAGGGCTGGCGCTGGAGAGACTCGACACTGTAGGCGCCGAACGTGACGGAGCGGCTGGACTCCGGCACCCAGGTGCCGTCACGCTTCGCCCGCTCGATGTCCGCCAGGTGCGCCAGGGCGTCGCGGCGCCGGAGGAAGCTCCGGGACCGCTGCCGGCCCTCGTCCCACCAGCGTGCCCGGTACCGGCCGGACGGGATGCGGTCGACCGAGCCCACGCCGCGAGTGTGGTGGGCACTGGTGTGGTGCTGCCACTCGGGCCGGGGGTGTGACGAGAATCATTCGCGCCTTATGGTCAAGCGTGTTCACCAGTCTCACGCGCTATCTCTGACGTGCCGGGATGGCGCCAGTTGCGGTGAATGCCCATAGCTAGTCGCGCTTTATGGGCGCTACCTACACTCGCGCCTTTAGGTGTCGAGTGTTGAGAGGTTGGTAGGCGGCTTAAGATGATGCGACGCATGACGACCTCTACGGCGGACCCGAGATCCGGCTCCGCGGCGAAGTGCGCATTCGGGAGTCCGACCTGCGAGCCTGGCTCGATACCCGGCGGGTGGCGTGATGGCGTTCGACCCCTACAGCGGGCGCTTCTTCAAGCCGGGGCGGCTGCGGAAGGTGCCGAAGCGGAGCGACAGGGTGAAGTGGGCGAAGTCTCACGGCCTGACGGGCAACCGTCGGGTGCTGCTGCAGTACGTGGCCGAGCGCGCCGACGAGTACGGTCGCATCTACTGGGGCCAGGAGGCAGGCAGCATGCCGCGACTGGAGTGTCGTGGTTGGCCTTCTCCGCCGCCACGAACTGGAAGATCAGCTCGGGCGGTGTCCGTTCTCCGTCGCGAAGAAGGCCGCGGCGCGAAAGAGGATGTCCCGCTCCATCTTCAACACCCGGTTCTCACGGCGCAGCCTGGCCAGCTCGTCCCGCTCGGCGCTGGTCAGCCCTTCGCGGCGGCCCTCGTCCACGTCCGCCTGGGCCATCCAGTTCCGCAGGCACGACTCGCTGACCCCCAAGTCCTTGGCCAGCTGGGCGACCGGCTTGGCCCGCTCACGAGCCAACTCGACGGCTCGCCGGCGGGTGCGGGGCAGGCATGCGGACTCCTTCCCGAGACAAGGCACTCCGCCTCGCCCCACAGTAGGTGTCCGGCCAACCGGGGGAAGCTTACGGCAAGTTCGTCCCGGTGGGGTGGGATACCGTAGGCGGCAGAGCCGAGATGACCACGGACGCAACCGGGCGCCATCGAAGTATGCGAGCGCAGGCTCGCCTGCGGATGACTCGGTGCTCGTACCGAGTGCTCGTCGGGGTGCTGTGGGTCGCAGCCGCCATCATGTTCGGGGCCGTCCAGACTGCCGCTCAGGGCGACGACGCGCCTCGCGTGCTGCGAACGACGGCGGACGATGCGATCACCCCGGTGATCGCGGACCACCTGAAGGAGGCGGTCGGTCGAGCCGAGGACGAAGGCTACGACGCCCTGGTCGTGGAGCTCGACACACCGGGAGGGCTCGACACCTCGATGCGTGAGATCATCCAGCGCTTCCTCTCCGCGGAGGTGCCCGTCGTCGTCTACGTCAGCCCGCAGGGCGCACGTGCCGCCTCCGCTGGAGCGATCATCACCTTCGCTAGCCACGTCGCGGCGATGGCGCCCGGCACCGCAATCGGGGCCGCTACACCGGTCGGCCTCGAGGGCGGTGACGTGGAGAACAAGGTGATCAACGACGCAGCGGCTCTCGCCGAATCGGTCGCACGCCTGCGCGACCGAGATGTCGACTTCGTCGTTGACACGGTACGAGAAGGGCGGTCGGCTTCGGCCGACGAGGCCCTGCACGTCGGCGCGATCGACGTCGTCGCTGCGTCGCTTGGCGACCTGCTCGACGAGATCGACGGACGGCAGGTCGAAGTGGCGCCGGCGGGCACCACCGTGACGCTGCGGACGGCCGGCGCCGTGCTCGACGAGCACGACATGGGCGTACTCCGTCGGATCCAGCAGACGCTTGCCGATCCGAACATCGCGTTCCTGTTCCTGTCCATCGGCACGCTGGCGCTGATCTACGAGCTGACGAGTCCGGGCATCGGCGCGGGCGGTGCGGTGGGCGTCGTGCTGATCCTGCTCGCGCTGTTCTCGCTGTCGGTCCTCCCGGTGAACACGGTGGGGCTGCTGCTCCTCGGGCTGGCAGCCGCCTTGTTCGTGGCAGAGCTGTTCGCGCCTGGCATCGGCGTTGCAGCCGCCGGGGGGACCGCCGCGCTCGTGCTCAGCGGCATCTTCCTGTTCGACGACGCGCCTGGGCTGGAGGTGAGCATGGCGGTCGTCGCGCCCGTGGCGGCAGTCGTCGGTTGCGCCGTCGTGTTCGCCGGGCGGCTGGTCCTGCGTACGAGAGCGACCGACTCGACCACGACCGGACCCGGCCTGTTCATCGACCGCACCGTCACCGTCCACCACGTCGTCGGCGGCCGCGCCCAGGCGTTCGTGGAGGGCGCGTGGTGGAACGTCCGGCCCGTCAACGGTGAGCTGCAACCCGGCCGCGCCCGAATCGTCGACGTCGAGGGGCTGGACCTCGTCGTGGAGCCCGCGCCCGACAACTCGAATGACCAACAGACAGGGGAATCATGAGCGAGGCTCTGCTCTACGGCATCGGAGCGGCGATCCTGCTGCTCGTCGTGATCGTCATCGCGGCCGTCCGCATCGTGAACGAGTATGAGCGCGGCGTGATCTTCCGCCTCGGACGCGTCATGGGCGCCAAGGGACCCGGACTGTTCTTCATCATCCCGATCATCGACCGGATGGTGAAGGTGAACCTCCAGACCGTCACCCACGACATCCCGCCTCAGGACGTGATCACCAAGGACAACGTGACATTGAGGGTCAACGCGGTGACGTACTTCAACGTCGTCGACCCGGTGAAGGCCGTCGTGGCCATCCAGAGCTACTTCATCGCGACGTCGCAGGTCGCACAGACGACGCTGCGAAGCATCCTCGGCCAGGTCGAGCTTGACGACCTTTTGATCAAGCGCGACGAGCTCAACCAGCAGCTCCAGCAGATCATCGACGAGCTCACCAACCCCTGGGGGGTCAAGGTCACCCTGGTCGAGGTCAAGGACGTCGAACTGCCCGAGGGGATGCGCCGCGCCATGGGCCGCCAGGCCGAGGCCGAGCGCGAGCGTCGGTCGAAGGTCATCCACGCGCAGGGCGAGCTCGAAGCGGCCGAGGCGCTGGGCCAGGCGGCGGCCGTGCTCGAAACGCACCCTGCTGCCATGCAGCTTCGCATGCTGTCGACAATGGTCGAGGTGTCGGCCGAGAAGAACTCGACGCTTATCTTCCCGATCCCCGTGGAGTTGTTGCGTCTGGCCGACCGGCTCGGCCCAGCGGCCGCCACGGACCAGGCTGGAGATCGACCCGGCTGACAACCGCGAACTCGTGCAGGGACCTGTCCCTGTGGCCCAAATGTCTGCACGAGTTCACGGGGTGGGGTTGGGTGGCGGCATGGAGATCAGCAGCGGGCCTGGACTGCCGAGTCGGCGACGATGAGCTGCGCGCCCACCCGCAGGCCGAACGTGTGCGCCGTCGTGACCACCACCCGCAATGCGGTCGTACTGGCCGATGCCACCGGGCCGGCCAGCCACGACCGCTGCTCGTTGACCAAGACATGACCGAGGCCGGGAAAGTACACCCGCGTGTTCGGTGGCAGCGACACGTCGACGGGCGTGCCCGCCACGAGCAGGTTCATGGCGGTGAACGAGTGGGTCGGTGTCGCCGCGCCGCCGGCGACGTCGACGCTAGTGGCCACCGCCAGCACATCGGCGGTGTCCGACCGGCTCGCCTCCACCGTCGCCAAGCGGATGCGGGCCGCCTACCACGCCGACAGCGCCCTCCAGGCGGAGTCCCAGCTCAAGGCCCTCGCCGGCGAGCTCGCCAAGACGCATCCCGGCGCGGCCGGAAGCCTGCGCGAGGGCCTGGCCGAGACGCTCACCATCCTGCGGCTCGGGGTGCCGCCCACGTTGGCGCGGACGTTGCGCTCGACCAACGCCGTCGAGTCGATGATCGAGATCTGCCGGGACCGGTCAACCAACGTCAAGAACTGGCAGGACGGCACCATGGCGCTGCGCTGGTGCGCGGCGGGCATGGCCGAAGCGGCCAAGCAGTTCCGACGCGTCAACGGCCACCTCCACCTGCCCGCCCTCCGCCGCGCGCTCGACGCTCATGTCGCCAAGACCGTCACACCCGCCAACTACGCTGCCGACGTCGCCTGACGACAACGGGCCGCCACCCAAGTTCTACGGAACTCGGGACAACCTCCCGCAAGCCGCAGCGCCACCTCCCCTATGCCGGGAGCCTCGTCACCTTCCGCACCTTCCGCGAGCGGCTGGCCGCCCTCGCCGACGACGGCTACCCGGGGTTCGTCTTCGACGGTGCTGCCCCGGCGTGAGCGGAGGCGGGGCGGCCCCGGAGCCCCGGAGCCGCTGTTGACGGGCCGAGCGGGGGAGGTGGACACTGGCGGCAGTCGATCGGTGAAGGGGACGACATGCGCCGATTCGTCATCGAGCGGGACCTCCCAGCCATCGGTAGCGCCGACCGGGACGCGCTCCGGGCCGCGGCTGCCAAGTCCAACGAGGTGCTGGCCGAGCTGGCGCCGGACGTCCAGTGGGAGCACTCCTACGTGGCCGGGGACAAGACGTTCTGTGTCTACCTGGCCAAGGACGAGGCCGTCATCCACGAGCACGCACGCCTCTCGGGCTTCCCGGCCACGAAGGTCACCGAGATCAGCAAGATGATCGACCCCACGACCGCCCAGGGTTGACCGTCAGACCTCCCGGTCAGCTGAAGGACGGTGCCGCTGTGGCGGGGCGGGGCCGGGAGGTGGCGGTGGCGATGACCGCCATCACGAGGATGATGCCGAGGCCGGCGGCGCCCACGTCGAGGGCGCGGTAGCTGCTGGCGGCGACGATGGCGCCGGCGGAGATGCCGGCGAGGGCGCCGAAGGCGGCCATGCAGAGGTCCCCGGCGCCCTGGATGCTCGCGCGCTGCCCGACGGGGAAGGACTCGGTGAGCAGGCCGCTCGAGGCGATGATGCCGAAGCTCCAGGCCAGTCCGACGAGGGTCTGCCCACCGGTCAGCCCGAGGAACTGCTCCCCGGGGGTGGTCCCGGCCCACGCCGCCCCGCCCGCGCACAGCACCCCGGCCACGAGGAGCATGGGGTAGCGGCCGAGCCGGTCGGTCAGGCGGCCGATGAAGGGGCTGAGGGCGTACATGCCCAGGATGTGGGAGAACAGCATCAGGCTGATGGCGCCGTTGGACTGATCGCCGTCCTTCATGTGCAGCGGCGTCAGGGTCATGGTGCCGAGGTAGGGACTTCCGGGCCCGGGTGCCGCTCCGCAGCTGCCAGTCACCGACGAGGTCGGCGGAGAGCGAGTCGAGGTGCAGGCCGCCGCCCGCCTCCTGACCGGTGCTCAGCCCTGCCACGCCTCCCAGTGGATGACCTCGTCGACGGGCCGGCGGTTGACCGGGCCGTGGGGCCGGTCGGGCCAGCCGATCGGGATCAGCGCCGCCATGCGGACGTCGTCGGGGATGCCGAGCGTCTCCCGCACGACGTGCTCGGCCCGCCGCTGGAACGTCGTGAACGTGGCGCCCAGGCCCAGGCCCCGTGCCGCCACGATGAGGTTCTGCGCGGCCGGGTAACAGGCCGACCACACCATCAGCTCGTCGGGGTTGCCGCGCGGGTAGGCCATCCGGCCGCACACGAGGATGAGGACGGGAGCCGTGGCCAGGCCCTCGGCCAGCGCTTTGGCGCCGCGCAGCATCAGCCGCACCGAGCGGTCGGCATCGGGGCCGGGATCTCGGAAGGTGCCCGAGAACGCGTCGGCGATGGCCCCCCCGATGCGGGCCTTCTTGTCGGCGTCGGTGACCACCACGAAGCCCCATTGCTGGCTGTTGCCCGGGCTCGAGGCGCGCGTGGCGGCCCAGATCAACTTCTCGACCAACTCGGGCTGCACGGGGTCGGCCCTGAGGTAGCGGATGGCCCGGGCGGTCCCCATCACTTCGAAGACGTCCATCGCGCCGGGAACCTATCCCGTCCCCCATGGGCCAGCCCGGCCGCAACGGTGCCCGCCTCCGCCGCCGCGTCGAGCAGGTCGGGCGGCGGCAGGGCGTTTGGTGCACATGCTGAGGTCTCGGCACCGACGAGTGGGCTGTGGTAGACCCCCCCCCCCCCCCC
>WHTX01000163.1 GCA_009377505.1 Acidimicrobiia bacterium
GGCGCCGTCGTGGCGGGGCTGGCCGCCACGGCTGGCGTGGCCTCGTCCGGGGCATCGGTGGCCGCGGCCTTGCGGGCGATGACGGCCGCCGCCGAGCGGTAGGCGCCGAGCTGGCGGGCCGTGGCGCTGAGCGTCAGCTCCGCCGCCGTGGTCATCGAGCCGTCGCCGTCGCCCGAGGCCACGCCCTGGGTCAGGGCCGGCCACCCGGCGACGACGGCCGCAGCCACTGCCACCACGCCGAGCGGGACGCGCCAGCTCGAGTGTCCCCAGGGCCCGGGAGCGTCTCCAGCGGGACGACCACCGCTGCTCACCACCGTCAACTCGTCGGGCCTCCTGTCCGCCGGCCTCGTCGTGAGGTAACGAAGACTTGACGGTCACAGCTCGATCAGATGACGGCCGCGACGCCGGGACACTCTACACACGGCGGAGGGTGGTGAACTCCTTGCGCAGCGCAGGAATTGTCTCGCCCAGGTAGGCCGAAAGGGCGTCGTCATCCCACGGCGCACGTAGAGCGATGTTCACGCCGCGGGCACCGGCCTCGACATATTTTGCGATCGTTTCCGCCGCTCGGGCCGCCGTACCCATCAGGGCGCCGTTGCGAACCCGTGCCGCCATCGGCCCCCACTGCTCGTCGAGTCGCTGGTCGGCCGCGGCGGCGCCGGCCTCGTCGGCGGCCAGCATGAACATCAGGTTCACCGTCCGGTCGAGCGAGGCCGGGTCGCGCCCGAGGTCCTCGCATCGTCGGTCGATGGTGGCGTTCAGCTTGCGGTAGTCCTCGGGCCCGATGTAGGCCCCGTTCCACCCGTCGGCGTAGCGGGCGGCCAGGCGTGGGGTGCGCTCGGGGCCGACGCCACCGATCCAGATGGGCAAGCGTCGCCCGCCTACCGGAGGCGGCAGGCAGGAGGCGTCGTCGGCCCGGTAGTGCCGGCCCTCGAACGTCGTGCGCTCCTGGGTGAGCAGGGAGCGGATGAGCTGGACGCCCTCCTCCAGCATCTCGAAGCGGGTGCCGAGCGGGGGGAAGTCGTAGCCGAAGGCAGCCGCCTCCTGCTCGTGCCAGCCTGCGCCGAGGCCGAGCTCGAAGCGGCCCCCGGAGAGGTGGTCGAGCGTGACGGCCGCCTTGGCCAGCAGGCCCGGGTTCCGGTAGCCGATGTAGAAGACGAGACAGCCGATGCGGGCGTTCGTCGTCTCCACGCAGAGGGCGCCGAGCGTGCTCAGCGCCTCGTAGTGGGCGAGGGTGCCGCCAGCGGGCGGCGCCTCGTAGAGGTGGTCCCACACCGAGATCCAGTCCATGCCGGCGGCGTCGAGCCGCCGCCAGGTGGCACGCATGGTGGCCATGTCCATGTTCTGCTGCCCGACGTGGGCACCCAGGGTGAGCGGCATGGCCGGAACCTAGCGCTCAGGGAGCCACGGGGCTGCCGCTCAGCTGGCGGTAGAAGTGGGCGGCGGCGATGTAGCTGAGCGGGATGGTCACCAGCAGGCCGATGCCGCACAGGAGGGCGCCGACGATGTTCACGCCGATGTAGGCCAGCCCGAAGAGGAAGGCCGAGCCGAAGTTGCTCCTGGCCAGCTCCAACGATCGCTTGAGCGCGGAGACACCGTCGAGGTCCTGCTCGACGCAGGCGAAGGACCAGAACCCGAAGAGGGCGCCGAGGATGAGGCCGGGGATGATGCAGAGCACGAGCCCGACGCCCACGAGCAGGCCGTAGAGGATGGCGCCGACGAGGAAGGGGCCGATGTTGTCGAAGCTGAACACAGACCCCGGCTCGGGGGTACCGCCGTTGACGACGGTCAGCGCGGAACGTACCAGCCCACGCGTCATCACCTGGCTGACGATGAAGGCGATGACCGAGAAGACGAGCTGGAGGACGACACTGTCGAATGCCCGGCCGATGATGTTGACCACAATGCCCGCCGCCCAGACGAGCAGGGTCACGATGATCATCGGCCCGGCGTTCTGGGAGAACTTCGCCCAGCCGTAGCTGAACGCAGCTCCGACGCTGAGCCCGCCGGGGGTGCTGGGCTGGTACGGCGTGGCCATGTGTGAAGCTCCTCCTCGACAACTGGGCCGTAAACGTAGTGCGGGGTTCGTCCTGGGGCGCGCACCGTCGCTACGGTACGCGCGAATTTGCGAACACCGAGCGGTCCCGCGGTCGGCAAGCTCGCGTCGATGACGCGTCACGAGCAGAGCTCGTCGGGACCTGTGGGCCCGTTGAGTCGTGGGGAGTTGTGGGACTTGTCAGTACGAGGAGACTGCCGGTGGAGGATGGTTCCGGGCAGGGCGGTCCGCGTCGGCCTCAGCCCGCCCGGCGACTTCTTCTCGGCGAGCATCGACGAGCGACGCACCCTCCTCGAACAGATCGCCGCCGCCGGCCTCGACGGACTGCTCTACGCCGACCACGTGAGCTTCCGGGGCGGGCACGGCACCGAGGCGCTCGTGCTCATGGCCGGCCTCTCCCAGCTCCAGCCCACCCTCGGCCTCCACGTCGGCGTGTACCTGCTCCCCCTACGCCACCCCGTGCCCGTGGCCCGTAGCGTCGCCACGCTCTGCCAGCTGGCCCCCGGCCGCCTCATCCTGGGAGTGGGGATCGGCGGCGAGGATCGCCACGAGATCGAGGTCTGCGGCGTCGACCCCCGCACGCGTGGGCGCCGCTGCGACGAGGCCCTCACGCTGCTGCGCCGGCTCCTCGCCGGCGAGGAGGTCGACCACGAGGGTGAGTTCTTCTCCGTCGAGGCGTGCCGGGTGCTGCCGGCGCCCGACCCCCCTGTGCCCCTCCTCGTGGGCGGGCGTTCCGACGCCGCCGTGCGACGGGCCGGGCGCCACGGCGACGGCTGGCTGGGCACCTGGTGCTCGGCCAAGCGCTTCGGCGAGGCCGTGTCCCTCTGTGCCGAGGTGGCCGAGACCGCCGGGCGAGGCGAGGTGCCCTGGCGTCACAAGCTGCAGCTCTGGGTGGGCTTCGCCGGCGACGCGCCGGGCGCCCGCCGGTACGTGAGCGAGGCGATGGAGGGCTTCTACCGCATCGGTTTCCAGCAGTTCGAGCGGTACACGCCCTACGGCACGCCCGACCAGGTCGCCGAGTTCCTCGTCCCCTACCTGGAGCACGGCGTGCGGGAGTTCGACCTCACCCCTTGTGCCGGGTCGGACGAGGAGGCCATCGCCGGGGTCGCCGAGGTGAAGCGGCTGCTCGGGGCCGAGCTCGCCACGGGTCCCGGCGCCGGCTGACGCGTCTCTTGCCGACCGGCCCCGCGGCCGCGTCCGCCGGGGCGCGACAGGCCGCGTCCTCCCGGGGTGGCGTCCGCGAGCAGGGCCGGCGCGCTGGGTACGATCCGGCCATATGGACTTCGAGGCACCCGAGTCGCCGTCGCCGCCGCCTGGCGGCCGCCGCGCCCGTCGTCGCCTCGACCGTCGCGTCCTGGCCATCGGCGGGGCGCTCCTCGCCCTCGTCGCCGTCGTGGTCGTCGTGGTCCTGCTGACCGGGGGCGGCGAGGAGGACGGGACCTCCCAGGACGAGATCCGCTCCCGCCTCGTGGGCGCGGTGGCCGAGGCCCAGGAAACGGCCCGGAGCGCGGAGGGCGAGGCGCTCGACGTCGTCGCCCTGCGGACCGAGCTGGAGGACGTGGCCGAGGGGTGGCTCGTCGACCTCGACGCCCCGCCCGACCGCACGGTCGTCGGCGTGGCCGCCCGCCGCCTCGACGCGCCGGTCTGCGTCTTCGTGTGGTCGGCGGTCGGTGGTCCGAGGAGCGCGACGGTCACCGACCCCAACCTGCCCTGTCTGGGCGCGATCGCGCGCATCGCAGCTCGTTGACGGCAAGCTGGTCCTTGTCGGGCCCCGGTCCTACGGGGAAGATGACGCGGAACATGGCGGTGGTGGGTGGAGGCACGCATGGAGCGTGCGGTCGCGGTACTGGTCGGTGGCGTGGGGATCGTGCTCCTCACGTTGGCGGCGGTGGCGTGGAGCGGTCCTGAAAGCGGTCGGGGGGGCGGCATCGAGGTGCTCGCCCTGCGACCCGGCGCGTCCGGGGGGGCGGTGGCCCCGGGCGGCGAGCCGGGCGAGGCGGCGGGCGCCCGCGGCCTGACAGGCCCGTCGGGCGGGACGACCAGCACCGCCCTGGGCTCGCCCGGCCCCGGTTCCTCGACGGCCGAGCTCGCGCACCCCTCCGGAGCCCGCCCGTCTGCCGCCGCCACCACTAGCCCCCCGGAGAGCCCGCCTCTGCCGCCCACCCTCGAAGGGTTGTTGTCCCAGATCGCCTCGGGCGCCATCCGCTTCGAGGTCGCCCGATCCGACATCGACGGCCCGGGGCGTGACCTCCTCGGCCGGCTCGCGGCCGAGCTCGTGGCCCACCCCGACGTCGTCGTCATGGTCCGGGGCCACACCGACAGCACGGGGACGGTGGAGTTCAACCGGGAGCTGTCCGCCCGCCGCGCCGCCGTCGTCGTCGAGCTGCTCGTGTCCCTCGGGGTGCCGCCCGCCCAGCTCGTGG
The DNA here is from genome assembly GCA_009377505.1 of Acidimicrobiia bacterium. Lineage (GTDB taxonomy): Bacteria > Actinomycetota > Acidimicrobiia > Acidimicrobiales > CAIXPF01 > WHTX01. Next base: position 4,480 of record WHTX01000163.1, read on the forward strand.
CCGTGGGCGTAGGCCCCACGGAGCCGGTCGCCGACAACGCGACGGTCGACGGGCGCAAGGCCAACCGCCGCAGCGAGGTCCTGGTCGACGGGCGGGCGCCGTGACCGCGCTGTTCGCGCGGGTGTTCTTCTTCGTGGGCCTGGCCTTCCTCCTCGGCGTCGTCGTGGGCTGGCTCTTCTGGCGCTACCGGCGGGTTTCGGTGGCCGACGACGACTGGTCGGCGTTGCGGCGCGAGCTCGCCGGGCTACACGGCCAGCTCGACGCCCTCCAAGTGGAACGGGAGGTGCTCTCGGGCCAGGCGTCCCGGGCGTCGGCCGAGGTCGAGCGCCTCCAGGCTGCGCTCACCACCGCCTGGCACGACCGCGATGTGGCCAGCCTCGAGCTGCACCGGGCCAGCGGCGCGCTGGCCGACGCCCGGGCGGGGCTCGAGCGCACCACGGCCCAGGCCCGCTACCTGCAGCGGCGTGTCACCGAGCTGTCGATCCAGACGGCTCGGGACCGGGCGGCCCGCGATGCCCAGGCGCCCTCCCTGGTACCCGGTCTGCCCAACGGCACGGCCCGCTACCGAGAGCTGCCGAGGTAGGCGCAGCCGGCCCGCAGGCGGCCACGCCGCCCGGCGCGGGGCGGGAGCGGTTCTCCTCTCGGCTAGCCCAAATCTTACATTCGAGCTCGCTCGAGCTGGTCAGCCAGTTGCCCGCATGGCTCGCCCGACCAGCTGCCGTCCTGGTCAGGGGCCTGGCCGCGAGCCTCATGGAAGATCAGGGCTAGCGTTGTACGAGCGGGCCAGTGCTCAGCCAGCCCCCAGGCCGACCGTGACCGCCACCCGACCGCACTCCCATCGCCCCCCACGGCGCACTCGTCGTGGCCTCCTCCTCATGGCCTCGGCCGTCGTGGTGGCAGCCGGCCCGCCCTCCGTCGGGGCGGTCGTCGGGCCCGTGCGGGCCCAGTCGGTGGACGTCGGGACGGCCCGGGCCAGGGTCGACGCCACCGCCACGGCCCGAGAGAGCGCCGAGTCCCGGCTCGCCGGCGCCCGTGAGGAGGCGGCCGTCGTGGCTGGCACCATCGAGGTCCTGTCGGGCGACCTCCAGCAGGTCGTCGAACAGATGGGCCAGGCCCAGCGGCAGGCGAGCCGGCTGGCGGTGGACGCCTACATGCACGGGGGCAGCACGGACGAGCTCCGCCTGCTCGACGCCGAGGCCTCGACCGCCGCCGCCCTGCGCCTGCACCTCACTACCGGGCGGGTCGACCAGGCCCGTGAAGCCGCCGCCCAGCTCCTGTCCCTGCGCGACGAGACCGACGACGAGCTCGGGGCGCAGGCCGAAGCGCTGGCCCGGGCGAACCAGGCCGTGGCCGACGCGGAGCGCGACCTCGCCGAGGTCATCGCCTCCGAGCTCTACGCCAACCAGTTGCTTGCCGAGGCCGAAGCGGCCGCTGAAGCCGAGCGAGAGGCGGAGCAGGAGCGCCAGGCCGACCAGGCCCGCGCCGAGGCCGAAGCCGACGCTCGAGCGGGTTCCCGGGACGAGGCCGAGGCTGATGCACCCGCTCCCCGCCAGTTGGGCTCGACAGCGCCGGCGCCCACGCCCCATGTCGCCGTCCCCGTGCACAGCGACCCCTGGGAGCAGCTCCGCCAGTGCGAGTCGGGGGGCAACTACCAGTCGAAGAGCAACCCCCTCTACCGGGGCGCCTACCAGTTCGGCTACAGCACGTGGGAGTCGGTCGGCGGCACCGGCGACCCAGCCGACGCACCGCCCGAGGAGCAGGACGCCAGGGCCTACGCCCTCTACCTGCTGAGGGGCTGGTCGCCGTGGCCCAACTGCGGCGCCGGCCTGCCCCCCGGCTGAGGCGTCGGCGCCGTCGCCAGCTGTGCCAGCCCCGGGCCGGCGGTCGGGAAGGCGGATTGGAGCGGGGAGCGCGGGTTTGCCCGCCCGGGGCTGCTCGCGCCCGGCTCAGGGCTGGCTGGCGCGGCCCTCGGGATGGTCCGGGCGGACATCGGGGCGCACAGGGTGAGGATCGGCGTCTTCCTCGACGTCGAGGCAGGGGATCGTGGACGACCCATCCTCTTCGGTCTCGACCACCCGTGCCTCGAGGTGCACCGTGTCGGGCACCTCTCCGCCGTCATGGTCGACCGTGGCCACCTCGGCTTCGACCTCGACGGTCTCGGCCTCCTCCGCTGGTCCGGGCGCGGTTGTGCGGACGACCCGGCGCTGCCAGCGGCGGTGCCGCGTCGGCCGGGTGAGGCGGCTCTCCACCACCTCGTGGCGGACCACCATCGAGGAGGCCAGTGCCGTGCCTGTTGCGGCCAAGGGCAGGGCGAGCAGGGCACCCACGGGCCCGAGCACGGCCGCACCGGCGATGACGGACCCGAAGGCGATGGCAGGGTGGATGTCCATGGTGTGCGCCGTCACCCTCGGCGCCAGCAGGTAGTTCTCGATCTGCTGGTAAACGATCACGACCAGGAGCACCCACAGGCCGTTCACCGGTTGGTCGGCGGTGCCGATGGCGATGGGCAGGGCGCCGGCGATGTAGGTCCCCACTACGGGCACGAACTGGGAGACGAACCCCACCCACATGGCCAGCACCAGGGGGGACGGCACTCCGATCAGCCTGAAGGCGGCCCAGTGGAAGAGGAACGAAGCGAGGGCGAGCAGGGCGCGTGAGTAGATGTAGCCGCCGGTCTTGGCGATGCCGAGCTCCCAGACCCGCAGGATCTCCCGCTGGCGCTCCGGAGGGAACGCCGAGCAGAGGGTTCGCCGCAGCCGCGGGCCGTCGGCCACCAGGTAGAACGTGAAGAGCATCACCGTCAGCAGCTGGAAGAGCAGCCCGACCAGGCGTGCGCCGACGGCCACGATGTCCGGGGCGACGTCGGCCGCGAGACCGCCGAGCTGGCCACCCTCGTTGAACTCGGCCACGAGGTCGTCGAACTCGACGTTGAGGTCGAACGTCTCGTTCAGCCAGTCCTGCGTGCTCGTCAGGTACTCAGGCGCCTGCTCGATGAGGTCGGCGGCCTGCTCGGCCGCGAGACGGCCCATGAGGAAGATGAAGCCGGCGCCGACCACGAGCGCGGCCAGGAACGTGAGCAGCGTCCCTAGCCCCCGCCGGACTCCCAGCCGCTCGAGGCGGTTCACGGCCGGCTCGATGGCGAAGGAGGCGACGAGGGACACCAGCAGCATGACGAGCAAGGTGCGCAGCTTGAGCAGCATCCAGCCCGCCACCACGAACGCCCCGAGCCCGAGGAAGAAGTAGGCGGTGGCCCGGCCGAGCCAGGGTGGGCGGCTGGGGTCGGCGGCTCGCTCGGTGCTGGTCACCCCGTGGCCCCGCTCGGGCGCACCGAGCCGTTCAGGCGACGATGCGTAAGCCTGGTGCGCCCACCGGTCGCCAACCGTCGGCCACCCGCGCCTCGAGGTCTCTGCGGCCCTCCGGGCAGCGATCGAGGAAGGGGCACCACGCGCACAATACCCCCGGCCGGGCCTCGAACTGGGCCCCCGCCAGGCGCCGCTCGACCTCGCCCCACGTGACGACCAGCCGGCCGACGGCGGCCTCGGTGGCCTCGTCGGTCGCCTCGACCTCGATGGTCCTCGGGCCGATGAGGTAGAGCAGCCGAGCGCGCACCGGGCGCTGGCCGGTCATCGCCCGCACGGCGGCCGCGTAGAGCAGCACCTGCTGCAGGCGGGGGGCCACATAGGCCGCCGACGGGGGTTGTCCCGACTTGTAGTCCGTCACGACCAGTCCCTCGGTGGTCACGTCGACGCGGTCCACGACGCCCACGAAGGGCACCCCGCCGAGCTCGACCGTCACCCGCTGCTCCGTGCCGTGGACCTCGACGGCCGCCGGGTCCTCGAGCTGCCAGAGGCCCTCGACCGCCCGCCACACGCGCCACTTGAACGCCTTGACGCCGTCGGCCTCGAGCCCCAGCCCGCCGAACTCGGTCGTCTCGGTGAACTCGGGCCACGCTGACGCGGCCAACGCCCGGGCCCGGTCCACGGTGCGACCTTTGGCCGGCTCGTTCAGCAGGTGCTCGAGCACGAGGTGGGCGAAGGTGCCGACGACAGCGGGAAGGCCGGGCGGGTCCTCGAGCCGGTCGACGTAACGGAACCGCCAACGCCGCGGGCACTGCTCGAAGGCGCTGGCCGACGACGGGGAGAGGTGGGCCGGCGCGCCCAGCTCGTCGGCCGAGCCCGCCGCCACCGGGCTGGCCGCCGCCACCGGGCTGTCCGGCGTGCTGCCGCCGCCCGGCGGGGTTGCGATGTCGGCCGGGGCGTGCGCCTCGTCTCCATCCGCCATCGAGCGACCTCCGTCTCCCGCCCGGCGACGCCGAGCACCCTGGGCCTGTTCTACACACCCGGTGTGACAGCCAGGCGGATGCTGCTCATCCTCCCAGCGTGACGACGTGGCTGTCGGCCCGGGCTCCGGCGACGGCCTGGGCCGTCCCCGCGTCCCATGTGAGCACGACGACCGGCGCCCGCTCGGAGAGCCGTGCCAGGGCTCCGGCGAACGACGTGGCCGCGGCCTCCTCGCCCGGCAGCTCGAGCCCGAACAGGAGCCACGGGCCACGGTGGGCCGAGGCGACCGCGAGGTGGAGGCAGGCTCGGGCCAGCGCGCCGCCAGGCCCTGGGCCTTCCACGGGCCGCGGGGCGCCGTCGACACCGATCACCTGGACGGTCGAGCCCTCGGCCACGAAGCCGGTGAGCGCACCGCCCGACGCCTCGGTCACCAGGGTCGACGCCTGCTCGAGGGGCGACGTCGGCGAGGCCGTGCCGGCCAGCAGCCAGCGGGCGAGGGCCAAACGGTCGAGCTCGCGCCGGCGCCGGGCCACGACGTCGATCGTCGCTTGGCGGGCCTGCACCAGGTGGGTCGGCGTCGGGTCGTCGAGCCGCGTCGCGAGCTGCTCGGCGAGGAGCGCTCGGTTGGACCCCAACTCGTCGCGGTGCCGGGCGAGCTGGTCGCGGCGTACGGCGAGGTCGTCCCGCTGGCGCCGCCAGAGCGCGGTCGCCTCGTCGGGCACCTCGGCGTCCGCGGACGCCCCCGCTGGCCCTGCCCCCTCAGGTTCGTCCACCTCGGCGAAGTCCTCAGCCTCTGCGGCAGCCGGGGCGACCCCGGCATTGGGTGGCATGCCGGACGACGCCCCAACGGCGGTCCCCGTACGGGCGGCGGCCCAGTCCCGCTCGGCGCTCCGCGTCCCGGCGCCCCCGTCGGCGGCCTGCTCCCGGGCGTCGGCGCCCTCGTTGGCGGGCCGCGGCGCGGCACCGCCGAACAGCCTCGACGTCACCCGGCTGCGCTGCTCGTCGGCGTCGACGAACCGGGCCTGGGCGGCGGCGAGGTCGGCCACGAGCTGGTCGGCGTGGCGTCGCGCCTCGAGGGCGGCGGTCAGATCGGCCTGGCGCCGGTCGACCTCGGCAGGGCGGGGCGCGCCCGGCAGCCGCAGGCGGGGGGCGAGGCCGGCGATGCTCGCCTGGTGGGCGTCGACCTGGACGTGCGCCGCGGCGACGCGCCGTCGAGCGGCCTCCAGCACACCGGCCCCGGGCTCGGCCTGGGGGCGCGTTGGCCCGCTGTGGCCACGGCCCTTCTGGTGGGTGCCGCGGGCCGGGGCGGCCAGGGCGAGGGCGGCGAAGGCCACGGCGATGAGGGCCACGCCGGCGCCCGCGGTCGTCGCCCCGGCCAGGAGCAGCACGATGGCCAGCACGATGAAGCCCCCCGCCGCGCTCAGGGCCGCTGACTGCAACCAGGTTGGCGCGCCGCGCCGTCGTCGCCGGTCCCCCCCCGCCGCCTCCGGCCCGGTCGGCCGCGTCGCGCTCGCGGCCGCGGGGGCGGGCGCGCCGAGGCTGGGCCCGGCCGCGCCGAGCTCGGACTCGGCCGCGCCGAGCTCGGCTCGCGCCTCCTCGAGGTCCTCGATGGTGTCCCGCAGCTCGCCCAGGGCCTCGTTCGCCTCGAGCAGCTCGGAGCGTGACGGCAGGCCGTCGTAGCGGGCCAGGGCCTTGCGGATCCCCTCGGCCTCGTCCGCCGCGGCGTGGAGCTCGGCGTTCGCGCTCCGCAAGGACGCCTCGAGATGACGACGGGCCGAATCGCCGGCATCGCCGCCCCCACCCTCCCCGGCGTCACCCTCTTCAGGCTCGACAGGCTCGGCGTCGCCGCCCTCACCCTCCGCAGCTTCGTCCGGCACCCTCGCGGCGAGGGGCGAGGTGGCAACGGGGCCGGGATCCGCGGGTGCAAGGGCGGTCTCTTCGGGCGTCGGCGAACCCAGCGGCCGGTTGGCCAGCCGGTCCAGCTTGGCCAGCTGCCGCTCGACGGCCACCAGCTCCTCCTCCGCCGTCTCGAGCTCGTCGTCGGCGGCGTCGAGGCGCTCGAGGAGGGCCGTGGTCGCCCCTTGCCCGTCGAGCTCGTGCAGGGCGCGCTCGAACTCGGCCAGCTGGGACCTGACGAGGCTGACGTCCTCGGAGGAGGCCGCGCGGATCCGGCGGTCGAGCTCGTGGAGGGCGGCGGCGGTGACCTCGTCAAAGGCGTGGGCGGGGACGGCGCTGAGCTGCTCGATCGTCGGTGGGCCCGCGGACAGGTCATGCACGGTGAGC
>WHTX01000164.1 GCA_009377505.1 Acidimicrobiia bacterium
CAGGTGACGTCGCTGCCCTCGGCCACCGTGCCGTCGGGCCCGGGGGCCTCGATGGCGGCGTGGGGCGCGCAGGCGCGGCGGACCTCGGCCCAGATGTCCTGAGTCGACTCGAGGCCGAGGTCGGCGCCGAGGCGCCGGGCCAGGTCGGCGGCGATGATCCAGTCGTCCCGGGCCGTCCCCGGCGCGGTCACCTTCTGGGTCACCTGCAGCACCCGCCCCTCGAGGTTGGTCGTCGTGCCCGACACCTCGTCGGGCCCGCTCGCGGGCAGGACCACGTGGGCCAGGGAGGACGAGGCGGTGAGGAACAGGTCGACGGCGATCACCGTCCCCGCCCCCTCGAGGGCAGCGGCGGCGAGCGCCCGGTCGGGGAAGTCGGCGAGAGGGTCGGCACCGAGCAGCACGAGCACGGCGAGGCGGCCCTCGGCCGCGGCGCGCAGCATCCCCGCCGTGTCGAGGCCCGCGGCCACCGGCACCTGGCCCCAGAGATCGTCGAACGTGGCCCGGCCGGCCTCGAGCGTCACCCGGCCGGGCAGCAGGCCGGGCACGAGGCCCAGGTCCAGCGCCCCGAAGACGTTGCCCCTCGTGAGGGCACCCAGGAAACGGGCGTGGGGCAGAGCCGTGGCGATGGCACCGGCCGCGGCCGCGACGTCGGCGGGGTCGTCGGTGAGGGCGGGACGGCCGAGCACCACCGTGACCGGCCCGTCGCCGCGCAGCTCGGCGTGCTCGTCGCCCTCGAGGAAGCCCCGGGCGAGCTCGGCGAGCTGGCCGGGCTGGGCCCGCAGCGAGGCCCGGGCCAGGTGGCTCAGCCCGGTGCGGGCGTGGCAGAGCTCCACGAGCCTGGCGCCGTCTTCGACGATTGCGTGACGGAGCCGCAGGTAGAGGGCGCCGAGCTGTTCCTTGGGGTCGGGCCCGAGGAGGATGACGGTCCCGCCCGGCTCGCAGGCCTGGGCGATCGTCGCCCGGGGCAGGCCGAGCAGCAGAGCGGGCGGCAGCCCGTCACCGAGCTGGGCGTCGACGTTGTCGGTGCCGATGACGCCCTTGGCCAGCTTGGCCCAGGCGTACTGGCTCTCGTTGGTGAGCCGGGCACCACCGATGACGCCGATGGAGCCGGGCCCGCCGTCATCGAGGGCGGCACGGACGGCGGACGCCGCCTGGCCCAGTGCGTCGGCCCAGCGGGCGGGGCCGAGCTGGCCGCCGCGGCGCACGAGCGGCTCGCCGAGGCGGTCTTCGCTGCTGACGGCCTCGAACCCGAACCGGCCCCGGTCGCAGAGCCAGCCCCAGTTGGTGGCGTCGTTGTCCACCCCCATGTAGCGCAGCACCCGGTCACGGGAGGACTGCACGGTGATCGAGCAGCCCACCGAGCACGAGCGGCAGGTGGACTCGACCTCGGCCAGGTCCCAAGGACGCGCCCGGAACCGGTAGGGCTTCGCCGTGAGCGCCCCGACGGGGCAGATCTCCACCGTGTTGCCCGAGAAGTACGAGCTGAAGGGCTCGTCGGGGAAGGTGTTGACCTGTGTGGCGGCGCCGCGGTCGATGAAGTGGATGAGGGGGTCGCCGGCCACCTCCTTGGCGAAGCGGGTGCAACGGTCGCAGAGGATGCACCGCTCGCGGTCGAGGAAGACCAGACTGGAGATGGGGATGGGCTTGGAGAAGTGCCGCTTCTCCTCGACGAAGCGGCTCTCGCCCGGCCCGTGGGACAGCGTCTGGTCCTGCAGCGGGCACTCGCCGCCCTTGTCGCAGACGGGGCAGTCGAGGGGGTGGTTGATGAGCAGGAACTCGAGCACCCCGTCCTGCGCCTTCTTGGCGCGCTCGGACCCGGTGTCCACCTTCATGCCCTCGGACACGGTGAGCATGCAGGAGGGCTGCAGGGCCGGGCCGCGGCCCGTGTCCACGTCGACCAGGCACATGCGGCACATGCCCACCGGCCGCATGCGGGGGTGGTAGCAGAAGCGGGGGATGTACACCCCGAGGCGCTCGGCGGCGGCGATGAGCAGCTCACCGGGGCGGGCGACGAGCTCGGTGCCGTCGAGGGTGATGGGGACCCCGACCGGGGCCTCGGTCTCCTCGGAGGCGCTGGCGGCGTCAGGCATGGGCGGCGGCCTCCAGGTCGGCACCAGCGGCGGGCGGGGCCTCGATCATGACCGGGATGGAGCGCCGGCGCGTGATCTTGGCCTCGAACTCCTCGCGGAAGCGGCGCACGGTGGAGACGATGGGCGCCACCCCGGAGGGGCCGAGGGGACAGATGGTGGTCTGGCGCGGGGGGAAGGGCACGGCCTCGATGCCCGCCGCCTCGAAGCCCGCCGCCGGGTAGGGGCCGGGGCTGATGTTGTCGCCGATGTCGAGCAGGGCGTCGATGTCCTCGGGGCGTCCGTAGCCGTCGAGGATGCGCTGGAGGATCTTCTCGAGCCAGGAGAGGCCTTCACGGCACGGCGTGCACTTGCCGCAGGACTCGCGGGCGAAGAAGCGCACCAGGCGCAGGCAGGCGGCCACCGCGTCGACCGTCTCGTCCATGACGACGATGGCGCCCGAGCCGAGCATCGAACCGGCGGCGCCGACGGGGCGGGCCTCGAGGGGCAGGTCGAGGTGCTCGGGGAAGAACCACGGGGCCGAGCCGCCGCCGGGGATGAACATCTTCAGCTCCTGCCCGCCCCGGATGCCCCCGCAGAACTCGTCGCCGTACAGGAGGTCGCGGAACGTGGTGATGCCGTGTTGCACCTCGTACACCCCGGGCCGCTCGACGTGGCCGGAGATGGCGAACATGCGGGTACCGGGCGAGGCCTCCGAGCCGTACTGCTTGAAGGCGTCGGCGCCGTTGCGCAACAGCCACGGCAGGTTGGAGAGCGTCTCGATGTTGTTGACGATGGTGGGCTGGCCGTACAGCCCGATCGCCGCGGGGAAGTAGGGCGGCTTGAGGCGGGGCATGCCCCGGTTGCCCTCGAGGGACTCGATGAGGGCGGTCTCCTCGCCGACGATGTAGGCCCCCGCCCCCCAGTGGAGGCAGATGTCGACGCTGAAGCCGCTGCCGAGGATGTCCTTGCCCACGTAGCCGGCGGCGTAGGCCTCGTTGAGGGCCTGGGCGATGCGCTCCTGGGCCAGGGCCATCTCGCCCCGGACGTAGAGGAAGCACTGGGAGAGCCCCGCCGCGTAACAGGTGATCAGGCAGCCTTCGACGAGCTGGTGGGGCTCGAGCTCCATCAGGGGGCGGTCCTTGTAGGTGCCCACCTCGGACTCGTCGCCGTTGACGACGAGGTAGCGGGGGAACTTGCCGGGGGGGGCGAAGCCCCACTTCACCCCGGCGGGGAAGCCTGCGCCGCCGCGGCCGAGGAGCGTGGCCGCCTTGACCTCGTCGTGCACGGCGCTGGGCGGCATGGCCAAGGCCTTGCGCAGGCCCTCGTAGCCGTCGGCGTCTAGGTAGCTCGACAAGGTCCAGGGCTCAGGTGCGTCGAAACGGCTGGTGAGCAGGCGGACGACGGGCGGGGCCATCAGCTTCCTCCCGAGGTGGTCGCGCCCGAGGCGGGCGCAGCCGGGTCGGCGAGCCACGGCGGCTCGATGTTGACGTCGGGCGGCGCGTTGCCGGCGCGGCCCTCGGCGGGGATGTGCTGGCGGACGCGGGCCAACGTGCCGTGGTGGGGGATGTCGTTCGTGTCGTTGCTCTTCGTGGGCACGGTGGTGCGCCCCGTCGCCCGCAGCTCGGAGACGAGCTGGTCGAGGTCGCCGGGGCTCACCCGGTGGAAGTAGCGGTAGTTGAGCTGTAGGCACGGCGCCTCGGTGCAGGCGGCGACGCACTCCACGCCCTCGAGGGTGAAGAGGCCGTCAGGCGTCGTCTGGCCGGGGAGGACGCCGAGGGTCTCCTCGGCGTGGGCCAGTAGCTCGTCGGCCCCGAGCAGCATGCAGGGCAGCTGGGTGCAGACGTTCACGAGGTAGCGGCCCACGGGCTCGAGCTTGAGCATCTCGTAGAAGCTCGCCGTGCCCAGTACCTCGGCGGGCGTGCAGTCCACGAGCTCGGCGATGTGGGTCATCGCCTCCTCGCTCAGCCAGCCGTCCTGCTCCTGGGCCAGGTGGCACAGGGGGATGACGGCGGACTTCGCCACCGGGTAGCGCGAGATGATCTCGTGCGCGGTGACGCGGGTGGTCTCCGAAAACCGAGCCATACCTACCGGCCACCGTGCCTTCCCGCTCTCGTCATCGGTCGACGTCGCCCAGGATCGGGTCGACGGAGGAGATGACGGCCACCGCGTCGGCGATGAGGCCGTCGGCCATCATGTGGGGCAGGACCTGCAGGTTGTAGAAGCTCGGTGCCCTGATGTGCATCCGGTAGGGCTTGGCGCTGCCGTCCGAGACCATGTAACAGCCGACCTCGCCCCGGGGGGACTCGATGGCCGTGTACACCTCCCCCTCGGGCACCTTGAAGCCCTCCGTGAAGATCTTGAAGTGGTGGATCAGCGCCTCCATCGACTCGTCGATGCGGGCACGGGGCGGTGGGGTGACCTTCTTGTCCTGGGCGCGGTAGTCGCCGGAGGGCATCCGGTCGATGCACTGGCGCACGATGCGCATCGACTGGCGGATCTCCTCCAGGCGGATGGCGAAGCGGTCGAAGCAGTCGCCGAAGGTGCCGACGACCACGTCGAACTCCACCTCCTCGTACGCCAGGTAGGGCTGGTCGCGGCGCAGGTCCCAGTCGTAGCCGGTGGAGCGGAGGATGGGGCCGGTGATGCTGAGGTCGAGTGCCTCCTCGGCGGTGATGACCCCCACGCCCTGGAGGCGGTCCCGCCAGATGGGCTGTCCGGTGAGGAGGCTCTCGTACTCCTCGAGGTGGCCGGGGAGGTCCTCGAAGAAGTCGAGGATGGCCTCCTGCCAGCCGTCGGGGAGGTCGGCGGCCACGCCGCCCGGGCGGATGAAGTTGTGGTTCATCCGCAGGCCCGTGATCTTCTCGAGGATGCGGAGGCAGACCTCGCGGTCCCGCCAGCCGTAGATCATCATCCCCACCGCGCCGATGTCCATGCCGTTCGTGGCCTGGAAGAGCAGGTGGGAGGAGATGCGGTTCAGCTCGCAGAGCATCATCCGGATCCAGGTGGCGCGCGTCGGGACCTCGATGCCGAGCAGCGCCTCGGTGGCCAGGGAGAACACGAGCTCGTTGAAGAGCGGCGCCGCGTAGTCCATGCGGGTGACGTTCGTCGGGCCCTGGAGGAAGGTGAGCTCCTCACCTGTCTTCTCCATGCCCGTGTGCAGGTAGCCGATGATCGGCTTGGAGCGCAGGACCTGCTCGCCGCGCATCTCCAACAGGAGCCGCAGCACACCGTGGGTGGACGGGTGCTGTGGGCCCATGTTGATGATCATCGTCTCGTCGTCCTCGCCGGCGAGGCGCTCACCGTGCTGGGCGGCGGCGACCTCGGACATGCGCAGGACACCACGCCCGCTGCGGAGGCGGGCTGCGTAGTCGATGCGACCTTCGTTCTCGGTGACTGCCATCTCTCGCGACCTTGACGATCTCTCGATTGGGCTCGTTGACGGAGCGCGCTCAGCGTGAGGCCGGAGCGCCCTTGAACTGCACGGGGATCTTGCCCGTGGCGAAGTCCTTGCGCAGCGGGTGTCCCTCCCAGGACTCGGGCATGAGGATCCGGGTCATGTCCGGGTGCTCGTCGAAGACGATGCCGAACATGTCGAAGACCTCCCGCTCGGGGTTCTCCACCCCCGCGTGCAGCGACCACAGCGACGGGCAACGGGCGTCATCGGCCGGCACCTGCACCCGCACACGGGCCCGCGCCCGCTCGCGATGGCTCAGGAAGTTCGCCACCACCTCGAAGCGCTCGGCCTCGATCCCCTCCGGCAGGTGACGCGGCGCGCCGTGCAGGAGGTAATCGGCCGCGGTGACGTCGACGCAGACGCCGTAGCCGGCCTCCTTGAGCCGCGCGACGACGTCCAGGTACTGCTCTCGCGTGGGGTGGAGCACGACCTGGCCCCGCGAGGACGAGGCGGGCACGCCGTAACGCCCGGCGGCCTCCTCGGCCGGGCCCGGCGCAGATGCCGTCGCGTCGCCATTCGCTTCGCTCGGGCCTTCCCGCTCCCGGCCGCTCGGGCCATTCGCTTCGCTCGGGCCTTCCCGCTCCCGGCCGCTCGGGCCATTCGCTTCGCTCATCGCCCTTCCCGCTCCCGCTCTCGCGTGGCGCCGAGGAGGACGGGGGCGCCCTGGCCGTCGCGCTGCTCGATGTGCACCTCAGCGCCGCTGCCGCTGCGCTGGCGCCGCTCGACTGCCTCGCCGCTCTGGATCATGGCCCTCAGCGTCACGATCGAGTGCAGCAGGGTCTCGGGCCCGGGGGGGCACCCGGGGGTGTACACGTCCACGGGCACCACCTCGTCGACCCCTTGGACCAGCGCGTAGTTGTTGAACATGCCGCCGGTGGACGCGCAGACGCCCATGGAGATCACCCACTTGGGCTCCATCATCTGGTCGTAGACCTGGCGCAGCACCGGGGCCATCTTCTGCGAGACGCGCCCGGCCACGATCATGAGGTCTGCCTGGCGAGGCGAGCCGCGGAAGACCTCCATCCCGAAGCGGGCCAGGTCGTAGTGCGCGCCCCCGGCCGCCATCATCTCCAGCGCGCAGCACGCCAGACCGAACTGGGCGGGCCACACGCTCTTCGCTCTGGACCAGTTCACGAGCGGCGCGACCAGGTCGTTCAGCTTGGCCACGAGCACGTGCTCGCGGATCGCCTCGATGCCGGGGCTGATCCCCCAGTGCTTGTAGTCGATCTCGGTCATGTCAGTGCGCTCCGACCTCGATGTCCTCCCGGTCGGGCCCCTCCGGGTTCTGCGGGTAGGCGACCTCGGCCGCGGCCAGCACCTCGAGCTCGTCGGGCCGGTAGCGGCCCGTGGTGCCCACCCGCCGCACCGTGGTGCTGGCGGTGCGCTCGGGGGCGACCATCTCGTGTCTCGCCACCCGTCGCCTCGGCCCCCACTCCAACGCGCCCTTGGACAACAGGTAGAGGAAGGACTCGAAGACCGACGCCGCGAACATGGCGATGGCGAGGAGCCCGAACAGGCCGAGCTCGTCGTGGATCATGGCCCACGGGTAGAGGAAGATGATCTCGATGTCGAAGACGATGAAGATCATCGCGACCAGGTAGAACCGCACGGAAAAGCGTTGGGGCGGCTCCCGGCCGGGCACGATGCCCGACTCGTAGGGCCCGAGCTTGGCCAGGGTGACCCGCCGAGGCCCGAGGAGCTTCGAGGCCATGAAGCTGAGCGTGCCGAACAGCGTCGCGAGGACCAGCAGCACGATGATCGGCAGGTACTGGCCCACGTTCGTCAGCTCCCCCTGTCGGTGCTGTACAGGGGCACCAACGAGGCGCGGTTCGCAGCCTCACGCTTGTCCCGACTGTGCAGCATCCACGCGAACAGGCCGAAGAGGACAGCCGACCCCAGGGTCACCATGGCCGGGGGGAGCCGCAACGAGCCCAGGTTGCGCACGAGGATGACCGAGAGCACGGGCTGGTCCTCGTCCACGACACGGGTGGGGGGGGCCTGGCCAGGGCGGGACACGAGCGTCCGCTCCTCGACCGGCTGCACCATGATCACGGCGTAGTGCGGGGGGTTGAACGGCTGCACGAAGATCGAGCGCAGCTTGCCGATGACGCGGTCGCCAATGGCGTTGCTCGCCCGGCGCTCCTTGCCACCGATCTCGAAGGCGGCCACGGGTAGGTACTCGTTGGCCGTGGCGAAGGAGCCCGACTCGACCAGGTAGGCATCGGTCACAGCCTGGGCCTCGCCGCGCTTGGCGTTGGTGAGCAGCATCTCGTCCCAGCCGCCCAGCTCCTCGGGGACGCCGCGCTCCTCGGCCACCTCGGCCAGCCGTTGCAGCGACTCGTCCTCGGTCGCCAGGCGCTCGTCGAGGGCGACGCCGAGGTCCTGGGCCTCGTCGAAGGCGGCGAGAGCCAGGTCGCCCCGGTTGATCTCGGTGACCTCCCATGCGGGCGCCGGGCCCTTGAGGCCGATGCCGTACACCCACCAGATGACGCCCATGATGGTCATCCAGCCGAACAGCCCGGTGAGGGCGATGAGCAGCCCCGTGCGGGCCCCGGAGTTCGTGGCCAGGAGCAGGTACACCGAGCCCATGAGCACGGCGACGCCGACGATGACCGTGAGCCAGCCCCGGATGAAGGGGTCGTAGGAGATGCCGTCGATGGTGATGAACCCGAGCAGCGCCATGGCCTACTCCTCTCCCCCGGCGGGGTCGGCCGGCACCTGCTGCGAACCGTCGAGCGACTTCACGTAGTCCACGAGCGCCTCGAGTTGGGCCTCGGTGTAGTACTCGCCGAAGGCCGGCATCTGGCCGGTCTTGCACTGGCCGTTGACGCCGTAGGTCATGCCCGCTTCACAGCCCTCGGCCAGGAAGGCCACGAACTCCTCGTCGCTGGCGAACTTCTTGTCCACGTTCCACAGGTTCGGGCCGAAGGCGCCGCCCCCGACGGGACCGGGGACGCCGAAGGACCAGCCATCGGTATGGCAGCGGGCGCAGCCGTAGGTCCCCGAGGCGGCCTCGTTGTGGAACATGGCCGCCCCTTCGGAGAGGGGGATGCCGGCCTCGCCGTAGGCCTGCATCGTGGCCTCCGCGCCCTCGCGGGCCTCGGTGCGAGCCTCCTCGGTGCTGATCTGGATCGAGGCGAGGTAGTCGATGATGTTCTTGATCTGCTGCTCGTTCATCGCGCCACCGCCGACCGTCGACCATGGCTGCATGGGCGAGAACGGGCGGCCGTGGTCGAGGACGTAGGTGATCTCTTCGCGGTCGTAGCGCAGCAGCACGTTGTTCAGCGCCGGCGCCACCCAACTGCGGTCGGCGACGTAGTCGCCGGTCAGCGGGTCGGTCTGCACGAAGGCCGCCACGCCGCCGACGGCCCCGGCGGCGTGGCAGGTGGCGCAATTCTCCTCGAAGGTGGCCTCGCCGCGGGACTCGAACTTCTTCTCGAGGGCGGCGATCTGGCCCTCCATCCGGCCGGGCTCGGCCAGCCAGTAGAGGGGCAGGCCGATGGCCACGATGCCGAGCAGCCCGAGGGCGTAGGTGAGGAAGCGGTCGAGCCGCGGGCCCTCGAGGTCCTCGTCGCCGTAGTAGGGCTTGCGGTTCGGCGCGAGCTCGATCTCGGTACCGGTCTCGGGCCGCGCCCGGCGCAGGTTGAAGATGACGTAGAGGGCGAAGGCGATGATGAGCAGCGGGGCCATGACCAGGCCCACGTTGCGCTGGATGGAGGCCAGCAGCAGGGTCACGCGTGGCTACCCGCCTGGCCGATGCAGTGCGGCCCCTCGGCTTCCTGGCCCGTCGTGTTCGTGCCGATGGGCGGGCCCTGGAACATGTTGCCGGTGTCCACGACGTAGTTGCCCGCGCCGTCGACCGAGGCGGCGAAGCGGTCCATGCCCCGGGGGGCGGGGCCGCCCCGCTTCTCGCCCACCCGGTTGTACTGCGAACCGTGGCACGGGCACTCGAACCACTGCGAGGTCGCGCAGTTGGGGACGCGGCAGCCGAGGTGGGGGCACGTCTGCCAGAGGGCGACCAGGCCCGCCTGCTCCATGCCCGCCAGCACGGACGCCGAGTACACCGCCTCGGCCTTGGGCAGCGCTCCCGCGGGGTACTCCGTCACCCACATCCGCCCTTCGGGCACGTAGAAGAAGCCCTCGTTGGCCCGGATCTCGGCCTTCACGTCGTCGACGTTGCCCACCGTGATCTCGGCGCCGAAGCCGCCCTTGGGCGTCGGCCACAGGAAGGCGATCATCGCCGCGCCGAAGCCGGAGAGGCTGAACACCATGAAGCCGACGATGCTGCGGTTGAGGAACTGGCGGCGGGTGACGCCGAGCGTCTCGGCGTCCGGCGGCACGTAGGCGACCGGGGGCGCAGAGGTGACCGGCTCGAGGGACCCGGCGTCGATGCGGTCGAGGGCCACGGACCGCTCGTACTGGCGGCCGCGCAGTTCGGCGCCTACGGCGACGGGCTCGCCCGCCGTGACCTCGGAGCGATCGCGGCGGCGCGTCTCGCGTGAGAGCGCGCCGACGGCCGCGTCCGTGTCTCGCCGTCGGCTGGCGGCGAAGGCCAGCAAGGCGACGAGCACCACCGCGGCGGCGATGGCGATGGCGATGATCATCGTACGCTCCGCTCCGTGCTCATTGTTCCGCTGCGCTCCGTGCTCATTGTTGCGCTGCGCTGCGTGCTGATTGTTCCGCTCCGCTCTGTGCTCATGGTTCTGCTGCGCACTGTGCTCACAGCTCGAAGAACAGACCAGAGGTCCATGGGAAGATGAAGTTGAAGCCTGGGCCTCGGAAGAACGATCCGATCATGACGAGCACCGCCCAGAACATCAGGTGGATCGTCATCAGCGAAATAGCGAACTTGCGCTCCTCCGGCCTGTTCGCCGGGTTGCGGTCGATGAAGGGCGCGAGGATCAGGAGGAACAGGCCCATGCCCGGGATGGTCACGCCGGCGACCATCGGGTGGAACATCGTCAACAGCTCCTGTAGGCCGAGGAAGTACCAGGGTGCCTTGGAGGGGTTCGGCGTCTGGTTGAGGTTGGCCAGGGCCAGGAGCGGGGCGTTGACGAACACCGAGAACACGAACGTGAACGCGGTGATGAGCAGTGAAGCCACGAACTCGGCGAGGATCAGGTGCGGCCATGTGTGCACCTTGTCCTGAGGGGTGGCCTTGACGTCCTGGATCGAGCCCGACTTGACGACCGTCAGCAGGCGCTGCGTGTGCCCGCCGGGGCCGGTGGCCACCGGCCGGGTGTCCGGGGGCAGGGTCGCCACGCCGCCGCCGGGCGGCGCGGCTGCTGCCAGCCCCGCGTTCTGGGTCGCGGTGCGCGTGCGGTCGAAGAGGTGCTCGGGTATGCGGTCGCCGCCTGGGCCGCCAGCAGCGGCGGGAGCCGGGGCGGCGGCCGGCGACGCTGGGGCGGCGGCCGGCGACGCTGGGGCGGCGGCCGCTGCCGGTTCGGCGGGCGCGGCCGGTT
>WHTX01000165.1:0-1392 GCA_009377505.1 Acidimicrobiia bacterium
TGGAGGCCGGGCGAGCGGCGCGGCACCCTGCCCCGTCGTGGGCTCGGCGCCGGGTTCAGCCGCTGGCGCGGCCTCGGCCGTGGGCTGGGCGTCCCCGAGGCGCTGGCCCTCCTCGCCCGGCGGGCCTGCCGTGACCTCGGTCGTGGTCGTGTCGGTGCCTGGGGCCACCGCCAGCGAGGCCTCGCCGAGCGCGCCGGCGCCGGCATCGGCAGGCGTTGTCGTCGGTGGCGATGGCGTCGTCGTCGGCGATGGCTGTGGCGGCGGAGGTGGCGGCGCAGGGTGGCCCTCGAGGTCGTCCGCAGGGAACAGCAGGGCGGCCTCACCGGGGGCGATCCGCCGCTCGATGGAGAGGGGGACGGCGGCGAAGGTGGGGACCACGCTCACCTGGTCGAGCCACGAGCCGCCGGTGTTGAGCACCCGGTAGCAGCCCCGTGGGCTCTCTTCAGGGGGGCCGCAGGCGGGATCGCCGGGGCCGAGCTTCTCGACGGTGGCCGCCGGTGGGAGTACCCCCACGTAGGCGCCGGTCTCGTCGCCGGTCATGCCCTGCGCCCGGGCGACGGCGCCGACCGGCCCAGGGCCCTGGAGGGTGGTGACGTAGCGCTGCCGCGCCCGGGCGGCCGGCGCCAGCTCGGTGTCGACGATCCACGCCGGGCCGGCCGGGTCGAGGCCGGGCACGTCGACCTGCACGCCGACGGCCGTGCGCTTGCCCTCGTTCACGATCTCGAGGCAGTAGGTCACGGGGCTGCCGAGCGGGGCGGCGGTGAGGGCGACCAGCCCGGCCAGGTCCTCGGGGCACGTCACGTCGCCCGGGAAGGGGACCATCCGCACCCGCAGGGGCTTGGACTCGTCGAGGAGGCGGAGCTGGCAGTCGAGGTCGGCACCCGCGGGTACGCCGTCGATCACGAGATTGGCTCCGTTGCCGAACGTGCGCACGCCATCGGCCCCGAGGCAGGTGAACGAGCGGGTACCGGCCGGGGCGCCGGGGTTCTCGAGCGTCAAGGTGGTCACCGTGCCCGGCGCGACGCCCACCTGCCAAGCGGCGAGGCCAGCAGCGTCGGTGAGCTGGGCGCCCCCGGCCGGTGAGACGGGGGCGGTCGCGGCACCGGGCGCGTTGCCCAGCGCCAAGTTGACCCCGGCGCGGGGCGCCGGGGGCTCCGTTGCCGAATCGATGGCGTTGACCTGCACGTTGGTGGCGCAGAGGCCGGACCCGATCTCGGTCAGCACGGCGGCGGGCCCGGCCGGGCCGGCCACGAGCACGACGTCGTCGCGGGCGACGTCGACGGCCCGGTTGCCGGCGGCGACGATGTCGGGGCCGGCGATGGCGGCCAACTCGGCGCCGAGGGCGGCGGCGGCGCCGGTGCCGACGAGGACCAGGTGGGTGCCCGGCCTCGA
>WHTX01000165.1:1402-8804 GCA_009377505.1 Acidimicrobiia bacterium
GCTCGGCCGCCGCCTCGGCGGCGGGCTGGTCAGCGGGGGCGGCCCCGTCGGTGAGGAACACGACCAGCAGGGGCCGGCCCCCGGCCTCGGTCCTCGCCACCTCGCCCGCCTGTTCGAGGCCGGCCGCCCAGCTCCGCCCGGCCGGCTGGCCGGTCGCCGCGCCCAGCGCGGCGAGGACCTGCTCGACCGCGCCGCCGGGGGCGTTGGAGTCGGCGGTGACCTCGATGAACCCGTCCCCCACAGGACGGGCCAGATCGGCCGAGACCACGGTGGCGAGGCGCGTGCCTGTGCCCGCCACCGATGTGGCGAGCGCCCGTCCGGCCGCAGTCGCGACCCCGGCGGGCAGGGTGGCGTCGGCCACGAGCAGCACGTCGGCGCCACAGCGGTCGACCAGGTCAGGGTCGACGACGGCGCCGTCCGGTGCCTCCTCGGCGGCGCCGTTCACGGCCCGTACGAGGTTGACGGCGCTGGCCACGAGCACGACTGCGCTGAGCACCGCCAGGGCGTCGACCAGCCGCCTGGAACGCCGAACTCCGAACAAGGCCATCCGCCCGACCTCACCTCTCCCGCGCCGGAGGCGCGAGCCGCCACATCTCAGGCGCCGCTCGTGCCGCCGAGCCCGCCCCGTCCGCCCCCCCGTCGCCTGAACACGGCGCCGGGGCTCCCTTGCCTGGGGCAGTGTAGGGCCCGGCCGGGCCTTCGCCTCATCCAACTGGGGGACGCGTCGTTCACCGTTCGAGCACGTCGGCCGCGGATCTCAGCGGGTGGCGGGGAGCTCGACGGCGAGCCGTACCCCGTCGAGGCTCTCGTCCTCGAAGACCCGGACGGAGAAGACGGTGTCGTTCCTGATGAAGTAGGTGCGCCGCCGCGACCCGGTGTCGCCCTCGGTCTCGGTCTCCTCCGCCGGCGCCCAGCCGAGCCCGGCGAGCAGCCGTTCGACGTGGTCGGTGACGTCGTCGAAGCCGCCCGTGGCGCGCCAGGTGACGGTGCGCCCGAAGTCGGGGGCGGGGTCGTCGATCACCTCCACCACCACGGAGCCGGCCGGCGGGCGGACCTGGCCGGGGAACCAGTCGGGCACGTCCTCCCCGAGGGGCACGGCACCGGGGTCCTCGATGCCCTCGGGGGCGGTGCCGTCCCCGCCACAGGCGGCGGCGAGGACCAGGACGAGGAGGGTGAGCAGGACCGTGCCCCGCCGGCGGCTAACGCGCATCCCCTCGATTCTGGCCACCCCCGTCGCCCCGTGCGGAAGCGCTGTGGCAGGATTCGCCCCATGTTCGTCCGCCTCGCCGCCGCCGCCGGTGGCCCCACCCTCGAGGAACCTGCCGACTGCACGCGCTTCCACGTCGAGGCGCCGACGGGGGACACCGGCGAGGTCGGCGCCCGCCTCGGCGACGCGGGGACAGCCACGGGCGCGCCCGACGGCCACGTCTGGGTCGACGTCGGCTGGGTGCGGGCCCAGGCGGCCGGCCGCGTCCCCGACAGCTGGGCCGGCGACTTCGACGGGATGCTGGGCTACGCCACGAAGAAGGGCTGGCTCGACCCGGCCGGCCGCGCTATCCAGGCCCACGTCGTCACGCCGTGAGCCGCGCCGCTCCTGCTGTGGCCTGCGCCGCGGCGGACCGGTGGGGTGGCACCCGCGTCCTCGTCAGCGGCCCACGTAGCGGGGGTCGAGCTCGTCGATGGTGACGGGGCGCATCATGATGTCCACGGCTGTCCACAGCGTCTGGGAGAACGGCCAGGCCACGATGGGCACGAGCACGGCGGCGCCCACCGACGCAGCCAGCACGGGCGCCACCGCGATGTCGGGGTAGGTGGCGATCATCCCGACCATCAGCACCACGAACAGGGCCCCGAACGTGAGCATCGTGTTCATGCCCACGGCGCCCACCCAGTGGCCCACCACCCGGTCGGTGGCCAGCCCGCAGGTCGGGCAGTGTTGGGCCAGCTTGAACCAGCTGACCAGGTAGCCCTTGCTCCCGCAGTACGGGCACCGCCGGCGCAGCGCTCGCCAGACGAGGCTGGCTCTCGACGGTTGTGGGAGTGCCATCGAGGCTGACCATACCGACCGGCCGCGCCCTGTCGCGAGCCGGCTGTGGTGGAATGCAGGGGCACGGTACGGCGAGCTTCTAGGGGGCACGATGGCCTGGCGAGTAGTGGTCGATTGGGACCTGTGCGAGTCCAACGCCGTTTGCATGGGGTTGGCGCCGGCGGTCTTCGAGGTGCGCGACGACGATCTGCTGTACATCCTCCAGGAGGAGCCTCCGGACTCGGAGCGGCCCGCGGTCGAGCAGGCCGTGGCCCGCTGCCCCAAGCAGGCCATCTCCATCGCCACCGACGAGGGCTGACAGCCCCGGTGGCCGCCCTGGGCACGGTCGTGGTGGTGGGCGCCTCATTGGCCGGCGCCCACGCGGCGCGCGGCCTGCGCCAGGAGGGCTTCGAGGGGCGCCTGGTGCTCGTCGGGGCCGAGCCGCACCCGCCCTATGACCGGCCGCCGCTCTCGAAGCGGTTCCTGGCCAGCGGCGACGAGTCGCTGCTGGAGCTGCCGGCCCTGGGCCAGCTCGACGAGCTCGGGGTGGAGTGCCACCTGGGGGTCGAGGCCACCGGGCTCGACCTGGGGCGCCGGGTGGTGCAGCTCGGCGAGGACCGCGAGCTGGGCTTCGACGGGTTGGTGCTGGCCACGGGCTGCGCGGCTCGCCGCCTGGGCGGGGTCGGCCACCTCGCTGGCGTCCACGTGCTGCGCAGCCTCGACGACGCTCGGGCGCTCGGGGCGGACCTCGGCGGCGCGCCCCGGCGCGTCGTGGTCGTCGGCGCGGGCTTCATCGGGCTCGAGGTGGCGGCGACGTGTCGCGAGCGGGGGCTCGAGGTGACCGTCGTCGACGTGGCTTCGGCGCCCATCGAGCACGCGCTCGGCGCGCCGATGGGCCACGCACTGGGCGCGCCGATGGGCCACGCACTGGGCGCCGTGCACCGCGACCACGGGGTCGACCTGCGCCTGGCCACGGGTATCGAGGCCTTCGAGGGCGGAGACCGGGTGGAGCGGGTGCGCTTCACCGACGGGGCCGTGCTCGACGCCGACGTGGTCGTCGTCGGCATTGGCGTCCGGCCGGCGACGGGTTGGTTGGAGGGCTCGGGCCTCGTGCTCGACGACGGCGTCCTCTGCGACGAGACGTGCCTTGCTGCGCCTGGGGTCGTGGTCGCCGGCGACGTGGCCCGGTGGCCCAACGCCACCTTCGGGGGCGAGCTGATGCGCGTCGAGCACTGGGAGCACGCGGTGGAGATGGGCGGCTACGCGGCGCGCCGGCTCCTCGCCGGGCAGGGGGCCATCGAGCCCTTCGCGCCCGTGCCCTGGTTCTGGTCCGACCAGTACGACCGCAAGATCCAGCTCAGCGGGCGGCCGCGGTCGACGGACGAGGTCACGCTGGTGGCCGGTTCGGTCGAGGAGCGGCGCTTCGCCGCCATGTACGAGCGGGACGGGCGGGTCGTCGCCGTGCTTGGCGTGAACCGGCCGCGACAGGTCGTGCTCGGCCGGGCCCTCGTCGGCCGCCGAGCGCCGACAGCCGAAGCCCTCGACGCGCTGGCAGGCTGAGGCGGCGCCGGTGACGGCGCCGGCCGAACAGGTGGTCGAGTGGGTCGACGACCACGGACGGGTGCTCAGCCTCGTGAGCCGCTCCCAGGTGCGGGCGCGCAACCTGCTGCACCGCTCGGTGGCCGTGGTGGTCCGCTCGCCGGCGGGGGAGGTGCTCGTCCACCGGCGAGCCGACTGGAAGGACGTGTGGCCGGGCTACTGGGACCTCGCCGTCGGCGGCGTGGTGGGCGTCGGCGAGCCGTGGGCCGCTGCGGCGCGGCGGGAGCTGGCCGAAGAGGTGGGAGTCGAGGCCACCGAGCTGGTCGAGCTCGGAGCCTTCACCTACCGGGACAGCCAGGTGGCGGCGCTGGCCCGTGTGTTCACCACGACGGCGGCGGGGCCGTTCGCCTTCGCCGACGGGGAGGTCGTGGAGGCGGGCTGGGTCCCTCTTGACGAGCTCGAGGCCTGGGTGGGGGCCCATGCGGTCTGCCCGGACAGCCTGGCCGGGGTGCTGCCCCTCCTGTGAGGAGGCGCGGGCCCCCGGACGACCAGCGAAGCCCGCCCGCCACGGGCCCATCACTGCGCCGGCCCCCTGGCCCAGCAAGACTCCTCAGTCAGGAGGAAGCGAGCGAATGAAGAACCACCTGCTCACTCGGCGTGCCCGCATCGCCGCCGTCACCGTCGTCGTCGCCGTCGGTCTCGCCGCCTGCAGCGGGGACGACAACGACGCGTCGTCGGCCACCACGGCGCGTGCCCCGGCGTCCTCGACGGCCCCCTCGAGCACGACCACGACCACGGCCCCTGACCTCACGGCCCTGTCCGAGGCCAACTTCGGCCCGGGGTGCGCCGCGGTGCCCGCCGAGGGCGCCGGCTCCTTCGCAGCCATGACCGCGGCGCCGGCGGCGACGGCCGCCGCGGACAACCCGATGCTGTCCACCCTGGTGGCGGCGGTGGGTGCCACCGGGCTGGGGGCAACGCTCGACGGGCCCGGCCCCTTCACCATCTTCGCCCCGTACAACGCCGCCTTCGCCAAGATCGACAAGGCCACGCTCGATGCCTTCCTCGCCGATCCCGCAGGTCGACTCGGCCCGGTCCTTACCTATCACGTCGTCGCCGGCGAGCAGCTCGACGCGGCCGAGCTCCTCGAGAGGGTGACGGTCGAGACGGCCAACGGGGGCTTCCTCGCCATCGGCGAGAGCGGCGACACCATCGAGGTCAACGGCAGCTCCGCCGTGGTCTGCGGCAACGTCGAGACCGCCAACGCCATCGTGCACATCGTCGACTCCGTCCTCCTGCCGAAATGACGTTGCCGACCCGGGTCGCGCCAGGCGGGCATATGGTGGTGCTACCTGGAACTACAGCGGTGCAAGTTCAGCGGTGTCTCTCGCCCCGACGGCCCGTCGCCTCGGACGAGACAGGGTGCTAGCGGGTCCTTGGACGTTGCTCCGGTGACGAAATGGCGGGCGGCCGCGCTGGCCGATGGCGTCCCCGGGCGTGGCCGGGCTCGCAGGGGGCAGCCGATGAGGGCGAGACCAGCGTGGCCCGCTGCCATCCGCGACGCGCGCTTGGCACGGAGGGCAGCCCGAGGCGCCGGACCGCGGCCTTGCGCGGCCACCGCGCGGCGCGGCGCGGCCCGGCCCGGCCCGCGCCCTCGTATCCCGCCAGGCGCTCCGTTCCGCGCTGGGCACTTCATCACCGGAGAAATGCCCAGGACCGAGCACCCACCCCGCTTCGACGGGCCGCTCCGCCCGGCCCCGGGTCTTGGTGCCCGTCGCCCGCGGCGATCAGCGGCCCGGTCAGCAGGCCGTCGTGGCCAGCGGCCGCGGCGGGTGCATCAGCTTCAGGTCGCGATCGACCACGAAGACGATCTCGCCGTGCATGCCGTCGGGGTCGCGGAACGAGACGCTGTGGGCCGCGCCGACGTCGGTGATCTGACCGTCGGAGACGCCCCGGTCCACCAGGCGGCGGGTGAGCTCGGCGAACGTGGCGGCGTCGGCGACGGTGAGCGCGACGTGGTCGAGGTGGCCGCGGCCGTCCCCCTGGGGCTGGCCATGCACGTGGGCCTTGTCAGCCATCTGGAACGCATGGACCAGGCAGTCGGGGCCGACCCAGAGCATGGCGTGGCAGAGCCCGGGTCTTCGCTCCTCGAACGCGAGCTCGAGCTCGAAGACCTCGGTGTAGAAGTCGATGAAGCGATCCAGGTCCGACGTGACGATGGCCACGCGGTTCATCCCCGTGACCAGGCGGGTGCGATCCATGCCGCCACCCAACGCCCTTCGCGGCGCGCGGTCATGGAGAAGGGGTGGAGATCCGGTGGACCAGGTCAGCGGCGCATGCCTCAGGCGGTCCTCGACAGCCCCTCGCCAGGGCAACTGGTCAGGCCTCGGCGAGGAAGCGGCCCAGCTCGTCCAGGAACACGCCCCAGGCCGGCTCGGAGGCGGTGAGGATGTGGTTGCGGCTGCCGAGCGTCACGAGCCGGCTGCCGGGCACGAGCGCGGCCAGCTCCCGAGCGCACGTCATGGGCACCCGCAGGTCGCCCCGAGCGTGGAGGACGAGCGTGGGGCAACGCACGAGGGGCGCCTCGGCCGTCACGTCGATCCTGGCGAAGGCCTCGAGGAAGCGGACGGCGTTGTCCGCCGAGGTGGTGGACCGCTGCAGCTCGTTGAACGCCCGCCACTGCTCGGGCGAGCCGTCGGGCAGGAACTGGGTGCTGAACACCTGTCGGAAGACCTCGTCCTCGCGCCGCCAGCCGACCCGGGCCAGCTCGATGTCGAGCGCCGCCTCCCGCCGCTCGTCCTCGTTGTCGGCCCGGACCAGCCGGCCCCGGGCGTACGCGCCCACGAGCACGACGTGGCTGACCCGCTCGGGGTGGCGGACGGCGTAGGCGATGGCGACCGCCCCGCCCTGGGACAGGCCGATGAGGGGGAAGCGGTCGACGCCTGTGGCCTCCACCACCAGCTCGAGGTCCTCGACCCAGGCGTCGACGTCGCAGCGCCCGACGTCCCAGTCCGACAGGCCGCAACCCCGCTCGTCGTAGCGCACCAGGGACCGCTCCTCGGCCAGGCCCAGGAGCCAGTGGCGCCAGACCGGGCTCTCCCAGTCGTTGTCGAGGTGGGTCATCCAGTTGGCTGCTTTGACGAGGGGCGGGCCGGCGCCGGAAGTGGCGTAGGCGATGCGGGCGCCGTCGGGGGCGACGAGGAAGCGGATCTCCTGGTGCGGTTCCCGCGGTTCCCGCGGTTCCCGCGTTTCCCGCGGTTCACGATGTGCCGGCTCCTCGGGGGCCTGCTCGTGCACGTCGGCGACGAACTGGTAGCCGCGGCCGTGTGCGGTCCGGATCACCCGTTGGGCGGCGCCGTCGTCACCGACGGCCCGGCGCGCCGCCTTCAGGCGGGAGGTCAGGGCCGACTCGCCCACGAACCGGTCGCCCCACACCCGGTCGAGGAGCTCGGTCTTGGGCACGACCCGGTCGCGGTGCTCGATGAGGTAGGCCAGCACGTCGAAGACCTGGGGCTCGAGGTGGACAGCCACCCCGCCTCGCCGCAGCTCGAGCCGCGCCGGGTCGAGCTCGCACTCACCGAAGACCAGCCGCACGGCCCCCACAGCCACCGCCCCTCACGGGCGGAGCAGGACCCGCCCGAAGGCGCGCCGGCTCTCAATGTAGCGGTGGGCCTCGGCCGCCTCGGCCAGGGGGAAGACCTCGTCGATCACCACCTGCAGCTCACCGGCCGCCACCCGGGCGATCAGCGACTCGATCATGGCGCGCGTGCGCGCCGGGTCGTGGGCGAACTCGGCGCCGAGGAAGACGCCGGTGAGCGACGCGTTCTTCTGCATGATCGG
>WHTX01000165.1:8814-10925 GCA_009377505.1 Acidimicrobiia bacterium
CTCCGGCGGTCGCTCCTCTCGCCCGGCCCGCCCGACCCAGCTGATCCGGCCCCGGTAGGCGAGCACGGCGATGCTGGCCTCGAGCGTGCTGCCGCCGACGGGGTCGACGACGAGGTCCACGCCCCGCCCCTCGGTGATGCGCAGCACCTCACGGGCCACGTCGGCCGTGGCGTAGTTCACGGCACGGTCCATTCCGTACTCGAGTAGCCGGCCGAGGCGGTCGTCGCTCGACGCCGTGGCGATGACGAGCCCCGCCCCGCCCGCCTTGGCCAGCTGGATGGCGGCCAGGCCCACCCCGCCGGCCCCGGCGTGGACGAGCACGGTCTCGCCCGCCTGCAGCCGGCCGAACTCGAACAGGCAGTCGTCGGCCGTCCCGAACTCGACGGGGATCCCCGCCGCCGTCTCGAAGGCCATGTCCTGGGGCACGTGATAGGCCGAAGCCGCCGGGACCGAGACCAGCTCGGCATGGCTGCCCGAGCCCATCGTGGCCACGACCTTCTGGCCGACGCTGAAGGCCTCGACCCCCTCGCCGACGCCCTGCACGACGCCTGCGGCCTGGTAGCCGACGACGTGGGGCGTGCCCGACATGACCCCGGCCTGGCGGTGGAGCAGGTCGCCGCCCTGGATGCCGACCGCGCCCACGGCGACCAGCAGGCCGCCCCGGCGCACCTCGGGGTCGGGCACCTCCTGGTAGCGAAGACGTCCGGCCCGCCCGTCTCGTAGTACACCGCAGCTCGCACGCCCGGACGATACCCCCCCGGCCGTCTGCCCTCAGGGGCCCGGCCAGCGCAGCACGTAGCAACGATGGCTGCGCAGCCCGGGGGCGTAGCCCCGCCACACGCCGCCGAAGGTCAGTCGCGTGTACTCCGTCCAGCCCATGGCCTCGGGCGCGGTCACCCGGCGCACCACCTGGCGGATCCCGCCCTCGTGCACGGCGTAGCCCGCCCACACCCCCGGGTAGTCCTTCACCGCCGCCACCTCGGCCTGGGCCACGTGCCCGAAGTGGAGGCGCCGGTTCCGGTGGGTGTGGCCCGTGCTGATGACCACGTCCCGCTTGACCCGGTGGATCTTGCGCAGCGCCCGCCAGGACTCCGGCCAGGGTATGCCCACCGGGTACTGGGTGGGGACGGGGAGCGGCTCGAAGGGGTGGTGCAGGCACACCAGGGCGGGCCGGTCGGCCTCGGCGAGCGCGTCGAGCAGGTCGGGCAGGGCGCGCCGTATCGTCCCCGGGCTGCGGCCGGGAGCGGTCGAGTCGACGATGACCACCCGCACGCCGGGCAGGTCGACGACGTCCACCGGGGCCGCGCAAGCCAGGCCCGCGGCGCCCAGCACCTCGGCGGGCTCGTGGTCGCGCCCCTCCAGCGTGTCGTGGTTGCCCGGGCAGATGGCCAGGGGCACAGCCACCTCCTGGAGCAGGGGCGTCACCGCCCGCCACTCGGGCGCCCGCCCGCGCTCGGTCAGGTCGCCCTTGACCACCACCAGGTCCGGCCCCCAGGCCACCGCCTCGTCGAGGGCGGCCCGGGCGCAGCGCAGCGGTGCCGGCTCGGGCAGGCCCGAGCGGTCCCGCATGGTGCCGAACCAACCCTGCCGGGTGGAGCCGACGTGCAGGTCGCTCAGGCACGCGACCGTGCTGAGCAACTCGCCCTCGGGGGAGGGCAGGGTGCGACAACCGAGCCGCACCACGTCGCCGGCGCCGGACTCGACCACCACGTCGTAGCGGGTTGTGGGCTCGAGGCCGGTGACGAGCACGCCGCCGGGCCGCCCGTAGCCGCCGAGGTGGGTGGCACGAGGCCCGACGGTGACGTTGAGGGGGGCCACGGGCGCGTCGCCCCACACCACCTGCACGGCGGTGTCCTCCAGGGCGAACACGGCCACGCGGGCCAGTCGATGGGTGGTCGCCAAGCGAGCCTCGGTGCGTGGGTCGTCGGTCTCTTGCGGCCCGCGCTCAGCGCAGCGCCGCGCCGAGGCGACCGCGTTCGCGTTCGGCGAGGGCGACGGTGACCCGCAGCTTCTCGAGCTGCTGCGCCATCGTCTTCTGGCCCTGGGGGATGGGGTGCTCGGCGAAGAAGGACTCGACCTCGCCGGCGAGGTCGGCGTCGGTGAAGGTGGTG
>WHTX01000166.1 GCA_009377505.1 Acidimicrobiia bacterium
TCGGCGTCCCCGCCACTGCCGGCCACCAGCCAGGCGGCGTGTCCGTCCCGGGGCCAGCGGGCCGGGGGCTGGCCGAGCACGCTCGTGCCGGGCCCGGCCACCGCGCTGGCCAATGCGAAAAGCGCCGGGGGGGAGACGATCAGGCCCGCACCCCGCAGGACCTCGAGCGCCCGCACGGTGAGGAGGTCGGGGTCGCCGTCGCCACAGCCCACCACGACGACGGTCGGGGGCCGCTCTCCCTCCTCGGCTGCCGCGGCGAGGACCGCGTCGCCGGCCCGCACCCGGCCGCTCGGCCCGATCGCGGCGCTCACAGGAGGAGCGCTCGGCCGCCCGACCCGTCGAGCAGTTCCCCGGCCAGTGCCCGGCCGAGCGCCTCGGGGTCCTCGCCCCGGCCGGTGCTGCGCAGGAGCACGTGCCCGTCGAGGGAGGCCAGCACCGCCGTGAGCTCGACCGTGCCGAATGCGCCGTCCACGCCGTCAGCGTCATCGGTGCCGGACGGGGTGACGATGGCGTGCGCGCCGGCCGGCAGGGTGCAGTCGCCGCCGAGAGCGTCCAGATAGGCGCGCTCGGCGCGGAAGCCGACACGGGTCGGGGCGTGCTCGAGGAGGCCGAGCAGCTCCCCCGTCTCGGCGTCATCAGCCCGGCACTCGATGGCGATCGTGCCCTGGGCGACCTGGGGCACGAGCACCGAGGGCTCGAGCACCTCGGCCACGGCATCCGCCCGTCCCAGCCGCTGCAGGCCAGCGTGGCCGAGCACCAGGGCCCCGAACTCGGGGGCGCGGCGCAGCCTGGTGTCGACGTTGCCCCGCAGGTCGGCGAAGGTCAGGTCGGGCCGGAGCCAGGCGAGCTGGGCCCGGCGGCGAGGCGCGCCCGTGGCCACGAGGGCGCCCGGGCCGAGCTCGGCCAGGGTGGCTCCGACCAGGGCGTCGCGTGCGTCACCTCGCTCGAGCACGGCTGCGATGACCAGGCCCGGCGGGGTGGCCGAGGGGAGGTCCTTGCCGGAGTGCACGGCGAAGTCGGCCCGGCCGTCGAGCACCGCGGCCTGAACCTCCTTGGCGAAGACGCCCTTGCCGCCGATCTCGGCGATGGGCAGGTCGGTCCGTCGGTCGCCCACCGTGGAGACGACGACCTCCTCGACGCCCAGCCCCGGTCGGGCGCCGGCGAGCAGCGCGGCGGCGTGGCGCGTCTGCCACAGGGCCATGGCGCTGCCTCGCGTCGCCCCCCGAATCGCCCGAGCCCGGGCGACCACTTCAGTCGTCCAACCCGAACAGGTCGCTGACGGCCTCGACGAGCCGGTCCCCCCGGGGGGTCCCTGCCCCGTCCTTGAGGGCAAGGGTCGGGCCGTGGAGCAGCTTGTTGACGATCGACCGGGTCAACGCATCGACAGCGTCGAGCTCGGCCTCGCCGAGGCCGCCGAGCTTGGCCCGGTGTCGCTCCAGCTCGGCGTTGCGCAGCTCCTCGGCCCAGCGGCGCAGTCCGGCCACGACCGGCGCGGCCTGGCGTGCCCGCCGCTCACCGAGGTGGGAAGCGACGGCGATGGCGACGAGCTCGCGGGCCTGGGTGGCGGCGCGCTCGCGCTGGGCCAGCGTGGCGGCGGCGAAGCGGCGCAGGTCGTCGAGGTCGTGCAGCTCGATGCCGGGCACGCCGCGGGCGCCCGGGTCGACGTCACGGGGCAGGGCAACGTCGACGACCACCAGTGGGGCCCCCTGGCGGCCGGCGTCCACGGCTGCGGCGAGCACGTCGGCCTCGAGCATGACCTCGGACGCCCCCGTGCAGGTGACGACGAGGTCGGCCGCGGCCAGCTCGCGACCAAGGTCACCGAGGCTCGCGCTTCGACCCGCGTGGGCCGCGGCGAGCGCTTCGGCCCGGGCACGGGAGCGGTTGACGACGACCAGGTCGCCCGGCCGCCTCGAGGCCAGCGCGCCGGTGACCGTGGCCGCGATGGCGCCCGCGCCGAGGACGAGCGCCCGGCGACCGGCGAGGCCCCCGAGGCGAGCCTCGGCCAGCTCCACGGCGATCTGGCCGACCGAGGCCGAGCCCCGGCCGATGGCCGTCTCGCTGCGGGCACGCTTGCCCACCTCGACGGCGTGGCGGAACAACAGGTCGATGGTGGGCGTGACCGTGCCCTCGTCCCGGGCGCGCAACCAGGCCCGGCGCACCTGGCCGAGGATCTCGTGCTCGCCGAGGACGGCCGAGTCGAGCCCGGCGGCCACGCCGAAGAGGTGCTCCACGGCCTCGCCGTCGTAGTAGACGGCGAGATGATCGCCCACTTCGCCCCGGGGCAGGTCAGCGTGGTCGGCGAGCACGTCCCTGGCGATCTCGTAGGAGTCGTGGAAGCGCTCGGCGTCGAGGTACACCTCGGTGCGGTTGCAGGTCGACAGCACCACGGCGCCGAGCACCGGTTCGGCCTCGCTGAGCTGGCGGAGCACCTTGCCCACGGCGTCGCCAGCCATGCTCACGCGCTCGAGCAGCGGCAAGGAGGCGGTCCGGTGACTGAAGCCGAAGGCGACGACTGACAAATCAGGCGGCTTTCTGGTCGGGCTGGTCGGGGTCTCCGGACATCCAGCTTGGTCGGACGCTACCCCCTCTGCAAACCGCTGCAACCTCGTTCCCGGGCCGGGGCCGGGACTCGGTCACCGCGCTGGCTCACCGGGTGCCGACGTGCCCAGCTGGTGTTCGTAGAAGCTGAGGACCTGCAGCTCGCGGGCGAGGTCCACCCGGCGCATGGCCACCTTGGGCGGCGCGCTGACGTGGGAGGGCGCGAAGTTGAGCAGCGCCTTGAGGCCGGCGGAGACCAGGCGGTCGGCGGCGTCCTGCGCGGTGGCCGAGGGCACGGCGATCACGCCGATGCGCAGGCCCAGCTCGATGACGAGGGCCGGCAGCTCGTCGGCATGGCGCACCTCGAGCTGGCCCACCCGCGTGCCCACCTTGTCGACATCGGCGTCGACGAGGGCGAGGACCGGGAACCCCCGCTCCTCGAAGCCCGAGTAGTTGGCCAGGGCCCGGCCGAGGTTCCCGGCTCCGACCACCACCACGCCCCGCGCCGCGGTGAGCCCGAGCGCCTCGCGGACCTCGTCGAGCAGCCCCAGGACGTCGTAGCCCACGCCCCTCGTGCCGTAGGAGCCGAGGTAGCTGAGGTCCTTGCGCACCTTGGCGGCGTTGAACCCGCCGAGGTCGGCGAGCCGGCCCGACGAGACCGTGTCGTGCTGGCTGTGCGCCAGCTCCACCAGGATCCGCAGGTACTCGGGCAGCCGGGCCACGGTGGCGTGGGGTATCCGCCGTGGCCTGCTCATGCCGCCGCAGCGTACGGAGCTTGTGCACATTCTCACAAGCTGGGGAGGCCGACGCCGTCGCCCCGGTGGCGAGGGTCACATCCCCGCACGGGGCCCCCCTCGAGACACGTCCGGTCAGCGAGCACCGAGGACAACGTCCGGTCAGCCAGCACCGAGGACAACGTCCGTCAGCCAGCAAGGAACACGAACTGCAACACCGCCGCCCCGAGGATCAACAACAGCAAGAGGGCGATGATGATCGTGGTGCCTGGTCTCAACGGTCGCTCCCGGGGTGCTCTGGTGGCCCCGGCCGCAACGTGACCGGGGTGTCGGCGCCGGCGGGGGCCCCGCCCTCCTCGATGGGGGCCAGGCTGACCGGGTCGCCGGGCGCGAGGCCCAGGTGGTCGGCGACGGACGCACGGTCGAGGGCCAGGCTCATCAGGCCGTAGCTGTCGACCAGCAGGCCGAGCTCGCCCACGGAGGCGTCGCTGTAGGTGCGGACACGTCGCGCCACCCGGGAACGGCCCGAAGCCACGACGTCGACATGGTCGTCCCACCCGGCGAGCTCGTCGGGGTCGACGTTGAGCTGGGCGTTGCCGAAGCGGTCGACCCAGAGCACCTCGGCCTCGAGGCGCCCGGCCTCGAGCCTGGTGAGGGGCACCATCCCCGGCCGCAGGGTGCCGAGGTCGATCTCGGCGCCGAAGGCTTCGAGGGGTACGCCGAGGCACAGCTGCGCCGCCGCCGGCGCGAAGATGTCCCGGCCGGCGAAGGTGGGCCCCGGCGCGGCGAGCTGGTACTCGGGGTTGGCGAGCTCCACCGCCCTACTCGCCCCACCGCACATGGCCACGGCCGGGGCGAGCAGGCCGTTGTCCGGCCCGACAAGCACCGATTGGCCCTCGCCGACCTCGACGGCGACGGCTCGGCGGTCGGTGCCCACGCCGGGGTCGACGACGGCGAGGACCACGCCGGGGCAGAGGTACTGGGCAGCGCGGGCGAGCGCCAGGCCCCCGGCCCGCACGTCGTGGGGCGCCACCTCGTGGGTGAGGTCGATGACGGCCACCTCGGGGGCGATGGCGCGCACCACCGACTTGACCACGCCGACGAACTCGTCGGCCGTGCCGTAGTCGGACAGGAAGCTGATCGTGTCGAAGCGCACTCGTCGCGGCCGCGCTGGCGTCAGCCGGCCTCGATGAAGCGCGCGGCCACGAACGTGTCGAAGTCGGCGGGGCGCACCCGGTAGGACTTGCCGATGCGCGCCGCGGCCAGCTCGCCGGAGTGGATGAGCCGGTACACGGTCATCGTCGACACCCTGAGCTGCTGGGCCACCTCGGCCACGGTCAGGAACCCGCCGCGCACGTCGCTCGTCGTCATACCCCAACCCATGCCTGCTCAGGGGCCGACCCGCGAGGGAAGGCCAGCCAACTCCGCTAGGGGCAACACTGTAGAGGACCGCTCCCCGGCAAGGGCGAGCGCAGCCCGACGACCACGAGCCCTTCGTGGGCGCCCGCATGAGCGTTGTTCCGCTCATGCGGGCGGGCACCCTGCCGATAGGTAAGGGTGGGCGCCCGCATGAGCGTTGTTCCGCTCATGCGGGCGGGCACCCTGCCGATAGGTAAGCGCGAATCCGGTGCACGCACGGCCACCCAGCACCGCCTGCAAATCACGAAAGGATGACCGCCGATGCGCGTCCTCGTCACCGGCGGAGCCGGCTACCTCGGCTCCCACCTGGTCGACCTGCTCCTGGAGCACGGCCATGAGGTCACGGTGCTCGACAACCTGTCGACCGGAAAGGCCGACAACCTGGCCCACTGCCTCGACCAGGTGCGGTTCGTCAACGGGACGATCCTCGACGAGGCGCTCGTCGACCGCCTGGTCGAGAAGGTGGACCTCGTCTACCACCTGGCGGCGGCGGTGGGCGTGAAGCACATCGTCGACCGTCCCCTCGATTCCCTGCTCACCAACGCCCGGGGCACCGAGGTCGTGCTCGGCGCCGCCCACCGCTGGTGGCGCAAGGTCGTCGTCGCCTCGACCTCGGAGGTGTACGGCAAGACCGCCAAGATCCCCATGGCCGAGGACGACGACCGGGTGCTCGGCTCCACCAAGGTGCACCGCTGGGGTTACTCGACGGCGAAAGCCCTCGACGAGCACCTCGTCTTCGCCTACTCGGACCTCGGCCTGCCCGTGACCGCCGTGCGCTACTTCAACTCCTACGGCCCCCGCATCGACCCCCGTGGCTACGGTTCGGTCGTGGCTGCGTTCATGGGCCAGGCGCTCTCGGGCCAGCCCCTCACCATCTACGGCGACGGCACTCAGACCCGCTGCTTCACCTTCGTGGACGACACCGTGCGCGGCACCTACCAGGCCGGCATGTCCTCGGCCACGGACGGCACCGCGGTCAACCTCGGCAACCCCAACGAGATCACCATCCTCGAGTTGGCCGACCGGGTCCGCACGCTCGTCGGCGTGGACACCCCCCTGCGCTTCATCTCCTACGAGGAGCGCTTCGGCAAGGACTTCGAGGACACCGGGCGACGCGTGCCTGACATCACCCGGGTGCAGGACCTGCTCGGCTGGGAGCCCACGGTCGAGCTCGACGAGGGGCTCGGCCGCACCCTCGAGTGGTGGAAGCAGACGTTCTCGTGAGCACGGCCGCCGAGCACGACAGCCGAGAAGGACGAGCGATGGACCGACAGCACTTCCTCGAGGGGATCGCCGCCCGCGACCTGACCATCGGGGTGATCGGCCTCGGCTACGTGGGCCTGCCCCTGGTGATCGGCTTCGCCGAGGCGGGGTACCGCACGGTGGGCTTCGACGTCGACGGTGAGCGCGTCGCCGCCGTCAACGCCGGCCGCTCCCACATCGAGGACGTGGCCACCGACCGGGTAGCGGCCATGGTGGCCGCCGGCAGCTTCGAGGCCAGCAACGAGGGGGCCGCCCTCGCCCAGGCCGACGCCGTCTTCATCGCCGTGCCCACGCCCTTCGACTCGGCCAAGACCCCCGACCTCGCCTACGTGCAGGCCGCGGCCCGCACGCTTCGCGAAGCCATCCACCCGGGGATGCTCGTGATCCTGCAGTCGACGACCTACCCGGGCACGACGCGGGAGATCGTGCAGCCCACGCTCGAGGAGTCCGGGCTGCGGGCCGGCGACGACTTCTGGCTGGCCTTCTCTCCGGAGCGGGTCGACCCTGGCAACCCCCATTGGGGCCTGCGCAACACGCCCAAGCTCGTCGGCGGCATCGACGGCGCCTCGACCGAGCTGGCCCAGGCACTGCTCGAGTCGGCCATGGAGACGCCGGGCCTCGTGACCACGCTCTCCTCCCCCGAGGCGGCCGAGCTGGCCAAGCTCCTCGAGAACACGTATCGGGCCGTCAACATCGCCCTCGTCAACGAGCTCGCCGTGCTGTGCCATGAGATGGGCATCGACCTGTGGGAGGTCATCGACGGGGCGGGCACCAAGCCCTTCGGCTTCCAGGCCTTCTACCCCGGCATCGGGGCGGGCGGGCACTGCATCCCCGTCGACCCCTACTACCTCTCCTGGGCAGCGCGGCGGGTCGACTTCACCACGCACTTCATCGAGCTGGCTGCCGAGACGAACCTGGGCATGGCCGACTACGTCGTGCGCCGGGTGACCAAGCTGCTGAACGACCAGGGCAAGGCCATCCACGGCTCCCGCATCCTCTGCTACGGGGCGGCGTTCAAGCCCAACGTGGCCGACATGCGCAACTCACGCGCCGTGCGGGTGATGGAGCTGTTGGGCGAGGCCGGGGCCGACCTCGCCTACCACGACCCCCGCGTCCCGGCGCTGCGGGTCGGCGCCCGCGAGCTGAAATCGGTCGAGCTGACCGACGCCGAGCTCGCCACCGCCGACCTGGTCGTGCTGCTCGTCAGCCACCGAGAGCTCGACGTCGAGCACGTTCTGGCCACGGCGCCCCTGGTCTTCGACGCCGTCAACGCTGCCGGGCGCTCGACCGAGGGCAACCTCGAGCGCCTCTGACAG
Organism: Acidimicrobiia bacterium; assembly: GCA_009377505.1. Taxonomy (GTDB): domain Bacteria; phylum Actinomycetota; class Acidimicrobiia; order Acidimicrobiales; family CAIXPF01; genus WHTX01. The sequence goes on from WHTX01000166.1 coordinate 7,271, forward strand.
GGCCGACCCGAGCGCCGGGGGCGGACGAGGGCCGTGCCCGAGGCACCCTGAACCTGGACCTGCACGGGCCGTCCCCGCCGCTTGGCGGGGACGGGCCGCGTCAGGGCCGACGCCGGGGAGCACTGGGGTTGCCCGCCGGTCGATAAGGTCGGCACGGCCGGCGTCGCGCCCCGCCAGGAAGAAGGACCATGCTGCTCGACCCCGCCCGCCTGGGCCGCCAGTCCCGCCGCGCCGCCGGGCTCGCCCTGCGCAGCGCCCAGGCGCCCATCCGCAAGGGCTGGCGGCGCTGGGTGGTCGAGCGGGGCACCGACGACACCGCGGCGGCGACGGCGCGGCGCTGCCTGGTGGTGGCGCCGCACCCCGACGACGAGACCATCGGCTGTGGGGCGACGATCGCCCGCAAGCGCGCCGCGGGTACCGAGGTCGAGGTGGTCGTCGTCACCGACGGCCGCCACTCACACCAGAGCGCGCTCGTGCCGCCACGGGAGCTGGCCCGCCGACGGCGCGCCGAGTCCCTGGCCGCCTGCGCCCTGCTCGGGGTGGAGGAGCGCCACGTCCGCTTCCTCGGCTTCGAGGAGCTGACGCTCGACCGCTGCTTCGACGAGCTCGCCAACACGCTGGCCCAGCTCATCGACGAGGTGGCCCCCGACGAGGTGCTCGTGACGTCCGAGCGCGACTGGCACGCCGACCACCGAATGGCGCACCGGGCGACCCAGCTCGCCGTCGAGCGCACCCGGGGCGAGCCCCTGTTGCTCGCCTACCCCGTCTGGTCCTGGGCCGACGGCCCCTGGACCACCCATCCGACGGCCGGCCTGGGCCAGCACCTGGGCGACCTGCTCCCCGACCTCTTCGAGGGGCTGAGCCTGCCCGCTGCTCGCCTGGTGTCGACGGAGGGGTTCGCCGAGCGCAAGCGGGAGGCGTTCGCCTGCTACCTGAGCCAGCTGCACAACCTCACCGGCGAGGACAGCTGGGCCACCTTCCCCGAGGGCTGGCTCGACCCCTTCACGGCTGGGTGGGAGGTGTTCCTGCCCGTCCCCCCCAGCGCCGAAGTGCCATCGGGCTCCGACAGCGCCGACGTCACGGAGGAGGGCCCGCCCCTCCCGCTCGTCGAGGAGGTGCTGGACCGCTTCGAGGACGACCGGGCGCTCGGTGCCGTGATCGGCACGACCTCGACCTCGGGAGCGGCCCGCCAGGGGGTGGACCTCGAGTCCGCGATGGGCATCGACAACGGGGCCCTACGCCTCACGCCGCTGCGCACGCTGGGATGGGCGCGCCAGGGCCTGGCCTACGGGCCGTTCCGGCGGCGCCCGGGCCTGGCGCTCGCCGTGTCGTCCCTCAACTCCCACCACGCAGCCCAGACGAACGTGCTGCACGCGGGGCGCCGGGCGACCCTGCGCCGGGCCCTCGCCGAGTTCCCGAACGGCCGCATCACCCAGCTCCAGATCCGGGACAACCTGGCCATCGGCTTCCAGGCCGAGCCCGTGCCCGCCGAGCCCCGGGGCGCGGGGGCGGGCTTCGTGCTGCGCTCGGCCGGCGTGGTCAACGGCGAGCTCACGGCCAGGGTCGGCACGGGCCAGCTCCGAGTGCACGCCGGCATCGAGGAGCTGCCCATCACCTACGTCGTCGCCCTGCGGGAGCGGGGCGCCGTCTACTACGCCTCGTCGCTGCCCGGGGCGGCGGGCCTGGGCGCGTACCCCACGATGCGCCCGGTCGGCGTCGACCGTGCCGACGCGAGCCCCTTCGTGTGGGCGAGCCTCCAGCAGGCCGTGCACGGCGAGGTCGGCCACGAACTGGCCAGCCGGGTCGAGTCGGTGCGGGTGCGGGACGTCCCCAGCCTCTCGACCGGGGCGGGGACGGCCACCGCGGCCGACTCCCTGCAGGGGAGCGGCCCGCTCGGTGAGCCGCAGGTGGGCGGAGCTTGGCGGGCCCTGGAGGGCGTCCTCGAGCGGACGGGCGCCGGCGCTGCCGGTGGCGACGAGGGCGGCTGCGCGTTGGTCGAGCTCGACGAACCGGCGGGCCTGGTGCACGTCGTCGTCGAGACCGCGGCGCGCCTCGCCGACTCGGGCCGGGCCGGGCTGCTGTGGCGGGCCAGCCCTGACGGTGGCGAGGGGTGGCGCGTCACGCTGTGGAGCGACCAGGCCGAGCTGGCCGTCGGCACGGCGGGAGCCTGGGAGGTGGTGACCACGGCGGCGACCCACCTACCGGCTGCCACCGAGCGGTCGCTGCAAGTGCTCGACGACGGGCGGGCCATGGGCGTCCACCTCGACGGGGGGCTGCTGTTCGACCGCTGGTTCGAGGACGAGCGCCACGCCGGCGGGCGGGGCGTCGGCATCCTGGTCGGGCCGGGCGAACATGTCCGCCTGCGCGACTTCGAGGCCCACCCCGTCGCCGTGCCCCTGCCCGTCGAGCTCGACCCCGGCCCACCGTGGTCGCCCGAGGGGGGGACGGTGCGAGCCCGGGACGACTTCGCCGGGCAGGCGGGCGAGCTGGCGGGAGCGTCTGTCGCCCGGGGCGGGCCAGCCTGGCAGCGGACGTTCGGGCTGGGCCACTTCGACCTCACCGGCGCCGGCGCCCTGCGCGCCCGGGCCAGCCGCGCCGCACCGAACCCGGGGCGCACCTGCTACACGCTGGCCTGGCCCGAGCCCGGCTTCGTAGACCTCGGGGTGACCGTGCGCCCGCCGGGCACCGGCCGGGGCCAGGGCCACGCCAGTCGGGCCGGGCTCGTGCTGTGGGAGAGCGACGACACCCACCTCATCGTCAACGCCTGGCTCGATGACAGCCCCGACCACGATGGCTCGGCCATCTCGTTGTTCTTCCGTGACCAGGGCTACGAGCGGCTCTACGACGCCCCCTGGGCCAACGTCGGCCGCAGGGTGCGCTGGGGTCAGCCCTTCCGCCTGCGCCTGGTCTCGGACGGCCAGCACGTCCTCGTTCACCTCGACGGCGAACCGGTGCTCTACCGGAGGGCGACGGACCTCTACCCCACGAGCCCGGGCGTCCGCATCGAGCGGGTCGGCCTCGTCGCCAACTACGAGTGGGGCGACGACACCGGCAGCGAGTTCCGCGACTTCGTCGCCCGCGGGCGCTGAGCGGTGTCTCTTGCCTCGACGGCCCGCCGCCTCACACAGGAACCCGGGACCTCGCGCTGTCCTTGGGCGTTGCTCCGGTGACGGAATGCCTGGCGGGCGCCTGGGCAGGCGGTGCCCCCGGGCCGGGCTCGCCGGGGGCAGGTCCCGCCCGAGCCGCTACGCCGCCTCTGGCGAGGGCGGGGGCAGCCGAGGAGGCGGCGGCCTGCGTTCTCCCCTGCCACCTGCGACGCGGGCTGACACGGGGGCAGCCCGGAACGCGCTGGACCGCAGCGTGCGCTGGACCGGCCCGTCCCAGGCCGCCCCCGCCAGGCACGCCCTCCCCGCAGCGGGCGTTTCATCACCGGAGCAATGCCCAAGACCGGGAACCCGAGCACCCAGCCCGCTTCACCGCCCCAATTCCAGCCGGGAACCACTGGCTCGGGGGCTGCGCCCCCGACGGCGCCTTCGGCGCCTCCCCCATCCCCGGCGGGGACCCCAACCCCACCGGGCTCTGC
>WHTX01000167.1 GCA_009377505.1 Acidimicrobiia bacterium
CGCGCGCACCAGCTCGGGGTCCTGGGACACGAGCGACTCGTTCGTGGCGATGACGGGCGTGTACCAGTCGGGGATGCATTCGGTGTGCTCCACGAAGGGGATGGTCGTGACGTCCATCCCCCCGATGTCGGCCAAGCGGATCGTGTCCCAGCCGTCGAAGACCCAGACGAAGTCGAAGTCGCCCCGGTCGAAGCCCACCCGGTAGTCGACGTTGCCGACCTCGACGAACCGCACGGTCGAGGGGTCACCGCCGTCGCAGCGGACCAGGTCCTCGACGAGGGCCCGCTCCAGCTCGCCGCCGAACCCGCCGTAGGTCTTGCCCTGCAGGTCGGCGGGGCGGGTGATGCCGCGGTCCGCCGGTGCGACCAGCGAGGACGTGTTGTGGGCGATCACCGCGGCGAGGGACACGACCGGCACCCCCTGGGCCCGCGCCGGCAGGATCGACTCGGCCACCGAGAAGCCGAACTCGCCGTTGCCGGCGGCGATCTGGGACAGGGCGCCGTCCTGGCCGGGCTCGACGATCTCCACGTCGAGCCCGGCCTCCTCGTACCGGCCGGTGGACCGGGCCAGGTACACGCCGGAGTGGTTGGTGTTCGGCGTCCAGTCGAGGACCACGGTCACCCGTCGGGCCGGCGCGGCGTTCGTCCCCCCGGCCGCGCCGCCCTCGCCGTCGTCACCACCACAGGCCGCGGCCACCAGCAGGGCTACCAGCGTGACCAGGCCCGAGAGCAGCGGGCGGGTTCGTCGGCGCGGGGTCATCGAGGGGTCCTCTCTCGCGGTCGGTCGGAGGTGGAGGTGGAGGTGGCGCTCGGGGCGTTCCAGGGGGTGAACAGGCGGCTCGCCAGGTGCACGAGCCCGAAGAGGGCGGCGGACAGCAGGGCGATGAGCACGACGGCCACCAGCACCTGGTCGACGCGGTAGCTGCGCCGGGAGCGCTCGATGAACAGCCCCAGCCCGGAGGACCCGCCGATGAGCTCGGCGTAGACCGCCCCGGCTACGGCGTAGGCGGAGGAGATGCGCAGGCCGGCGAAGAACGACGGCAAGGCGGTGGGGACCGTGACCAGGCGCAGCACCTGGTGGCGGCTCGCCCCGAGCGAGCGGACGAGGTCGACCTGCTCGGGGTCGGCCGACGTGAGCCCAGCGGCGGTCGAGACGGCGACGGGGAAGAACACGATCAGCACGACGACCACGACCTTGGGCGTCATCCCGAACCCGAACCACAGCACGAGCAGCGGGGCGAGCACGATGAGGGGGATCGTCTGGCTGGCCACGAGCAGCGGCTCGAGGGCGCGGCGCAGCAGGCCCACCGAGGCGACGGCGACGGCGAGCACGGCGCCGAGGGCCGCGCCGAGCACCACACCGGCGACGGTCTCCGCCAACGTGGTGCGCAGGTGGGCACCGAGCAGGGGCCGGGCCTCCCAGAACGCCGGCCAGAGGTGGCTCGGCGGTGGCAGCACGTAGGTGGCGACGCCTCGTACCCGTACCCAGGCCTCCCAGATGAGGACGAGCGCGGCCAAGAGCGCCAGGGGGGGCAACCACCGCCGCAGCGACGACGAGATGGTGTGGAGGGTGCGCACGGGCGCGGCTCGCCTGGCTCGGCCGGCCGCTCAGGAGCGCCAGGGGCCGACGAGCTGAGCCATGGTGGTGCGCCGCTCGTCGAGGCGGGACTCGCTGATCTTCACGACGCTGATGACGCCTTCGGCGCCAGAGGCGAGCGTCGCCTCGTGCACCCGGCGCAGCAACGGCCACAGCTCGTCGGGCTCGCCCTCGATCGAGGTGCCCATGGGGCCGACCTCGTAGGACAGGCCGGACCCCTTGATCAGGGTGAGCGCCGCTTCGACGTGTTCCCAGCGGCCCCCAGGGGTGCCGGCAGGGCTGGGCAGGACTTGGATCTCGACGATCATCCCGCTTCCCTCCGCTCGCATTACCGAGATCAGGTTCCTGGGGTCGCCCACGCCGCCTCGAGGACATGAAGGCCTCGACGACACCGTGGGGCTCTCAGCCGAGAACGGCACCCCCAGCGGGTTTGCGGCCGACACCCTAGTACGGTTCGGTCGCCTGGGGAGCCGTGGCCGGCTGCACGGGGCGGGACGGTGGACCGGCTGGGCTCGTGCTCCGCTGTCATCCCAGCCCAGATGACCTGGCCACGAGGCTCATGGAACACCACGGCTATCTTGGTCTGACTGTGGGAGCACCTACCGCACTGACCGGGGACGGCGGCGCGACGGGCACCGTCGTCGGCCCGCTGCCACTCAGCGTCGAGTGGCTGGGCGACCGGGTACGGCTCCTCGACCAGCGCCGCCTCCCCGGCGAGCTGGTGCTGGTGGAGCTGGGGACCGTGGACGAGGTGTGCCGGGCCATCGCCGAGCTCACCGTGCGCGGCGCGCCGGCCATCGGGGCCACCGGCGCGTTCGGTGTGGCCCTGGCCGCGGTCCGCGGCGAGGACACCCACGACGCCGGCCGCCGCCTCAAGGCCACCCGGCCGACGGCGGTGAACCTGGCCTGGGCCGTCGACCGAGCGCTGGCCGCCGCCGACCCCGTGGCCGAGGCCGTGGCCATCGCCGCCGAAGACGTGGCCGCCAACCGGGCCATCGGCCGGCACGGGCTCGGCCTGGTGCCCGAGGGCGCCAAGGTGCTCACCCACTGCAACGCCGGCGGGCTGGCCACCGTCGGCTACGGCACTGCGGTCGGGGTCATCCGGGCCGCGCACGAGGCGCGCCGGCGGCCGACGGTGTGGGTCGACGAGACCCGCCCCGTGCTGCAAGGGGCACGGCTCACCGCCTGGGAGCTGCAGGCCCTCGGCATCCCCGCCACGCTCGTGCCCGACGTCATGGCCGCCTCGCTCATGCAGAGCGGCGACGTGGACCTCGTGGTCGTCGGGGCCGACCGCATCGCCGCCAACGGCGACGTGGCCAACAAGATCGGCACCTACGGCCTCGCTGTGCTGGCCCGCTTCCACGGCATCCCCTTCTACGTCGCCGCCCCCCGCTCGACCTTCGACCCCGCCACCCCTGACGGCGCCAGCATCGAGATCGAGCGCCGCTCGCCCGACGAGGTCACCAGCCTCGCCGGGGTGCGCATCGCCCCCGAGGGCATGGCCGCCGAGAACCGCGCCTTCGACGTCACCCCCGCTGCCCTCGTCACCGCCTACGTCAGCGAGGACGGTATCTCCCGCCCCTGAAGCCCGGGGCGAGCCGCCCCGGCGGGGAGCCGCCCAGCGCCGACCAGGGGCCCGGACCGAGGCGCAAGGTCGTGACAAGCGCGAAGGATCGTGCACCGTGGCGGTGCAAGATCCTTCGCGGCTCGCCCGGCCGGCGCGACGCCGCGGCCCGCCCACCGCGAACTACCGCAGGCTCCGCCCCCCTGGCGGGTGCCTCCCGTAGGCGCAGCTCACTACTCGAAGACCACGGTCTTACGGCCGAACACCAGCACCCGGTGCTCGAGCTGGGCGCGCATGGCCCGGGCCAGCACGACCACCTCGAGGTCGCGGCCCTTGCGCACGAGGTCCTCGGGCGCGTCCCGGTGGCTCACCCGCACCACGTCCTGCTCGATGATGGGGCCCTCGTCGAGGCTGGCCGTGGCGTAGTGCGCGGTCACCCCGATGATCTTCACCCCGCGCTCGTGGGCCTGGTGGTAGGGCCGCGCCCCCACGAAGGCGGGCAGGAACGAGTGGTGGATGTTGATGACCCGGTCGGGGTAGCGCCCGACGAAGCCGGCGGAGAGGATCTGCATGTAGCGGGCCAGCACCACCAGCTCGACCTCCCGCTCGGCCAGCACCTGGAGCACGGCGGCCTCCTGGGTCGGCTTCGTCTCCGGCGTCACCGGTAGGTGGACGTAGTCGACCCCGAAGAAGGCGCACGTCTCGGCGTGGTCGGGGTGGTTGGAGACGACGACGGCGAGCTCCATGGGCAGCTCATCCGTGTGCCACCGAGACAGCAGGTCGTAGAGGCAGTGGGGCTGGCGGGAGGCGAGGATGGCGACGCGGGTGCGGCGGTCGGTGAAGCGGAGGCTGGCCGCCATCTCGAAGCGCGCCCGCACGGGCTCGAAGGCCCCGAGGATCTCGTCGCGGTCGACGTCGAAGGCGCCGAGCTCGAACTCGACACGCTGGAAGAAGACCCCCGACGGCGGGTCGGTGTGCTGCTCGGCCGAGACGATGTTGCCCCCGTGCCGGGCCACGAAGTCGGCGACGGCGGCGACGATGCCGCGCCGGTCGGGACAGGACAGCAGGAGCACGGCGTTCGAGGGCACGGCGCCAAGTGTGGCCGCTCCCGCCGCGCGGTGTTCGGACACGGCGCGACCCGGTTCTGCCCGGCGGCCGCGCCCTCCGGACGGAGCCCCGAACTCGCCAGATAGACTCAGCCTGCACTCCTGGTGCGTCGGCGGACACTCCTGGTGGGGTAGGCGGAAAGGCGTTGGGATGAGCGGGAAGACCAAGCAGCGTGGCGGCGCCGCGGGCGGGGCGCTGCTCGCCGTTGGCATGTTGGCGAGCGGTTGCAGCCTGTTCGACGGGGACGACGCCAGCGCGTCGGGCTCGCCCACGAGTGCGGCGTCGGCCGAGGTCGGCGCGGCGACCGAGGGCCCGTGCCCCGACCACGTGGTGCTCCAGACCGACTGGTTCCCCCAAGCCGAGCACGGCGGCCTCTACCAGCTGATCGGCCCGGGGGGCGTGGCGGACAAGGACCTCTTCCGCTACTCGGGGCCCCTGCAAGCCCGCTACCGGGGCGCCCACGGCGTCGACGAGGTGGAGATCCGCGCCGGGGGGTTCGCGGTGGGGGGCCGGCCGCCGGCCGAGGTGCTCCAGGCCGACCCGGGGATCTACCTCGGCTACATCAGCACTGACGACATCATCGCCGCCGCCCTGCGGGGCGAGCAGTTCACGGCCGTCGTCGGCACGCTCGACCTCAACCCCCAGATGTTGATGTGGAGCCCGGCTCGCCACGACATCTCGTCCTTCGAGGACCTGCGCAAGACGAAGGCACCGGTGCTGTACTTCCCGGGCTCCACCTACATGGACTACCTGGTGGCGGAGGGGTACGTCTCGCCCGACCAGCTCGACGACAGCTACGACGGCAACCCGGAGCGGTGGCTGCAGTCCGAGGGCGACGTCATCCAGCAGGGCTTCGCCACGAACGAGCCCTACTACTACGAGCACGAGCTGGCTGCGTGGGCGAAGCCGGTCGAGTTCTTCCTCGTCCACTGGCTCGGCTACGAGACGTACCCGGGCATGCTCTCCATGACCTCCGATCGCGTGGCCGAGGAGAGCGCGTGCCTCGAGCTGCTCGTCCCCGTGCTCCAGCGGGCCTGGGTCGACTTCTTCGCCGACCCCGAACCGGCCATCGCCGCCATCGACGCCACGAACGTCACGTTCGACACCTTCTGGGACGTGTCGCCGGCCCTGAGCCGGGCGGCCGTGGACACGATGCGCCAGTACAACATCGCCTCCAACGGCTCGGACGACGTCTACGGCAACTTCGACCGCGACCGCGTGCAGCGGATGATCGGCATCGTCACTGACGTGCTCGCCCAGCGCGGCCAGGCGAGCACGCTCGAAGTCACCGTGGACGACATCGTGGAGGACAAGTTCATCGACGAGACCGTGTCCCTTCCTGACCTCGGCAGTGGCGCGGCGTCGCCGTTCCTTCCTACTGGGGGCGGCTGACACCTGTCGGGCAGGCCCCGGGCGCGGCCAGGGGATACCGTGAGGGTGATGGTGCAGGACGGTCCGCGCTGAGAAGGATCTCGCCAACGGTGGGCGTCGAGGAGTATGTCGATCTCGACCTGGACGACTTCCAGCGGCGCTCGAACGAGCGCCTGCTCGGCCTGGTCGACCGGCACCGCGCCAGCATCGAGCGCGAGCTCGGCGTCCCCTTCACCATCATCGACCGGGACCACCGCATCGAGCTGGTGGTGGGGGAGCGCCCCGTCTACGTCGCCTCCACCACGGCTTCGGGCCGGCTGTTGCTGACCGACGTCTCCGGTCGCTTCGACGGCCGGCTCTGACCGCCACCTGAGCCCGGCCGGCGGCCGCCGCTGGTGTGGCGGAGGGGGGTGGGGGGTTGTGTGGTTGGGGTTGGGTGGTTGTGTGGCAGGGACGAGCGAATTGTTAGGAAGTTGTTGGCTTTGGGGTGGGGGTGGGTTATGGTGTGGCGGCGGGCCGGCGGTCCTGGTGGTGGCCAGGCGCCCGCCCCGGCCCGGGCGCCTCGAAGGCGCCCCGCGGCCGGGCCCTTTGTCGGACATGGTGGAGGCGGTAGGCGGGATGAGCACGGTGTCAGTGGTGAAGCGGGCCGGCCTGGCAGCAGGCGCGGCGGGCCTGGCGTTGGGTGGCCTGGCCACCATCGGCGCCCCCCCAGCGGGGGCGTCGCTGTTGGCCACGGGGTGCACGATCGTGGGGTCGGGCACCGTGGTCGGCTTCGCGTCCGACGACGTGATCTGCCTGTTGACCCCCGTCGTGGGCGGGGGCGTCAACGAAGTCTGGGCGCAGGGCGGCGACGACGTCGTCTACGGCACCGGCGTCATAGACATCGTGGAGGGCGGCACCGGCGACGACGTCGTGCACGCCGGGGCGGGCGACGACGTCGTCGAGGGCCGCGCCGGGGACGACGTCGCCTACGGCGGCGCCGGGGAGGACTCCCTGGGCGGCGGGTCGGGCAACGACACCCTCGAAGGCGCCCTCGGCGAGGACTACCTCTACGGCGACCAGGGCAACGACTTCTTGGACGGCGGCGACGGCGACGACTTCGCCGACGGCGGCTCCGACGAGGACGAGATCTACGGCGGCGAAGGCCGCGACACCGTCGACGGCAACCGCGGCGACGACTACATCACCGGCGGGAACCGCAACGACTGGCTCTACGGCGGCGAAGGCCTGGACTCCATCAACGGCCAGGACGGCCAGGACCGCGTCTACGGCGACTCCCAAGTCCCCCTGTTCTGGGGCCAGTACGCCGACATGTGGTGGTTCACCGTCTACACCGGCCACGAAGACGTCCCCGAAGAGCAGTTCGAGTTCGACCTCGTCCCCTTCCTGGACTACCTCGCCTTCGTCGGCTCCGCGGACACGCTGCGCGGCGGGCGCGACGACGACCGCGTCTTCGGCGAGCTCGGCGCCGACCTCGTCTACGGCGAACAAGGCGACGACATCGCCCGCGGCGGCAACGACCCCGCCGCCGAAACCGCCCACTGGCTCGCCGGGCTCCACCCCCACGCCGGGGACGGCGCCGACACCGTCAACGGCGACGCCGACGAAGACGACATCTACGGCGACAACGGCGACGACGCCCTCCACGGCGGCAACGACGACGACATCCTCACCGGCGGCGCCGGCCACGACGCCCTCGACGGCGGCGGCGGCGCCGACGACTGCGAAACCAACGGCGGCACCGTCAACGCCTGCGAGCTCATCCTCTAACCCACACCAACGCGGCGGGCACACCCGTGGGGGCCGGCACCAGCCGGCCCCCACCGGCCGTCTCACACCCGGATATCCACCCCGAAGACCTCACTGAAGCGGGCGTAGTACTCGTCGTCGTCCTCGAGGGCCCCGAGCGCGACCCAGTCCTCGTCGCTCATGGCCTGGCGGCCGGCGACGATCTCGGCCCCACCCCACGAGCAGGCGTAGCGCAGCTTGGGCTTGTCGGTGGTGACAGCGTGGTGCACCAGCGCCGCCACCTCCTCCGGGGGGGTGGCCGCGGGGATCCCCGCGGCGTAGAACTGGAACAGCCGCCGGTAGTGCGCGTCGTAGGCGCCGGTCTGGTTGGGCGCGTCGACGTTCTTGGCGAAGATGGCCGACTTGGTGATCCCGGGCTCGATGACCGCCACCCGCACGCCGAACGGCGCGACCTCCTGGGCGAGGCCCTCGCTCATGGCCTCCATCGCCCACTTGGACACGTAGTACGGCGACTGGCCGATGTGGGCGATCTTGCCGACCACGGACGAGATGTTGACGATGCTGCCGGAGCGCCGCTCCCGCATGCCGGGCAGCACCGCCTGGATGCAGCGGATGGCCCCGTAGAGGTTGGCGTTCATGACCTCCTCGTAGAGGTCGATGGTGCACTCTTCGGTCACGCCGTTCCCGCCGACACCGGCGTTGTTGACGAGTACGTCGACCTGGCCGGCCATCCCCACGACCTCGGCGATGCCCCGGCGCACCGACCCGTCGTCGCCCACGTCGAGCTGCACGAGCTCGAGGGCGACACCGGCCTGGTCGGCCATGCCCTGGAGCTTCTCCGCGTTGGCCAGGTTGCGCATGGAGGCATAGACGTCGAAGCCCTGCCGGGCGAGGTGGACGGCGGTCGCCCGGCCGATACCGGAGTTCGACCCCGTGACGAGTGCAACGGTCATGGCCGGACACTAGTGGTACCCCGCACATGTGATCGTGACGTCTCGCCGGCCCCGCCCACCGGTGGCGGCGTCCTCGTCGCCCTGCTCACAACGCCGGTGAGCTGGGCTCCTGCGTCCTTGCCTGCGACGACCGGTCCTCGCCGACCCGTTCACGCTGATTGTGCGGGGACCACCCAGCCATGACGTCTCAGCCCGGCTCCCGTGCTCCGAGGCTCGGGCGCGACGAGACGCGCACGGCGAGGGGCAGGCCGCCGACAACGCCGGGCACGGCCGTTTCGGCCACCCGCCTGAGCTCGCCCGACCAGCGCGGCACCGAGCTGTCGGCGCACTCGAGGACGAGGGCGTCGTCGAGGAGCGCCACCGGCTCGAGGCCATCGCCGTCGGCGTCGGGCCGGGCCAAGAGCTCCCACACGCCGGCGGCCGCCGCCAGGGCGGCGTCGGCCAGGGCCATCTCGATGGGGGCGCGGGCCTGGGCTGGCCCGAGGCCGGCGACGGCGGCGAGCACCGCGTCCTCGAAGAGGGTCGTCGCCCGGGCTGACGACCAGCTCCACAGCGCCGCCACCAGGTCGCGGCGCCGGGCCGCGCCGAGGGGCGACAGCTCGCCTCGAGGCGGGCCGGCACCGATGAGGGGTAGGGGGTCGTCGCCCGCGCCCGCCCGCCAGATGCGGGCCAGGTCCTCGTCGGCCGAGGCGGCGACCGCCTCCACCACGGCGCGGATGAGGTCGCCCGTGCGGACCGAGAACCACCGCTGCCTGCCCGCCGGCGACCGTACCGACCAGCGCAGCGGGGCGCCGTCGGCGTCGAGGACCACGGCGTCCTCGTGGCCGAGCACCCAGGCAGCCAGGGCGGGCCGCGCCGCGCGCACCTCTGCTCGGGAGGGCCAGCGCCGGTGCTCGTCGCGAAAGGCCCGCCGGAAGGCCCGCAGCGGGCCGAGCTCGTCGTAGAGGCGCAGCGTGCGCGACCAGTCGATGGGCGGCAGGCGGTCGGGGACCTCCCCGGGCGCCGGCACCAGCGCGCCGGCCCCGGCCGCGACACGGGGGTCGGCCCCGAGCGCCTCGACCAGCGACCCCTCCACCGGCTCGCCCCGACCACCCGGCCCTGGTGGCCCGGGCGGGGCGTGGACGAGGCGCACCTCGACGAAGGCGCGGCCCTCGGGGGGGCGGACGTGAGCCCGCAGGGCGGGCGGCAGGGCGGCCAGGTCGGGCGCGCGACTCGTCGGTGACCCGTTCGGCGAGCCGACGACCTGGAGGTAGCGCGAGCGCACCCGGCCGTCGTCGCTGGCCTGGTCGAGGAGCCGCTTGGCCGCGACCACCAGGGCCTGCTCGTCCCGGTGCGCCAGCAAGGCCTCGCCCAGGGGCCCGCCGACCTCGGCGAGCAAGCCGGCGTCGACGTGGTCCTCGGGCCCCAGCAGCCGGGGCCGGCCCTCGCGCCGGGCCAGCGCCGCCTCCACCTGGCACGGGGCCCAGCGGTTCAGGGCGGCGCGCACCTCATGTCGAGAGTCGAGGTCCCACGTCGGCTCGAGGTCGGGGCTGAACAGGTTGCCCTGGCCTCCGCCGGTAAGCTCGGCCAGGAGCGTCCGGGCCGCCGCCATCGCCGCCCGTGCCCCGGCCACGCCCTCCGCGCACGCGGCCCGGTCGAAGGGCGCTCCCCGCCGCTCGAGCTCGGCCAGGAAGGGCCGGGCGGCCATCTCCAGGTCGGCCACGCCGATGAGGCCCTGGTCGGCGAGGCGCCGCCGCAGGACGTCGCCCACCCACAGGGTCTCGACGGCGTCGGCGGCGGCGTAGGCGACCTGGGCCGCGCTCAGGTCGCTCTCGGCGTCGTAGGAGAGCTGCGTCGTGCCCTTGCCCGCGGCGACGACCCCCAGGTAGTGCTCGCTCGCCCAGGCCAGGCCGTGGTACCAGCTGCGCTGGCCGGCGTGCAGCAGCGCGTCGGCGAATTGCGCGTCCCACCAGCGCACCCCCCGGCTGCGACCCAGCCCCGCCGGGCGGAAGACGTCGCGGTCGAGCACGTGCGCGTCGAAGCTGGCGTTCCAGCCGTCGGCCTCGGCCCCGTCGAGCGCCGCGGCCAGCGCGGCTGCGGCGAGCCCGCGCACGTCGAGCACCCAGGCCACGTCCTGCCCGCCAGGGCGCCGCAGGGCGGCCGAGACGACGCGCAGCGCCCCCGGGCCACCCCCGTCGCCCGGCCGGTAGACGGTCTCGGTGTCGATGGCGAGCCGCGTCGCCCCCCGCAGGTCGGCGGCGAACGCCTCGATGCCGTCGTCGGCCGTGACCACGCTGACCGGCACGAGGGCCGGGTCGCGCGCCTCGGGGGAGCCAGGGCCGCTCACCGGTCGTCGGCGACGTCGGCCATCGCTGCCTGGCTCCGCTCCACGACCTCGTCGAAGAGCGCCTCGTCGATGACGGTGCTGAGCGCCAACAGCCCCCGCCCGGCGAAGAAGAGCCCGTGGTTGAGCGCGGCCAGGTGGAAGCGCTGTACGAGGTCGCGGTCGGTGCGCACGAGGGTCGCCTCGGGG
>WHTX01000168.1 GCA_009377505.1 Acidimicrobiia bacterium
CGTCAGCGCCGTGTCACGGACAGCAGCGGGGCCACGGTGGGCGACGTGGTGGTCACCTTCGACTACGGCCAGGTGACCGCCCGCAGCACCTGGACGGCGGCCTCCGCATGAGCCGGCTGCGGGGCGAGGACGGCGTCACCCTCATCGAGCTGCTCGTGAGCATGACGGTCATGGGCCTCGTGATGGCGCTCGCCGGGCCGAGCCTGCTGTCCGCCATCGGGGCCACGAACCGCCTGCAGCACACGCAGTCGGCCATCGACGATGCCCAGCTCGTCGCGGCACGCCTCGACCGGGAGCTGCGCTCGGCGCTGTGCATCTCCAACCCGGCCGAGAACACCTCGGGCAACCAGCTCGTCTTCGACCGGCTCGACGGCACCAAGGTGACCTACGCGGTCACCGCCGGCCAGGTCTCCCGACAGGAGGGGATGGCAGCCCCGCAGGTCCTGGCGACCAGGGTGGGCGCGACGACCACCGCCTTCACGCAGATCGCCACCCCATTGCGCACCATCGAGGTGGCCATCCCCATCCAGTCCGACAACGGGGGGACGTTCCTCCTGCAGACCACGATCGCGGGGCGGAACGCATGGCGCAGCTGTTGACCCGCCAGCCCTCCGGCGACGGCCGCCACCGACGGGGCCGGGGCGAGGAGGGCGTGGCCATGGTGATCGCCGTGGTCATCACCGCCGTCGTCTTCACCTTGGGAGCCGTCTGGGTGACCTTCGCCGAGCATGCCGCCAGCTCGTCCCGCTATGCACGGCACCGAGAGCAGGCGATCGACGCGGCCCACGCCGGTCTCGCCGCCGCCGCCGCCGCCCTGTCCCGCGACAGTGCCCACGGGGGCGTCGCCCTCACCGACTTCCCCGGAGGGTCGGCGCAGTACGAGGTGACGGTGGCCGTGGACACGGCCGAACCGAGTGGCTTCAGGCGGATCATCACGTCGACGGGGTACGCGCCCTCGCCCGACGCACAGGGGCGCGCTCGACGGACCTTGCGCCAGGTCGTCGACCTCGATCCCGTCGCCTTCCAGTACGCCATGCTGTCCGAGCAGGCGGTGACCACGGGGTCGTCCTCGGCCATCGTCGGGGACATCTACGCCAACGGCAGCATCAGCCTGGGCAACTCCCAGGACTACGTCGGCAGCATCTACCTCCAGGGGAACCTGGCCACCGGCGCCAACCAAACCATCACCGGGGACGTGCACGCCGACGGCGACGTCGCCGTCGGGAACAGCTCGACGGCGGTAAAGGGCAGCGTCTACGCGGGCGGTGACATCAGCACCGGCGGCACCATCGAGGACGACGCCGTGGCGGGAGGAGGCATCCTGCCCTCGTCCAGCGGGTGCGACAAGGTCGGCGGCACGTGTTCGCCGAACACGCCCCCGCCCGCGGTACCCGAGCAGCACCTGCCCACCTTCACCTGGCACGAGGGCAACTACCCGGCGGGCACCGTGCACCACCTCAGCGGGCCCGAGGCGGTCGGCGCGCTGTCCCAGACGGAGGCGAGCGGCACCTACCACATCGTCGGCGACCTGGGCTTCTCGGGCAACGACACGCTCCAACTGGCCGACGACCTGACCATCGTCGCCACGGGGTCGATCACCCTGCCCCGCCAGGTCGAGAACCGTGCGCCGGGGGGCGCCCCGGTGCAGCTCAGCATCATCAGCACCGGTGGTGGCGAGATCCGCCCGGCCAACAACTTCACCATCCCGAGCACCGTGCGGACCCTCATGTACACGACAGGCCAGTTCGTCTCCAGCAACTCCTCGACCTTCACCGGCGCGCTCTACGCCGGGAGCCTCAGCAACGGCGCCCACCTGAGGGTCACCCACGCCCCCCTCGACGACGTCGGGTTCGAGTGGGCGAGTGCCAACCCGCAGAGCTTCGGCGTCCGCAACGTCTCCACCCAGGAGGTCAACCTGTGACCAGCGCGAACGCTCGAGCCGAGCTCGCTCGTACCCTCGGCGACACGGGGCTGGTTTCCGCTGACCACCTCGGCGAGCCCGCCGACGAGGCCCGCGGCACCCATCAGGCCCTGCTCGCCGCTGTCCTGGCCAGCGAGGTGGTGCCCGCGCCCCCGGTGGTGCAGGTCGTCGCCCCCCTTGCCGGTGTCGAGTTCGTCGACCTCGCCGAGCAGCGACCGGAGCCGGGACTGCTCGGGCTGCTGGCCCCCCACATCGCCCGCCGCTACCAGGCCGTGCCCGTCCGGCGCGATGCCGGCCGGCTCGTGGTGGGCATGGTGGACCCGAGCGACCTCGAGGCCGTCGACGACCTTCGGGCCGTCCTCGGCGAGGGGTTCAGCCGCGTCCTGGTCGGCCCCGACCAGTTGACCGAGGTGCTCGACGAGGCCAGCAAGCTCGACGAGGAGGTCCAGTCCGTCGCCCAGATCGTGGTCGACGACTCCGCCGAGGCCCAACCCGACCTCGCCGGCTTGCAGGCGGTCGTCGAAGAGGCGCCCATCGTCAAGTTCGTGAACCTGATCATCCTGCAGGCCGTGCAGGAGCGGGCCTCGGACATCCACGTCGAGCCGACCGAGCACGACCTCCGCATCCGCTTCCGCATCGACGGCGTGCTGCACGAGCGGACACGCCAGCCCCGCTCGATCGTCGCTGGCGTCGTGTCACGCCTGAAGGTCATGGCTGAGATCGACATCTCGGAACGGCGCGTACCCCAGGACGGTCGGATCGGCGTCAGTGCCGACGGCAAGACCGTCGACCTACGGGTCTCGACGTTGCCCACCGTGTACGGCGAGAAGGTCGTGATGCGGATCCTCGACCGTGCCAGCGGCGTCGGGTCCCTGGCCGACCTGGGCTTCCTCCCGAACCAGCTCGCCCGTTACCGTTCGGCCTACGAGCGGCCCTACGGTGCCACGCTCGTGACCGGCCCCACGGGCTCGGGCAAGTCGACGACGCTCTACGCCACCCTCAACCAGCTCAACGACCCGGCGCGCAACATCGTGACCGTCGAGGACCCCGTCGAGTACCGCCTGGCCAACATCAACCAGGTCCAGACGAACCCCAAGGCCGGGCTGAGCTTCGCGAAGGCGTTGCGCTCGATCCTCCGCCAGGACCCCGACATCGTGCTGATCGGCGAGATCCGCGACCGCGAGACGGGGGTCATCGCCATCGAGGCGGCGCTGACCGGCCACTTGGTGCTCTCCACCCTCCACACGAACGACGCGCCCTCCACGCCGTTGCGGCTGCTCGAGATGGGCATCGAGCCGTTCCTCGTCACCTCGGCGCTCGACTGCGTGCTCGCCCAGCGCCTCGCACGCCAGCTGTGCGACCGGTGCAAGGGACCGCGCCCGGTCACTGCCGCCGAGCTGGCGGCGGCGGGCTGGGACGAAGGGGTGCTCGGCGCGCCTCCCCAGCAGGTGCTCACCGCCGTCGGCTGCCAGGCGTGCGGGCGCACCGGCTACCGGGGCCGCCTCGCCGTTCACGAGGTGATGCTCGTGAGCGAGCAGATCAAGCGGCTGATCGTCGAGCGGGCGTCGTCCGACGTCGTCCGCCGCCTGGCCATCAGCGAGGGGATGACGACCCTGCGCATCGACGCCCTCACCAAGGTGGCCATGGGCCGCACCACGCTCGAGGAGGTCTTCCGTGTCGTCGCCTAAGGCCGAGCGGCGGACCGGACGAACAGGAACGGCGTGACCACGACCGTCGCTGACCATGACGCCCGCTTGGCCCACCACCTCGTCACCGGCGGCCACCTCACCCCGGACGCCGCTCGTGCTGCGGTGGCGGAGAGCGCCCGCACCGGCAGCCCGCTCGCGGCCCGGATCGTCCGCGACCGCTCGGTGGGCCAAGCTGCCCTGGCCGCGGCGCTCGCCGAGGTGGGCGGCCTGCGCCTCGTGCCCCTCGAGCACCTGCGGCCCACAGCCGAGGCCACGAAGCTGCTGCCCGCCGCGCTCGCCCACGAAGCGGGGGCGCTGCCCCTGGCCGTGAGCGGCGGCCGCATGGTCGTGGCGTTCGCCCTGCCGCCGGCCCAGGCCACCCTCGACCAGCTCGCGGCGGCGAGCGGCCTGACCATCGTGGCTGTCGTCGCCGAGGTAGACGGCCTATGGGAAGCGCTGGCCACCGCCTACCCCGTGGTGGACGTCCCCGCTCCCAGCGCCGCCCACGTTCCCTGCACCGCCCCTGTGCCCGCTGCGCCCCTGGTCAGCGGGCCTCCCGCCAGCCCGGGCCCTCTGGTCCAGCACCTCGACCAGCTGCTGGGCCGGCTCCTCGAGGTCGGCGGGTCTGACCTGCACCTGACGGCTGGGGCACCGCCCAGTGCCCGGGTCCACGGCACCCTCCGGCCGCTCGAGGAGTTCGGCGTGCTCGAGGGGGCCGATGTCGAGCGGCTGGTGTACGGCGTGCTCAGCCAGAAGCAGATCGCCGAGTTCGAGGAGTCACTCGAGCTCGACACCGCCTACGCGATCGAGTCGACCAGCCGCTTCCGGGTCAACGTCTTCCGCCAGCGGGGCGCCGTCGCCTCGGTCATGCGGGTCATCCCCTTCGTGATCCCCGACTTCGACTCGCTCGGCCTGCCCCCGTCGGTCCGCACCTTCGCCGACCTGCCGCGCGGGCTGGTGCTCGTGACCGGCCTGACCGGCTCGGGCAAGTCCACGACCCTGGCGTCGCTCCTCGACGTGGTGAACCG
Source organism: Acidimicrobiia bacterium (assembly GCA_009377505.1). GTDB lineage: Bacteria > Actinomycetota > Acidimicrobiia > Acidimicrobiales > CAIXPF01 > WHTX01. The sequence continues at coordinate 4,638 of WHTX01000168.1, forward strand.
CACGAAGGCCGTGCACATCCTCTCCTGCGAGGACCCCATCGAGTTCGTCCACCGCAACAAGAAGGCGATCGTCAACCAGCGCGAGGTCGGTCAGGACACGCTCAGCTTCGCGGCGGCGCTCAAGCGCGCCCTGCGCGAGGACCCCGACGTGATCCTCGTGGGCGAGATGCGCGACCTCGAGACGATCCACATGGCACTCACCGCGGCCGAGACCGGTCACCTCGTCTTCGGCACGCTGCACACCCAGTCGGCACCCCAGACCGTGGACCGGGTCGTGGACGTCTTCCCCCCCGAGCAGCAGGGCCAGATCCGCGTGATGCTCGCCACCACCCTCCAGGCCGTGATCACCCAGCAGCTCGTGCCGACGGCGGACATGGGGGGGCGGGCGGTGGCGGCCGAGGTGCTCGTGGCCACGCCAGCCGTGCGCAACCTGATCCGCGAGGCCAAGGGCCACCAGATCCCCACGCAGATGCAGGCAGGAGCGCAGTTCGGCATGGTGACGATGGACCAGAGCCTGGCCGGGCTGGTGCGCGCCGGGCGGATCTCGTTGGACGTGGCGTTGGAGCGGGCCGCCAACCCGGCCGACCTGCGCCAGCTCCTCGGGCTGCGGGCGGTCTGAGGCCCCCATGGCGAGCACCACGTTCGGGTACAAGGTCCGCGACCGCTCGGGCACCATGATCGAGGGGACCCTCGAGGGCGCCAACGAGCAGCTCGTCGTGGCGAAGCTGCGTGAGATGGGCTACGTGCCCGTGTCGGTCACCGCCCGCTCGAAGTCGGTGCTCACCGCGAGCATCGGCGGGCGCGCCAAGAAGGTGTCCCTCAAGGACGTCGTCGTCTTCACCCGCCAGCTGGCCACGATGGTCAACGCCGGGCTCACGATCCTGCGAGCGCTGATGATCCTCACCGAGCAGACGCAGTCGAAGGCGCTGGCCGAGGTCGCCACGGAGATGACACGCGACATCGAGCGCGGCCTGTCCCTGTCCCAGGCCGTCGCCCGGCACCCCACGGTCTTCCCGCCCGTGTACCGGTCGATGGTGCGGGCGGGGGAGAGCGGCGGCGCTCTCGACACCATCATGCTGCGCATGGCCGACACCCTCGAGAAGCAGCTCGAGCTGCGGGGCAAGGTCAAGTCGGCCATGAGCTATCCGATCGCGGTGGCCGGCATCGTGGTGGTGATCGTCACCGCCATGCTGCTCTTCGTCGTGCCCATGTTCGAGGGCATGTACGACGACCTCGGTGGGCAGCTCCCGCTGCCGACGAGGATGCTGATCACGATGTCGGGGTTCGTCACCGGGTTCTGGTGGCTGCTCGGCTCGGCGGGGGTGGGCGGCACGTTCGCCCTGCGCCGCTGGAAGGCCACCCCGGCGGGGCGCCTGGCGTTCGACCGCTTCAAGCTGCGCCTTCCCGTCTTCGGCCAGCTCATCCACAAGACTGCGGTGGCCCGATTCACCCGGACGTTCGGCTCCCTGATCCGTTCCGGCGTGCCCATCATGGAGAGCATGGACATCGTGTCCGACACCTCGGGCAACGCCGTGATGGGCTCCGCCGTCGTCGAGGCGAAGGAACGGGTGCGCGTCGGCGAGCCGGTGTCCACGGCGCTGGGCGCCTACCCGGTCTTCCCGCCGATGGTCGTGCAGATGATGGCCGTGGGCGAAGAGACCGGCGCGCTCGACGAGATGCTCGAGAAGATCGCCGACTTCTACGACGGCGAGGTCTCTGCCACCGTCGACTCGCTCACCTCGCTCACCTCGCTCACCTCGCTCATCGAGCCGTTGCTCATGGTGTTCATGGGCGTTTCCGTCGGCGGCATGGTGGTGGCGTTGTACATGCCGATGTTCCAGATCATCAACCTCGTCAAGTGACGGGCCCAATAGCTGAACGAGCGTCGATGTCCACACCATCAACATCAACATCAACAGCAACGGCAGTAGCAGCTGCAGGAGGGCGGGCGGTGGTGCGCAGGAGCAGAGGCCGAGGCGAGGGGACCGGCCCGCCCCCGGCGATGGCCCCCCGGTCGGACGTCACCGCCGTGCCCGAGTGGCCGGTGGGGATGTTCCGCAAAGTGAGGCGCCGGCGGCTGAGGCGCCGGACGACCTGGCGTGACGCGCTGGCCTCGGGCGCCGTCCTGGCGCTGCTGCTCGCATCGTTCGCCCAGTCCGCGGCGTTGCCCGTCGGCTTGGGCGCCCTCAGCGGGGCCGGCGTGAGCTCGGCGCGGCCGGCGCTGCCCGGGTGGCTCGCCGCCGTGCCCGTCGGCTACCTGGTCGCCGTCCTCGGCCTCGAGGGCTTGGCCCTCGCTGCGGCGGGGGCGCTCGGGGCCCGTCGCGCCCGGCCGGGGCACGGGGATGCTGACGCCGAGGTCGGCGGTGGGGCCAGCGCGGCCCCACCGGCGCCGCCGGAGCCGGCGGCGACGACCGACGAGCTCGTCGCCGCCGTCGGTGACCTCCTGGTCGGTCTGCGCCGTCAGTTCGGGGTGCGCTACGGGAGCCGGACCTGGGTCGAGGAGGTCCTGCCGTCCCTGCTCGCCGTCCCTGACGAGCCGCTACTCGTGCGGGACCTGCTCGCCGTCAGCGCGTTGGAGGCCGCAGGGGTGTGCCCCGATGTGTCGGGGCTCACCTCGGCGCACTCCCCCGGTCGCCTCGATGCCACCGCGGCTTGGCTCCACGAAGCCCTGACCACGCTGTCCGAGCGTCTCGGGGCCAGCGAGGACATGGGCTGGCTGCCGCCGTTCGAGGCGGTGAGCTGGGACGGCCGAGCGGCGGCCGACGCGTCGCCGGGTGGTCGGCCCCGGTTCTGGTCCGATCCCTCGAGCACCGCCGTCAGTCGGGCAGCAGGTCGTCGAGGACGCGCAGGAGCTGGCGGACGTCGAACGGCTTGGTGAGGTATGCGGCGGCGCCGGAGGCGAGAAGCCGTTGGACCTGTCCTGGGGTGGCGTCGGCGCTGAGGATCACCACGGGGATGGTGGCCGTTGTCGGGTCCTCCCGCAGCCGCTGGAGGACCTCCTGACCACTGACGTCGGGCAGGTGGAGGTCGAGGAGGACCACGGCGGGCCGGTGCTCGCGGGCCAGCCCGAGGCCGAGGCGGCCTTGCATGGCGGGGATGATCTCGACTCGTCGCGCTGGTCGAGGATGCGCTGGACGAGCTTGAGGTTGGCGAGGTTGTCCTCGACGTAGAGGACGGCGTGGCGGCGGGCTCGTCGGCTCGGCGTGCCCTCGCTGGCTCTGCCGTGGTTGAGGCGGTCGTAGCGTTCGACCGGCCCTTCCACCAGGGGCAGCTCGAGCCAGAACGTGCTGCCTTCGCCTTCGACCGACCTGACGCCGAGGGTGCCGTGCATGGCTTCGGCGAGTCGCCGGGAGAGCGCCAGGCCGATGCCCGTGCCTTCGACCGTGCTCTGCGAGGCTCCGAGCCGTTCGAAGGGGACGAACAGCAGGCCCACCTGTTCGGCGGGGATGCCCGGGCCGGTGTCGGAGACGTCGAGGCGGAGGCGGCCCGGTGGCGACGGCCCGCAGGTCAGTGCGACCATCCCTCCGGGCCGGTTGTACTTGACGCCGTTGGCGAGCAGGTTGAGCAGGATCTGCTTGAGGCGCTGGCGATCGGCGAAGACGTACTCGGCGCAGGTGCCGCGTCGGTCGCCGACGAGGTGGACGGAGTGCTGGGCAGCCATCGGCCCGACGAGGTCGAGGGTGTCGGCGAGGACGTCGCTCAGCAGCACTGGTTCCGGTGACAGGTCCAGGCGACCGGCTTCGATCCGAGCGATGTCGAGCACCTCGTTGATGAGCTCGAGGAGGTGGTTCCCCCCCTTGAGGATCTGTTTGACCGCCTCGCGCTGCTCGGTGTCGAGATCATCGAGCTCGAGGAGCTGGGCGAAGCCCAGGACCGCGTTCATCGGCGTTCGCAGCTCGTGGCTCATGCGGGAGAGGAACTCGCTCTTGGAGCGGTTGGCCTCATCGGCGACGGCCCGCGCCGCCTCCAACTGCCCGACGGTCTCGCGCAAGGAGGCGGTCCGCTCCTCCACGAGAGCCATCGCGTATTCTCGCCGGCGTACGACGATCTCGACCACCACGGCGGCGCCGAACGCCGCAGCGGTGCCGATGCCGAGGACGATCCACGGGACGATCCGGGCGAGGGTCCCGCCGAGAGGGCGGGCGGCTGCGGTCACGAGGAGCCACTGCTCGTCCCCCACGGCGAGGGCCCGGCGGTCCGCCAGGCCTGAGAACGTGTGACCGGGCGTGGTGGTGAGCACGAGTTCGCTCGGCGTCGGGCCCGCCGAGCGGTACAGCGCGATCGACAGGTTGGCGAAGGGAGACCCGGGGGCGCGAGGGATCGCCCGGCTCGGGTCGATGGCGGTCTCCTGGTAGATCACCGTCGGCTCGTGTGGCCCGAGCGCGAAGACGAGCTTCGGGCCGCTCGTGCCGCCGCCCTCGACGAGCTCGGAGACCATGTCCTCGGCTTGCAGTGCTCGACGGGCGAGCGCCGCTCGGTCCCCCTCGAGCGCGGACCCGTTCTGCGGAGCGTCGCCCACGGCGGCCCGCACCACGAAGGGGCCGTCGGCCTCGGCGACACCGACCCCCGCCACGTTCCCTTCGATCACCGACTCGGCGGCAGCGGTGAAGGCTGGGCCTTCTCCCTGCCGGGCCCGGTATGCCTCGGCGAGCAGGCGCAGGGCGGTCGCGATGCTGTCGACAGACCTTGTCAGCAGCGCAGCCACCTCACCGGCCCGTTGCTCCAACAGGCGGCCTTCCTGCGCCTCGAAGGCGTGCCGAGTGATGAAGAACCCAGCGGCGCTGACCACGAGGAGCACCGTCAGCACCGCGAGCGACAGGTAGCGGACGAGGGCGCTCCCCACCGCTGGTGCCCTCATGCCCCACCCGGGGCTCTGCCCTGCTCAACCACGACTGGCACCCTGGGTTCTGGTCGGCCGGTAGCAGCTCGGCTGGCTGGCCAGGGCTACCGAGCGCAAGATACCAGCCGCGGATCGTGGCATCGGAGCCCTCCCGGACTCGCTCCAGCGTCGAGCCGGGACGGCGGCCTGCGCCGCCCCGGCTCGCTGCCGAGGGCTACCCGAGATCGCCCCCCTTCACGCGCCGCCGGCCGCAGTGGCCGATCCTCGGGGCCCGGTGAGGGGGTTCAGGGTCGGCCGACGCCGGTGTCGACGGGAGGCGTCGAGACGGGCGCGACGCTCTCGGAGACGCCGTCGGCTCCAGCGGAGGCCGAGGCCGAGGGCGCTGCACCCGCCTGGCCGTTCACGGCGGTGTTGACCCCGCCGACGGTGACGCCGGCGCTGGCCGACGGAGCGGGCTCGGCAGCCGGCGGGTTCGAGCCCGCGCTGTCACCGGCGGGGACCGCGCCGAGCAGCGCCTTCGCCTGGTCGCTGACCTCGGCTCCGTCGACGCCGCCGTCGCGGGCGTCCGTGCTCACCGCGGCGCCGAACTCCGCTGGGGGGACGGCACCGTTCGCGCCCGGGGTGGAGACCTCAGGGCTCAGGGCGCCCGGGGTGGTCGCCCCGGGGGTGCTGGGCACGGGGGTGGTGGGCACGGGGCTCGTGACCTCGGGCGTGGGCACGTCCGGGGCGGGGGCCTCGGGAACGGTGGTCTCAGGCGTGGTCAGCGCTGTCGGGGAGACCTCGGCCGTGTCGTCGCGCTCGCCGGTGACATCGGCCCCAGCAGACCGCGTGGGGTCTCGAAGCTCGAGGGGGCTGACGGCTCCGACGGTGGAAGCGACGGCGTGCTGCACGGCGTCGGGAAGGACGCCGACCGCGCCGGCGCCGGTGATGGCCGCGCCGGCCGCTGCTGCGCTGAGGCCGGCCTTGGCCAGGAGGCCGAGTCCGGCGATGGCCTGGGGGATGGGCATCTTGTGCGTTCTCCTGTTCGGTCGTGCACGCACCTGCGAGGCAGGTTGTGTCGTGCTGCTCGCCGCCGTGGCCACGAGGTCCCCGTCGTCGCTCGGGGAGCCGCTGGCCACGAGCGCTGCGAACGCTTCGGAGCGGCCAGGAGCAGGCTCGCTGGCTGCTTGACGAAGCCCGTCAACGAACGCCGCGAGCCCCGGGAAGTCCGAAGCCGTGCCTGAGCTGGTCAGGATCTGCTCGGTCTCGAGGTCGTCGATCGGCCGGTGTTCGGGCATCTCACCTCCGTAATCGCAAAGAGTGCTCAAAGGGTTACGCCCTGTCGCAACATTCGCCGGATCCCTTCGAGCCCCCGTCGTTGGA
>WHTX01000169.1 GCA_009377505.1 Acidimicrobiia bacterium
GTGCTCGCCGACGCCGGTGCCGGGCTCCCGCTCGACGTCGAGCCGGCCGTGGCCGCGGCGCCGGCACGGGTGGCGGCGGCGCCCACCTCGGAAGGCTGGGACAGCACCTTGGCCTCGAGGTTCTGCACGAACTGGCCGAGCAGCTTCTCGCTGACCTCGCCCATCACGCCCCGGCCGAACTGGGCGACCTTGCCGGTGACGGTGAGGTCGGTGTTCACCGTCACCTTGGTGCGGTCGGCGTTCACCTCGCTGAGCTGGGCGGTGATCAGCGCCGACGCGTTGCCCTGGCCACGGGAGTCGCGACCTTCGGCCTTGAGGACCGCCTTGCGGGCCGCTTCGTCCTTCTCGACGAAGGTGGCCTTGCCCTTGTACTGCGCGGTGATGGGCCCGACCTTGACCTTCACGATGCCGCGGTACTCGTCGCCCTCGACCTCCTGCAGCTGGGCGCCCGGCAGGCAGGGGGCGATGCGCTCGACGTCGGTGAGCACGTCCCAGGTCTCACCGATGGGCCGGTCGACCTCGAATTCGTTGTTCAGTTCCACGTCCGGAGGTCCTCCACCGTGTCGATGTCTCCCGGGTCCCCGGGACACGGCACCTCACCGACCAGGTCGGGATGCAGACGCATCAGGTTACGTGCCCCCTCGTCCCCGGTCGAGCGCAACTGCGGCCAGACCTCGGCTGCGAGCCTGACCGGGTTGCGACGCCGTCCGCCATAGGTGGCCACGGCGATGGGATGGGGATCGGCGGCGACTCGCCGCCATGCCTCGGGTACCACGAAGGGCTGGTCAGCCAAACCGACGACGATCGCCCCGTGGGCCCCGGACCGGGCCGCCTCGACGGCGGCGTGCAGCGAGGTGGCCTGGCCTTCGGCCCAGCGCTCGTTGTGCACGGCGGTGAGGCCCTCGGGCAGGAGCGCAGCCACCTCCGCGGCGCCGGTGACCACGATGACCTCGTCGATCTCCGGCCCCTCGGCCGCCTCGAGCACGGCGTCGAGCGACCAGGCCAGCACCGGCCGGCCCCGCAGCGGCGCCAGCAGCTTGTGGGCCGAGCCGCTGAAGCGCGAGCCGCCGCCGGCGGCGAGGAGCACGCCAGCCGTGGTCATGACGTCGCCGAGGCCACGGCCACCCGGCCCACCGACGCTGCTCAGTAGGAGCGGGCCAGGCCCAGGACGTGCTCGGCGACGTAGTTCATGACCATCTCCTGGCTGACGGGGGCGATGCGCATCAGCCGCACCTCCCGCCAGTAGCGGCCCACGTGGTACTCGTTGGCGTAGCCCATGCCGCCCAGGGTCTGCATGGCCTGGTCGGCGGCCTGGAAGCCGGCATCGGCGCACAGCCACTTGGCCAGGTTGGCGTGCTCACCGCAGGGCAGGCCGTTGTCGTAGCGCCAGGCGGCCTCGCGCAGCACCAGCTCGGCCGCCTGGAGGCGCGTGTAGGCCTCGGCGAGGGGGAAGGCCAGGCCCTGGTTCTGGCCGATCTGGCGGCCGAAGACCACCCGGTCCTTGGCGTATTGCACGGCCTTGTCGAGGGCGGCCCGCCCACAGCCCAGGCCCTCGGAGGCCACGAGGAGGCGCTCGGGGTTGAGCCCGTCGAGCAGGTACTTGAAGCCCAGGCCCTCCTCCCCCACCCGGTCGGTGACGGCGACAGGCAGGTCGTCGTAGACCACCTCGCAGGAGACGACGGCGTTGCGGCCGATCTTGGGGATGGGCGTGATCGTGACCTCAGGGCGCTGCAGGTCGGCGAGGAGCAGGGTCATCCCGTCCGTGCGCTTGCGGCACTCCTCGAGGGGGGTGGTGCGCACGAGCAGCAGCACCTTGTCGCAGTAGGGGGCCTTGGTGGTCCACACCTTGCGGCCACGGACGATGTAGTGGTCGCCCTCGAGGCGAGCGCGGGTGGTGATCGACGTGGTGTCCGTCCCGGCGTCGGGCTCGGTGACCCCGAAGGCGACATGGAGACTGCCGTCCGAGATGCGGGGGAGGTATTCGGCCTTCATCTCGTCCGTGCCGAACTTGACCACGGGGTTCATGCCGAAGACGGAGAGGTGGAGGGCCGAGCAGCCGTTCATGGCCGCGCCGGAGCGGGCGATCTCCTCCATGAGGATGGTGGCCTCGGCGACGCCCTGGCCGCCGCCGCCGTACTCTTCGGGCACGCAGATGCCTACCCAGCCGGCCTCGGCCATCGCCTTGTAGAAGTCCCAGGGGAACTCGTGGCGCTCGTCGCGGTCGGACCAGTACTCGTCCGGGAAGTCCTTGCACACCGCCCGCACGCCTTCACGGATCGCCCCGTGCAGCTCGTTCTCCGAGAAGTCCATCACGCCCCCTTCGTCTCGGGCGGAGGCTACCCCGGGACGGCCGTCGCACCGCCAGCGCCGCGCCACGCCCGCAGGCCGTAGCGCTGCGCCCAGCCTGCGGTGTCCCCCGGGAGCAGGGCGTGCATGGCGGCGTCGCAATGCCGTGAGCCGACGAGCAGGCGATCGCGCAGGACGCCCTCGACGCTGGCGCCGAGCTTGGCGGCCACGGCCTCGCTGGCGGCGTTGCCCACGGCGACCACGAGCTCGAGGCGGTGCAGGCTGAGCTGCACATGGCCGTACCAGGCCACGAGGCGAGCGGCCCGGGTGGCGACGCCCCGCCCGGTGGCGGAGGTGCGCACCCAGTAGCCGAGGTTGGCCCGCAGGTTGGCCCCGTCGACCTGGTTGAGGCCGGTGCCCCCGAGGAGCATGCGACTACCGCGGTCGATGATGAGGAACGGCTCGTCACCGTGCCGGGCGGAGCCGACGTAGGCGTCGACGTCCGCCCGCCCGTAGTCGGCCCGCGCCCAGGCCATCCAGCGGCCGACCTCGCGCTGGGACTCCCGCACGGCGGCGATGAGGACGTCGGCGTCCGCCGGAGTCGGGCGGCGCAACAGGATCGTCCCGTCGGTGAGCTCCACGGGCCCAGCTTGCCCGTTGCCGTCACCGGCTGGCTGGCTGTCGGGGCTGCCGCGCGGGGACCGTGCGGCAGGCGGGGACCGAGCAGATCTAGGCGCGCAGCAGCTCCAGCGAGAACGTGCTGCCCTCGCCGACGGTGCTCGCCACGCTGATCGATCCGCCCATGGCTTCGGCCAGGCGCTGGGAGAGGGCGAGCCCGATGCCCGCCCCCTCGACGTTCGTCTGGGTGGCGTCGAGCCGTTCGAAGGGCGTGAAGAGCAGGCCGAGGTGCTCGGGGCGGATGCCCACCCCCGTGTCGGCGACGTGGATGCGGACACAATCGGCCGCCGCCTCGTCACAGCTGACGGCGACGGTGCCGCCTGCCCGGTTGTACTTGACGGCGTTCGACAGGAGGTTCAGCAGGATCTGCTTCAGCCGCTGGCGATCGGCCAGCACCTGGCATTCGCAGCGGCGCGTGTCCACGGCGCGCAGGCGCACGGCGCTCGGGGCGGCGAGAGGGCCGACGAGCTCGACCGCCTCCTGGACCACCTCGCGCACGGAGACGCGTTCGGGCGCCAGGGCCAGGCGACCCGTCTCGATGCGGGAGATGTCGAGCACCTCGTCGATCAGGTCGAGCAAGTGCCGTCCCCCCTGGAGGATCTGGGCGGTCGACTCCCGCTGGGACTCGCTGAGCTCGTCCAACTCGAGCAGCTGGGCGAAGCCGAGCACGGCGTTGAGCGGCGTGCGCAGCTCGTGGCTCATGCGCGAGAGGAACTCGCTCTTGGAGCGGTTGGCCGCTTCGGCCGCCAGCTGCGCGGCGTGCTGCGCCTGTTCCAGCCGGGCCCGCTCGGTGACGTCGCGGGCGACGAGCACGATGCCCGCCGGGCCGTCGCCCTCCGCCAGCTGCGTGCACTGGGACTCGATGACCAGGGTGCGGCCGTCGGCGTGGCTCGTGCGGTAGCGCACGACGACGTTGCCGGTCTCGCCGTCCTGGAGCCGGTCCATGGCCTCCTCGAGGGCGGGGCGGTCGTCGGGGTGGACGAGGTCCATCGCCTGGCGGCCGACCAGCTCCTCGGGCCGGAAGCCGATGACCCGCTCGATGGCCGGGCTCACGGTGTGCAGGACGCCGTTGGAGCCGACGATGGCGATGACGTCGGGCGAGGCGGCGAAGACGGCCGCCAGGGTCAGGTCGCGCTCGCGCGCCGCCTCCTCGGCCCGGTGGCGCTCGTCCACGTCGAGGAAGTAGGCGACGATGCCCCGGTCCGCCCCGGCGGCACCAGGGACCGGGACGACCAGGCCCGACGCCCAGCGATAGGTGTCGTCGCCCGTCCTGAAGCGCAGCTCGAGCTGGGCACGCTCGGCGCCGGCGGCCAGGTCGGCGACACCGGCGGCGAGCCGGGCCAGGTCCTCGGGGTGCACACGCGTCCTGAGCGCGCCGATGGGCTCGAGCGCGTCGGCCGTGTGCCCGAGGAGCCGCCTGGCGTTGGGGCTCGCGTACAGGACCCGGCCCTCCGCCTCGCCGGGAGCTCGCATGACGACCAGGGGCCCGGCGGCGAGCAGGCTCTCCTGGAACGCGGTCCTGGCCTGCAGCTCCCCTACGGTGCCGACGAGCCGGGCGAGCACGGCGGCGACCAGGCCGCCCGCGGCGACGAGCCACGGTAGGGGGTGGTCGAGGCCGCCGAGGAACGAGGCGGCGACGATGGCACCCACCAGCGCGGCCCCGGCGACCACCGCGCACACGATGACCGTCGCCGCACGCCGCGGGGACCGATCTCGTGGAACTGGGGCCATGGTGCCGGGAAGCCTCGCCGTCGCCAGAGGTCCGGACTCTCGAAGGGTGACTTCCCCCTGAGAGCGGTCACGCTACTGCAGACAGCGGCGGTGAGCTCAGGCGTGGATGTCGCCCTCGGCGTCGCGCAGGCTGGCCACCACCCGCCCGGTGCGCAGGGCGATGATCTCGGCGCAGATGGAGACGGCCGTCTCCTCCGGGGTGCGGGCGCCGATGTCGATGCCGATCGGGGCCATGATGCGGGCCAGGTCGCTCTCGGCAACGCCCTCGACCCGCAGGCGCTCGTTGCGGTCCTCGGTCGTCCGGCGGCTGCCCATCGCCCCGAGGTAGCCCACCCTGGTCCGCAGGGCCCCGATCACCGCGGGCACGTCGAACTTGGGGTCATGGGTCAGCACGCACACCACGTCCCGGGGCCCGAGACCGGGCCCGACCTTCTCCAACAGCCGGTGCGGCCAGTCCACGACCACCTCGTCGGCCATGGGGAAGCGCTGCGTGGTGGCGAAGACCGGCCGGGCGTCGCACACCGTCACCCGGTAGCCCAGCACCTTGGCCACCTTGGCCAGGGCGGCGGTGAAGTCCACCGCCCCGAAGATCAGCATGTGGGGCGGCGGGGCGAAGCTCTCGATGAAGACCCCGACGGCCTCCTCGCGGGCCTGGCCCTCGAGGCCGTAGTGCCGGGTGAGCGTATGCCCGGCCTCGAGCTCGCCCAGCGCGTCGCGGGCCACGACCCGGTCGAGGTCGGGGTGGCCGAGCGAGCCCTGCGGCGCCGCGCCCGGCCGCACCAGGAGCTTGCGCCCCATGCGGTCCTCGGGCCCGTCGACCACGGTGGCGAAGGCCACGGGCTCCTCCGCCCGCACCGCGGCCTGCAACGTCTCGTAGAGGGTCACCCCGCCTACCAGTCGAGGGGCTCGATGAAGAGGTGGATCGTGCCCCCGCAGGTGAGCCCGACGGCGAAGGCCTCGTCGTCGGAGAACCCGTAGGTCACCCGGCGCCGGTCGCCCGAGCCCAGGTGTCGAGCGCCTCGGTCACCACCGCGCCCTCGACCGCAACCCCCAGACACCGAGCCGGCCACCTCGCCATCCTCGTTCACCGCCATGGCCGAGCCAGGGAGGCGGGGCCCTGAGCCCTCGACGTCGATGACCCGGGCCAGCGCCACCCGCTTGCCCGTGGCCCGCCAGCGCTCGATATCGTCCAGGATCTCCCTCATGTGGTGATGACCTCCGCGAGCTGTTCGAGCGATGCCAGGGAGTGCCCCTCGACGAAGTGGTCAACGAAGGGCAGGGCGGCAGCCATTCCCTGGGCCAGGGGGGCGTAGCCCTCCGACGCCTTCAACGGGTTCACCCACACCACCCGGTGCGCCACCCGGTGGAGACGCTCCATCTGCTCCGCGAGCAGCGCCGGGTCGCCTCGGTCCCAACCATCGGAGAGGATCACCACGATGGCGCCCCGGGCCGTCCCCCGCATGCCCCACGCGTCGTTGAACTCCTTCAGGGCCTCGCCGAGGCGGGTACCTCCCGACCAGTCCTGCACCGCCCCCCCGGCCCGGTCGAGCGCGGCGTCGGGGTCGTGCGTCCGCAGCTCCCGCGTGAGGCGGGTCAGACGCGTGCCGATGGCGAAGGCCTCGACCTTGGTGCGGCCGACGACGGCGGCGTGCACGAACCGCAGCAGCACCCGCGAGTAGGCCTCCATCGAGCCCGAGACGTCGGCGAGCAGCACGAGGCGCCGGCGCCGCTCGCCGTGCTCGAGGTGGGCGCGGCGCACGGTCTCGCCCTGGGCGCGCAGCGCATGGCGGACGGTGCGGCGCAGGTCGAGCCGGGGGGAGCGGCCGTGGGAGCGCTGCCAGCGGCGCGAGCGGCGGAGCGAGCCGGCCAGGCGTAGGTCGCCCATCAGCCGGCGAGCCTCCTCGAGCTCGGCCACCGTGCAGGTGGCGAAGTCCTTGTCCCGCAGCACCTCGACGTCGGACCAGCGCACCTCGAGCACGGGCACGTCGGGGCGCTCGACGTCCTCGCCTGCTCCCTCGCCGCCGTCATCGTCGTCGTCCTCGGCGTCGTCGAAGGCCACGGCGACCTCGTCGCCCCCCGCGGCCCGTTCCGCCACCCGGGCCTCGCCGGTCCAGAACGCGGCGAAGGCGAGGTCGTAGACCTCGATGTCCTCGGGCCGGTGCACGAGGGTCGCCCGGCCCGCCCAGTAGAGGGCGTCCCGCCCGATGCCCACCTCGCCGATGGCCTGCACGAAGGCCACGACCGAGCCGAGCGGTGGTTCGAGCCCCGCTCGGCGCAGCGCCCGGGCGAAGAGCACGGCCAGGGCCTCGGGCGGGGCGGCCCCGTCGCCCGCTCCCGGGCCGCCCACACTTCCACCGTCGGGCGCCGCTACGCCGGGCCCCTCGGCCGCCTCGCTCAAGGCACGACGCCCACCGAGGCGAGGAGGGCCTCGATCCCCCCGGCTCGGACGCGCTGTTGGTCCTCGCGGTACTTCAGCACTGCGCCGAGGGTGGCGGCGACGGAGGCCTCGTCGAGCCCGGTCGCGCCGAGCAGGTGGAGCGCCTCGGCCCAGTCGAGCGTCTCGGCGATGCCCGGCGGCTTGTAGAGGCCCATCTCCCGCAGCTCGCCGGCCGCCCTCGCCACCTGTTCGGCCAGACGCGCCGGCACGTCGGGCGCCTTGAGTTGGACGATGCGGACCTCGCGCTCGAAGTCGGGGTGCTCGACCCAGTGGTAGAGGCAGCGGCGCTTGAGGGCGTCGTGCACGTCGCGGGTGCGGTTGGACGTGACGACGCACAGCGGGGGCACCTCGGCCCGAAAGGTGCCGAGCTCGGGCACGGTGACCTGGTAGTCCGAGAGGATCTCGAGGAGGAACGCCTCGAACTCGTCGTCGGCCCGGTCGACCTCGTCGATGAGCAGCACGGGCGCCGGGCCCTCGCCGTAGTCGACGGCTTGGAGCAGCGGGCGGCGCACGAGGAACCGGGCCGAGTACAGCTCGTCCTCGAGCGCGTCGGCATTGTCGGCCGAGGCCATTCCGGTGGCCTCGGCCGTGCGCAGGTGCAACAGCTGGCGGGAGTAGTCCCACTCGTAGACGGCCTGGGCGGCGTCGATGCCCTCGTAGCACTGGAGGCGGATGAGGTGCCCGCCCGTCCAGCGGGAGAGCGTCTTGGCCACCTCGGTCTTGCCCACCCCGGCCTCGCCCTCCAGCAGCAACGGTCGCCGCAGCCGGATGGCCAGGAACACCGATGTGGCGAGGCCTTCGTCCGGCAGGTAGCCGTGGTCCTCGAGGCCGGCGCGGACGTCGTCCACCGAGGTGGGGGGATAGCTCACCACGCCAGCGTAGGAGTCGCCGCGCGCCTTGTCGAAGCCCCGCTCAGCCGGCGAAGGGGCGCCTGAAGCGCACGTTCGCGGCTCGCCCGCCAGGTGATCGGGGAGACTCGTGCCCAGACAGAGCGAGCGAGACCGAGAGAGCGAGCCCACATGTGGGACCCTGCGACCTACCTGACCTTCGAGGACGAGCGGAGCCGCCCCTTCGTCGACCTCCTGTCCCGCGTGGGCGCCAAGGCCCCAGCCGACGTGGTGGACCTGGGCAGCGGGCCCGGCCAGCTCACGGCCACCCTGGCGGCTCGCTGGCCGTCGGCGCAGGTGCTCGGCGTGGACAGTTCGGCGGAGATGCTGGCCAGCGCCGCGCCCCTCACCGAGCCCGGCCGGCTCGCCTTCGCCGAGGGTGACGCCGCCACCTGGGAGCCACCCGGCCCCGTCGACGTCCTCGTGAGCAACGCCACCCTGCAGTGGGTGCCGGGGCACCGGGCGCTGCTCACTCGCTACGTGTCCTGGCTCCGCCCCGAGGGCTGGCTGGCCATCCAGGTGCCGGGCAACTTCGACGCGCCCAGCCACGCGCTGGTGCGCGAGCTCACCGAGAGCCCTCGCTGGGCGGGCGCCCTCAGCGGCGCGGCGGGGCGCACGTCGCCGGTGGCCGGCCCCGCGGACTACGCCGAGGACCTCGCGGCCCTGCACTGCCGCGTCGACGCCTGGGAGACGACCTACCTCCACGTGCTCGCCGGCGAGGACGCCGTCCTCGGCTGGGTCCGGGGCACGGCGCTGCGTCCCGTGCTCGCCCGCCTCGGGCCCGCCGAGCAGGAGGACTTCCTCGCCGAGCTGGCGCCGCGGCTACGCGGGGCATACCCGCCGCGTCCCCACGGCACGCCTTTCCCGTTCCGCCGGGTCTTCGTGGTCGCCCAACGGCAGGCCGCGTAATGGTCCGACGGGAGGCCAGGGCGGCATGGCCGGGCCCGGGCGGGTCAGACGTCGTCGCGGCGCGCCCGGTAGGGGGCGTAGCCCTCCAGCTCGAGGCCGAAGGGCGCGCCGGCGACCACGATCCGCTCGGCCAGCCACTGGCCGGAGCTGCGGTCGCAGCACAGCAGGTAGGAGGGTACGTCCACCTCCTCCGCAGCGTCGCCGGCAGCGAGGCTCAGCTCGTCGGCGAAGACGTCGTCGCGCAGCACGAGCGTGCGCGTGCCGGCCACCGGCGCCACCGTGACCCGGCCCGAGGGGTAGGCGGCGTCGCTCAGGTCGAGCCCGCAGAGCAGGGACAGCACGCGCGGAGCGTCGAGGCCCGACAGGCGTAGGAGCGCCCGGCCGTGGGTCACCTCCACGACGGTGACGAACTCCTCGGCCGCCACGCCCTCGAGCAGGCGCAGCAGGCCGTCGGTGGCTCCGGGCACGAACAGGTGCCACTCCCCCGGCGCCGGGCTGGCGCCGACGATGCCCGCCTCGAACAGCTCGGACTCGCCCACGGCCACGGCCAGCTGGCCGGCGAGGGCGCCGGTCGGGTCGGCCTGGACCTCGAACTTGGTGACCGAGGAGCAGTCCACGAGCCGCAGGGGCCCCTCGGCCGACCGGTCGTCCACCAGCCAGCCCCGCACCTCGACCCGGGCGGGCCCCGATGGGCCCCGCGCCGGCTCGCCCAGCGCCCTGAGCAGCGTCGATTCAGCCACCTGCCACCACCCCTCCTGCCGTCCGGCTCGCGGCGACCGACTCCCAGGCCAATGCGCCTACCGGCCGCCCCTGGCGGTCCCGGGCGACGGACACCACTGCCCGCCACGCCGCCGCCGCCCGGCCGGCGGGGACGCGCAGCTCAAAGAGGTCGCGCCCGGCGACCGTGTAGCACCACAGCAGCCCGAGCTCGAACGAGGAGCCCTCCACCAAGCTGGCCACGGTGCCGGGGGCGGGGGCGGGCCCGGCCAGTTCGACGAGGCAGGGCTCGGCCAGGGGACCGGCGAGCACGATGCCGGGGAGTGACTCGCCGACGCTCGACACGTGCACCGAGGCGCTGTCGGGGCCGTCGAAGCGGGCGGCGACGAGGCGCTCGTCGACGGCGTCGGTGTCAGCCGGCTCTGTGCGCAGCAGCCAGGTGGCCTCGGCGGGGCGGGCCACGACGACCGGCGCGCTGGCATGGGGGGTGGCGACCACCACCAGCTCGCCCACCTCGAGCGCGGCGAGACGGGCCGCCGCCGGCTTGCCCAGCGCCGCGGCCAGCACCGATGACGCCGCCGGGCCGTCGAGGCGGAAGAGGCCGGTGGTGCCGGCGTCCCGCACCCCGACGGACAGGCGCAGCGCGACCTCCTCGGCCTCCACCTCGCCGTGGTGGGCGACGTCGAGCCACCCCCCTCCCGCGGGGACGAGGCGCGCTCCCGCCGCCTCGTGCTCGGCGGCCAGGGCGCTGCGGCGGAGCGCCTCGGGCCGGAGCTGGGCGAGGGTGGCGAGGCGGACGCCGCCGACGAGCGGGGCGACCGGGCCGGTCGACCCGGTGAGCAGCGGCAGGGACAGCTCGTGCAGGCCCGAGTGTCGCTGGGCGAGATCGGCCAGCTCGGCCCGGGCGCGGGCGTCTGTGGCGGGGGCGGCGCCGGCCTGGAGCAGGCGGCGCGTCGCCCCCACGGCGTCGAGGTCGGCCAGCTCGAACGCGGTGACGTCCTCGGGGAAGTCGACGATGCCGACCGACACCGGGGCGAGGTTGGGCGCGTCGGGCCCCCCGTCGAGGGGCAACTGGGGCGGGGCCACGCGGCGAGCCGCGGCCCGCGAGGCGGTGGCGCTCGGGGAGCCCACGGTCAGGCGGCGACGTGCCGCGCCAGCAGCGGCCTGGCGACCGGCGGCGCGGGCGTGG
>WHTX01000170.1 GCA_009377505.1 Acidimicrobiia bacterium
CCCCCTCCCGGGCCCACCCCGCCCTCCGGGGCGACGCCGCCACCGCCTCCCCCGCCGGGGCGCTCGTGGTGGCACACGCCGCTCCAGCGCCCCAAGGAGGGGCGCGAGGTGGGCGGGGTGGTGCGGGGCCTGGCCAACGCCTACGGGTTCGACGTCAAGCCGTGGCGGGTCGCCCTCGTCGTCGGCTCCGTCATGTTCCCGCCGCTCCTGGCCGCCTACCTCATCGCCTGGATGGCCGTCCCCGAGGAGCCCTCCCCCGCCCGCTCGCCGGCCCAGATCAGCCGCACCGCCTCGGGTGCCTGGGTGGCAGTCGCCGCGCTGGCCCTGTTCGCCTGGTTCGTGATCGACGACGGCCCCGGCGACGGCGGCCTGGTCGTGGCTGCCATCCTCGGCGCCGCCGGCGTGCTCCTGTGGCGTTCGGGGCCCGACACGGAAGGGGCGGGGGGGACGGCACAGGCCGCATCGGCCCCGGGGACGAGCCCACAGGGCGACGCCACCACTTCCCTCGCCGAGCCGAGCACGTGGGCCGGCCCGGCGCGCTGGGGGCCTCACCCGGGCGGTGACGCGGCGCGACCGGCGGGCACGTCCACCACGAGCCTGGTGCCGGCGGCCGGCGGTGACCTCGACGTCCACGGTGAGGATGCGCTCACCGGCCCGGCGACGGTGAGCCCGCCGTGGGCCAGCCCACCCCCCTGGAGCGACACGGAGCCCCTCGCCGCACCCCGCAGGTCGCGTCCCCCGATCACCGGGATCACCCTCGCCCTCATTCCCGGCATGCTCGGCGTGGCCCTGGGCGGCGACGCGCTCGGCTGGTGGTCGATGTCGGTGGCCAACGCCCTGGCCCTCGTGCTCGTCGTCGTCGGCGTGGGCATGCTGGTCGGCGCCGCCGCCGGGGCGGGCCGCGGCCTCGGCCTGGTGGCCCTCGCCCTCACCCCCGCGGTGGTCCTCGCCTCGACCTTCCCCGACGTCTCCCTCCGGGGTGCCTGGGGCGACCGGCTGCTCACGCCGGCAACAGTTGCCGAGGCCAGTGCCGGCTTCGACCACGGCGTCGGCAAGCTCACCGTGGACCTCCAGGAGCTCCCGGCCGACGCCGACGCCACCGTGCCCGTCGAGCTCGGCATCGGCGAGCTGGTCATCCTCGTGCCCGACGACGTGGACCTGGTCGTCGACGCCGAGATGGGCGCCGGTGAGCTGGTCGTCGGCGACCGCCGGGCGAGCGGCGCCCGCCTCGACGAGCTGTGGACCGAGAGCGGTGGCCCCCGGGCTGAGGCCGAGGTCCGCCTCGAGCTCGAGACCGGCGTGGGCAAGATCGAAGTCCAACGCCTGGCCCGTCCCGAGGAGCTGCCCCGATGAGCGGAGCGAATGGCCCGAGCGGCCGAGAGCGGCGAACAACGAGCGGAGCGAATGGCCCGAGCGGCCGAGAGCGGGAAAGCCAATGAGCGAAGGAGTGCAGTCACGGCGTCGGCAGCTCCTGCGGCCGGTCAACCTCGTCCAAGCGGTCTTCGGGCTCGCCGCCATACGCCTCGGCGTTGCCGTGCTCGCGGACCACGACCTCGACCACCGACTGTGGGCGTGGATGGCGCCCCTCTTCCTCGTCCTGCTCGGGGCCCTGCTGCTCAGCGCGCTCTGGCCCCATCGCCGATAGATGAGTAGTTGCAAGGGGTCGGGGGCGTCACGCCTCTCGGACTGAGGGCGGCCTGGGCGATCCCGATGGGCGGGCCGCGGCGTCGCCCCGACCAGGCGAACCGCGAAGGATCTTGCACCGCCACGGTGCACGAACCTTCGCGCTTGACACGATCTCCCGCCTCGGCCCGGGACGTTCGCGGCGCCGGCGGCTGGCCACCGGGGGCCCGGCCGCTACGGTCTGCCGGTGCCCACGAGCCCGCCCCACGACCTCCTCAGCCTCCTCACCCTCGAGACCGTGGACGAGAACACCTACGTCGGCTCGTGCCCGCCCTCCATGCGCGAGCGGCTGTACGGCGGCCAGGTGGTCGGACAGGCACTGCGGGCGGCGGCGACGACGGTGCCCGCAAGCCACCTGCCCCACTCGCTGCACGCCAACTTCATCCTCGCCGGCCGGCCGGACGAGGTCGTCCGCTACGAGGTCGACCGCATCCGCGACGGGCGGTCCTTCATGACCCGGCGCGTCGTCGCCCGCCAGTCGGGGGGGGCCATCCTCAACCTCGACGCCTCGTTCCACGCCCCCGAGGAGGAGGTCGACACGCCGGGGACGGCGCTGCCCCAGATCCTCCCCCAGCCCGACCAGCTCGACCGCACCACCTGGGAGGCGTTCGGTGACGTGCGGGTCGTCCCCCTCACCCGGGCCACCGACCCGGCCCGATCGGCCATGTGGATCCGTGCCGAGAGCAACCTCGGCGAGGACGCGGTGCTCAACGCCTGCGCCCTGGCCTACCTGTCGGACCACAACCCGATGGACGCCATCATCGCCTCCCACCCCCAGGGCCTGGCCTGGGACGAGCTGATGAGCGCCTCGCTCGACCACGCCGTCTGGTTCCACCGGCCGTTCCGGGCCGACGAGTGGCTGTTGTTCGACCTGAACGCCGGGGGCCTGCACGACGCTCGTGGCCTGGCCATGGGCACCGTGCACGACCACCAGGGGCGCCACGTGGCCTCCGTGGCCCAGGAGGGCGTCGTCCGCTCCCCGCGCTGAGGGACGCCCGGGCACGCCGGCCAACCGAGGCCAGGATCTCCCCGGGCAGGCCGACGCGCTGGGCGTAATGTGCGCCGCCATGGGGGAAGCGTCGTCCACGGACGTCGCACCGTTCGCCGCCGTTCAGCGGCGCACGTTGCACGTGCTCATGGCCGGACAGGTGCTCGGCTCGGCCGCGCTGGGCTCGGCCTTCGCCGTCGGCTCCTTCATCGTCACGGACATCCTGGGCTCGGGGCGCCTGGGCGGCATCGCCTCCGCCGGCTTCACCCTCGGGGCGGCCCTGTCCTCCATCCCCCTGTCGCGGCTCATGGCCCGACGGGGCCGACGCGTCGGCCTCCAGCTCGGCTACGCCCTGGCCACGCTCGGCGGGGTGGTCGCCGTGGTGGGCGCCCAGCGGGCCGAGATCGTCGTCTTCCTCATCGGCCAGCTGCTCTTCGGGGTGGGCAACGCCTCCAACCTGCTCGCCCGGTACGCGGCCACCGACCTCGCCGAGCCGAACCACCGCAGCCGGGCCATCAGCACGGTGCTCGTCTGCTCCACGTTCGGGGCCATCCTCGGCCCCACGCTGGTCGCCCCCGCCGAGCACGTCGCCGAGTGGCTCGGCCTCTACCGCTACACCGGGCCCTACCTCTTCTCCACCGTCTTCTACATCGGCGCCGTGGTGAACATCGCCGTCCGCCTCCGGCCCGACCCCCTCGCTGTCGCCGGCCGGCTCCTCCCCCCGGGCGCGCAAGCGCCCCCCGCCCCGCCCATCCGCCACGCCCTGCGGGTGATCAGCCAGCGGCCCCTGGCCCGGCTCGCCCTCACCTCCAACGTGATCTCCCAGGTCACGATGGTGTCGGTGATGACGATGACCCCCCTGCACATGCGGGACCACGGCCACGAGAGCATCAGCCAGTACGTCATCGCCCTCCACGTCGGGGGCATGTACGCCTTCTCCCCGCTGGTCGGCCGTTTCGCCGACCGCCACGGGCGCCTGCCGGCGATCTTCATCGCCGGGGCGACGCTGCTCCTGGCGTGCGTGCTCGCCGCCCTCGCCGCCGACGTCCCCATCGCTGTCTTCGCCGCCCTGTGGGCACTCGGGCTCGGCTGGAGCTTCGGGCTGATCTCCGGCTCGGCGCTGCTCACCGAGTCGGTGCCGCCCGCCGAGCGGGTCGCCGTGCAGGGATCGGCCGACCTCATCATGAGCTTCTGCGGGGCCATCGCCGGCTTCAGCTCGGGCTTCGTGCGAGAGGCCTGGGGCTTCCACACCCTGGCCAACGCGGGCACGCTGCTCGCCGGGGCCCTGCTCGTGGCCGCGTTCGCTGCGTCGAGGACGGCGCGGCGCGCCTCGGAGGCCCTCGCCCCTTCCCTCGGCGGCTGATCAGGCCGAGGCGCCCTCGGCGGGTTCGGGGCCCGCCGCGCCCTCACGCCCGTCGCCCGCTCCCCCGGCGTCGACAGCCTCGTCCAGGGCATCAGCGGCATCGGCCGCCTCGTCGGCGGCGTCTTCGTCCACGGCCCGCCAGAAGCCGTCGCGCAGCGCCACACGCTCGCCCTCGCTGAGGTCGCGCCCGGCCGACGTGTCCCACAGCAGCCGCGAGTCGATGTCGGAGGGGATCCGTGGCCGTGAGCGGCGCACGCGCTCGACCTCCTCGTCGCTGGCCTCGTCGAGCCAGCGCGTGGAGAAGGCGTAGCCGACCCGCTCGAAGGTGTGCACGGCCTCGCCACCGGCGGGCGCCGAGCGGGGCTCGTGGTGGTGCGCAGGCTCGGCCTCCCGCGACGCCCGGCTCACGTGAGGCCGCCAGAACGCCTCGTCCCACAGCTCCACGCCGTCGGCCTCGAGCAGGAGCGCCTCGGACTGGCGGGGCAGCGGCGTCGCCGCGCCGATGAGCACGACGCGCACGCCGAGGGCCTGGGCCTCCCGCACCCCCTCGGTGAGGTCGTCGTCCCCCGACAGCAGGTAGATGGTGTCCACCATGCCGGTGGTGGCCAGCTTGAGCAGGTCGAGCACGATGAGCGAGTCGACGCCCTTCTGGTGCCCACCCACGATGCGGCCGAGGCGGAGCTTCACGGAGGGGAGCTGGCCGAGCCGCTTCTGCTCGGGGGTCGGCACCTTGTTGACGGCGCCGTCGTACCAGTAGGCGCGCAGCAGCTCCCGCCGGGCATCGTCCCCGGTGGCCTCGACGAGGGCGCCGACGAGACCGTCGTAGTCACACGTCAGGCGCGAGCGATCGTTCGTCCCGAAGAGCAGTTCGCCGACCGAGGCCCAAAGAAAGGCGGCGTCCACGAAGATGGCGTAGCGACCTGCCAACAGGTCCTCCCTCGCGTAGGGCCCCATGGTCTCGCCCCTGAGCCGCCCGCGCCAAGCGGAACGGCCTGCCTGGACCACCGCCACGGGCGCGAGCCGGCCCGCCCAGCGGGGACGGCTCGGGCACTATGGTCCGGTCTCATGGCCCGCATGACGCCCGAACAGCTCGTCGAACGCATCCGCAGCCAACCCCGGCGGGACCCGACGGTGCCCTTCCCCGAGGCCCGAGCGGCCATGGAGGCGGAGTCGGGGAAGGCCCCGCTCGTGCCCGGCACGGTCGTCTCCCCCGTCGACGCCGGTGGCTGCCCCGCCGAGTGGGTGGCAGCACCGGGGGCGAACGAGACGGCCACCATCTTCTACCTGCACGGTGGTGGCTACACGATGGGCTCGTGCGTCAGCCACCGGGCGCTCGCCGCCCAGCTCTCGGCGGCGAGCGGCGCCCGCGTGCTGGTCCTCGACTACCGCCTCGCCCCCGAGCACCCCTTCCCCGCCGCCCTCGACGATGCCGTCGCCGCCTTCGGCTGGCTCCTCGGCCAGCCGGGCCAGAGCGCCGGGCGCACCGTCGTGGCCGGGGACTCCGCCGGCGGCGGCCTCGCGGCCGCCGTCGTGCTCGCCCTCGCGGAGCGGGGCGGCCCCCGCCCTGGCGGCCTCGTCTGCATCTCGCCCTGGGCCGACCTGACCCTCAGCGGCGGCACCTACGAGAGCCTCGCCGCGGCCGACCCGATGGTCGACGCCGCCACGTTGACCAGCGGCGTCGCCGCCTACGTCCCCGACGGAGCTGTCGCGAACCCCCTCGTCTCGCCGATGTTCGGTGACTGGGCCGGAGCGCCCCCCACGCTCATCCAGGTGGGCAGCGAGGAGGTGCTGCTCGACGACGCCCGACGGCTCGCCGCGGCGATCGAGGGCGCGGGCGGGGACGTCACCCTCGAGGAGTGGCCGGGCATGGTCCACGTCTGGCACTTCTTCTGCGGGCTCATCGAGGGGGCCGACGCCGCCGTGGCCCGGGTCGGCGAGTTCGCCCGCAAGCAGATCGGCTGACGCGACGGTGCGCCTCGGCCTCGCCCTGCCGGTGGTGGAGAGGGACGGCTCGCCACCGGGAGCGGGCACCTACGTCGAGGGGGCGCGGCGCATCGAGGCGGCCGGGTTCGACTCCGCCTGGGTTTTCGACGCCCTCGGGCGGGGGTTCCTGCTGCCCGACCCCTTCGTCGCCCTGGCCGCGGCCGCCGTGGCGACCTCGCGGATCGAGCTCGGCACCGGGGTCCTGCAGCTGCCCCTGCGGGCGCCCATCGAGCTGGCCCAGCGGGTGGCGACCACCCAGCTCGTGGCGGGAGGAAGGCTCGTGCTGGGGGTCGGCGCCGGCTCGACCGAGGCCGACTTCGCCGCCATGGGGGCCGCCTACGAGCAGCGCTTCACCACCTTCGGCCGCCACCTGCGGGCCTTGCGGGCCCTGTTGGCCGGCGACGAGGTGGACGGCCGCCGGTTGCCGCCGTGGCCGGCGGTGCAGGGCGGGCCGCCGATCCTCGTCGGCAGCTGGGCGGGGAGCCGCTGGATCCCCACCGCCGCCCGGGAGCTCGACGGGTGGATCGGCTCGGGGGCTCGCTCCAGCTGGGCGCTGGCCGAGCAGGGCATCAGCCGCTTCCGGGCCGAGGGAGGCCGGCGGGCGGTGCTCACCAACGTGGCCACCGCGATGACCGACGAGCCGAGCCCCGACGGGCCCGACGACCCCGTCGAGCTGCGGGGCAGCGCGGAGACGATCGCCGCCCGCCTCCACCGCCTGGCGGGGCTCGGCTTCGACGACGTGGTCATGGTCGTGCGCGACCATCGACCCGAGGCCCTCACCGCCCTCCGCGTCACCTGGCCGCGGGACTGATCCCGAACCGTCCGTCGAATTCGCCGGACGAGAACACGGGGGCCGTTTGCGCAGGTCAGCGCCCTCGTCGTCGACCCGTCACCGATGGCGCGTCGATTCGACGTCGATTCGACGGGACGGTCACGGCAACGGCGCTTGCAGAGCTGTGACCAGGGATCTGGCCCGGATTCGACGGAGCCGGCGGGCTCGCGGCGGGCGAATCGGGCCTACAGGCCGCCGATGCGACCAGGTGGCCAGATCCGGAAGAACGCCTTGCCGACCACCAGGTCCTCGGGGACAGGGCCGATGAAGCGGCTGTCGCGGCTGTTGGCGCGGTTGTCGCCCATCACGAACAGGTGGTCCTCGGGCACGACCGTGCGGGGCAGGTCGGTGGTGGTCACCCCCGCCCGCAGGTAGGACTCGTCCACCTGCGCCCCGTTGCGCACCAAGTGCCCGTCGACCGCCTCGAGCACGTCACCGGGCAGGCCGACCACCCGCTTGATCAGTTGCGCCGGTTCTCCCGGCAGGCGGTCGGGGTTCTTGAAGACGACCACGTCGCTCCGGGAGATGTCCGAGACCTTGTAGGCGAACTTGGCCACGAGCACCCGGTCCCCAACCTCGAGGGTCCGCTCCATGGACTGGGAGGGGATGATGAACGCCTGGACCAGCCAGGTCTTGATGGCCAGCGCGGCCACGACGGCCAGCGCGATGGCGAACACCCATTCGGCGAGCGCCCGGTTCCGGCTCTTGATGCGCCGGTCTCGGCGGTGCGAGGCCACGCTGGCCTCGTCAGGCTCCGCCTCTGGTGCCCCCGCCGGGCCCACGGTGGCCTCGGGGGTCGTACCTCCCCGCGCTGCTGCGGCCCCCGCGTCGCGGGCGCCCTGCGCTGCGCCGTCACGGTCGTCGGGGTACGGCGAGGTCGGGTCAGGTGCCAAACGGGGTCTCGTTCCTTGCAGTCGCCGCGGCGGTACGACGGCCCAGCCATCGTACCGGTCGCCCTCCGGCCACCCCGGGCGCGGCCCGTCGCCCCGCCTCCCCGCCGCCGCGCTCAGGCCACGGCGCGGTAGCGGCCCGGTTCCACCTCGGCCACCCGGCCGGCGGGCACGAGGAGCGCCAGGTGCTGGGCCGCGGTGCGCCGCTCCACGGTGTCGACGAAGACCGAATCGACATGAGGCCGGTACACGAAGCGGTGGGCCACGATCTCCTCGAGGCGGCGGGGCTCGTGGAGGAAGGCCAGCAGGGCGTCCTCACGTCGTCGCAGCACGTCGCCGAACTCGGCGAGCTGGGCGAGGAACGGCTCCCGCCCCTCGACGAGGCCCTTGTGGTGGAAGGTCCCGTACCAACGGGCGTCGATGTCCCGGCACCGGTCGAGGGAGCGCAGGAACCCCTCGAGGCTGCTGGCCGCATCGCCGTAGTACGGCCCGAAGCCGGTGAGGTCGACATCGGCGATGAAGAAGAAGCCGTCGGGCTCGACGAGGAACCCGCTGTGGCCGCCGGTGTGCCCGGGCAGGTGGACGACGCTGACGGAGCGCCCGCCGCCGAGGTCGAACCGCGTGCCGTCGACGAAGGAGCGGACGTCGCCGTGGCCGCCGATGTTGAACGTCTCCACGAGCTCGACGCGGAAGTCGGCCTCGGCGAGGGGGTCGAGGCCGTAGATGTCGAGCAGGCCGTCGAGGGAGCGAACGCCGTCCACGTCGGCCTCGTGGGCGAACACAGGGACGTCGGCATAGAGGTGCAGCGCCGCCAGGTGGTCCTCGTGGGCGTGGCTGACGAGCACCCGGTCGATCGCCGCCGGCGCCCCGCCCCGCTCGTGCACGGCCAGGGACGGGTCGACGAGCAACGTCTCCTCCGTGCCCTGGATGACGAGCGAGTTCCCCGAGGGGTACCTGCCGTTCTCGGCGCCGAAGAGGACCGTCACACCGCCGTAGGTGCGGTCGGAGGAGAGCTGAGGGACCACGGGCACGGCGTCGGACCTTACTGCCCTGCTCGCGCGCGAGCCGATTAGTGTCCGGCGCCATGAGCTGGGTCTGGCGGCGTAAGGCCGCGCGCGTCGTCGCCCTGGACCAGGGCGGCCGTGTGTTCCTCATCAACGCCATCGACCCCGGCGACGCCACGAAGCCCGCGTGGTGGGAGATCCCCGGCGGAGGCATCGACGGGGGCGAGAGCTCCGAGCACGCCGTGGCCCGCGAGCTGTGGGAGGAAGGCGGCATCACCGAGGCCCGCGTCGGCCCGGTGATCTGGACCCAGCACGTCAACTTCACCTTCGCCGGCTACCACTTCGACCAGGACGAGGTGGTCCACGTCGCCTGGTGCGACAGCAGCTCCACCACCGAGCCCGGCCACCTCGAGCTGTTCGAGGCCATGGCCTTCCGCGGCGCCCGCTGGTGGACGATGGACGAGCTGCTGGCCAACGGGGAGCCCACCCTGCCGCCCAGGTTGCGCGAGCTCCTGCCGCCGATCATCGCCGGCGAGCTGCCCGACCCACCCCTCGACATCAGCCCCTGAGGGGGCTCGGCACGCGCCAGCGGTCGACGGGCACGGGTGGGCCGGCCACGGGGCCACGCACCTGGTTCACCCCGAGCGAGGCGAGCACGGCAGCCTGCTGAGGAGCGGCCACGCCGTCCGCGGTGAGGGGTACCCCGGCCAGCTCGGCCCAGTCCGCGGCCGACCGCACGACGAGGGCGTGACGCGGCGCGTGCCCCTCCCCGTCCCGCCCCGGCCCGCCGGCGACGAGCGCAGGGATGCTGGCGGCGAGGGCCAGGCCGCCGGGGGACGCGGCGACCAGGGCGGCGAGCGTCGCCACCCGGCCGTCGAAGTCGTCGAGGTGCAACTGCACCCCCGTCGCTGCCAGGTCGCCGAGGGCGATGGCGCCCTCGCCGGCACCGGCCATGACCCGCTCGCTCACCCCGATGGCCACGCTCTGCGGCGCGACGCCCGACCGGGCCAGCCACCGGACGAGCAGCTGGGCGAGGTTGGGGTCGAGCACGACGGCGTCGGGCAAGGGGACGAGCAGGGGCATGCGCAGGATCGGCCCGTCCGCTCGCCCGTCGGGGGCGAACGCCCCGCCCAGCTGGGCGAGCACCTGCTCGACGAGGGCCAGGCCGAGGTCGAGCCGCACTGCCAGCTCGGCGAGCCCGAGCCCGGCCAGCGGGCCGCCGGGGGCGTGGGGCCACCGTGCCCGGACGACGAGGCCGACCAGCTCGCCCACCGGCTCGCTCACCGAGCACGCCCGCACGGCCTCGAGGTCGACGACGACCTCGCCGGCGCGGAGCGCCGAGCGCAGCTCGTCGGCCGCGCCCGCCAGCTCGTCGTCGGCCACGGTGACCCGGCCCCCACCGCGGCGCTTGGCCTCGTACATGGCGGCATCGGCCGCGGCCAGCGCCGCGGCGACCGTCCCCTCCGCCAAGGTCGCCGCCAGGCCCACGCTCACGGCGACGGCGACCTCCCCCCCGGGGACGGCCACCGGCCCCCCGACCGTCTCGAGCAGGCGCTCGGCCGTGGCCCGGGCCTGCTCGTGGCCGGCGGGGCACACCACCACGAACTCGTCGCCGCCCCAGCGTGCCGGCAGCGCCCCGAAGGGGGTGACGCGCTCGAGGGCTCGCCCCACAGCGCGCAGCACCTCGTCCCCGGCCTGGTGGCCGAGGGCGTCGTTGATGAGCTTGAAGCGGTCGATGTCGACGAAGAGCACGGCGGGCCGGTGCCCGGCGGCGACGAGGCGGGCGAGCTCGCCCTCCGCCGTGGGCCGGTTGGCCAGCCCGGTCAGCTCGTCGATGCGCGAGCGCGAGCGGCTGGCGGTGACCCGGCGCTGGGACCACGAGACCATGGCCACGGTCACGGCCGAGAGGGCGGTGAACAGCAGGCAGGCCAACGCCACCGTGCCCGCCGAGCTACCAAGGGCGAGGTCGCCCGAATCGGTCGCCACGAGGGCGAAGGGCACGGTGCCGGGGACGGCGGCGCTGTCGGGCACGCGCAGCTCGCGCCAAGCCAGGCCTCCGGCCGCCAGCTGGTCGGG